>CAZITB010000094.1:0-11143 GCA_964542055.1 uncultured Candidatus Kuenenia sp.
TGATACGATGCGGCGTGTGCTGAATAAATAACATGGATAAAAGACGATTGTGTTTTACCGCATCCTACCAACAATATAACACCCCGAGGGGGTATGGTTTGGCAGGATGATAAATCTTTGATTGTATTGGATAGCTAAATTGGGGTAAGTTGGATTTTGGTATTGAAATCGGGGGGCAAATGTATTAGCATGTCTGGAAGATTTAAACTAAGAAGCGGTCATTAAGGTAAAAGTTTGTAAATTATGGCATATACAGTACTTGCAAGGCGGTATAGGTCGCAGTGTTTTGATGATGTGATCGGGCAGGAGGCGATTGCCCGCACGCTCAAAAACGCGATAAAGACTAACAAGGTCGCTCATGCGTACCTGTTTTGCGGGACCAGGGGCGTGGGTAAGACGACTATGGCGAGGATACTGGCGAAGTCGCTGAATTGCCTGTCGTTCGATGAGCCGACAACGACGCCGTGCTGTCAGTGCGATAGCTGCGTCTCGGTCAATACCGGCGAGGATATCGATGTTATCGAGATCGACGGTGCGTCCAATACCGGCGTTGATAATATCCGCGAGCTGCGAAGCAACGCGATATACCGGCCTGCCCGGGCGAGGGTTAAGATATACATTATTGATGAAGTCCACATGCTCAGTACCGGTGCGTTTAATGCGCTGCTTAAGATTCTTGAGGAACCGCCGGGCCATGTCAAGTTCATCTTTGCCACTACAGAGCCGAATAAGGTGCTGCCGACTATTCAGAGCAGGTGCCAGCGGTTCGATTTTGCCAATATATCGGCTAACGATATTTCGTCGCAGCTGAAGTTCATCCTCAAAGAGGAAGGGATCGATTTCGAAGATGATCTGGTGCTGATGCTGGCAAGGCTTGGGAATGGTTCGATGCGGGACAGTCTTAGTTTGCTCGATCAGCTTATAAGCGCTTCGCCTGATAAGCTCACTGTTGAGATGCTAGAGGAATTTATCGGTCACCCGAGCCGGGAGAAGCTTGCTGAGATGCTGACGCTTATAGCTGATTCGGACGGCGCGGGTGTTTTGAATAGCGTCGATGGATTGTTGAACAGCGGCCAGTCGGGTGTGCAGATAGTTGACGGGCTTATCGATATACTGCGTGATCTGATGGTTTTGAATGTCGCCGGGGATAAGAGCGGTCTTGTTATACTGACCGAATCGGAAAGAGAGAGCTTTGCTGTACTGGCGAAACAATTTGATATAGCGGCTTTGATATATAACGTTTCGGCACTGGAAAAGCTGCGATATACCGTCAAGACCAGCGATAACCCGCGGGCGATTCTGGAAGCGACGCTGCTTCGGCTGGCGCTTAGTGAAAACTTTATCGGTACAAAAGAGCTGCTAGATGCCATCGGCAGCGGACAGATAAGCGGCGAGGGCGCTAAAAAAAAAATTGAACAGTCAGCCGGTAAGGTAGAAGAAAGTCAGCCGGAGGTTGCTTCAGTGGTAGTAAATGCCTCTATTGAGGAAATCCGGGATAAGTGGGATGATATTCTTGAGGCGGGTTTGCCGCTATTAAAGAAAAACTCTAATCTGCTGGCACAGGCAAATCCGGTCGATTTTGACAACGGTAATTTGACGCTTGAGTTTCCAGCCAGTATGAAATTCCATGCCGATATTCTGCAAAGACCGCTTACGGCGAAGATTGTAACCGATGCGCTTTCCAAGGCGTTGGGCGGCCAGGTGAGGGTTAGTTATAACATAAGCAGAGAGCAGGAAAAATCCGAGCCATCTGAGAGTACCAATTTGAAAGGGGCAAAGCTAAGCGAGGCCCAGCGGCAGGAGCTTTTAAATAACCAGGCAGTTAAGATGGTTACCGATATACTAGATGCCACAGTGATGAGCGTGGAAAAGACAGGATAATGGAAAAGGCATATACATCGAGTTTGAATGAGTTGATCGAGCAGTTTGCAAAGCTGCCGGGGATTGGTAAAAAGACTGCTGAGCGGCTGGCGATGCATGTGCTTAAGGTCAGCGGTGATGAGGCGATGGCGCTTGCCCGGGCGATTCGTGATGTAAAGACCAATATAAAACAATGTAAAATTTGTCATAATTTGGCGGAGCAGGATTTGTGCGAGATTTGCCGTGATGCCCGTCGGGATAAGTCGGTAATCTGTGTGGTCGAGCAGGCCAAGGATGTGATAACGCTGGAAAAGACGGGGCTTTGCAAGTGGGTTTATCATGTGCTCGGCGGTCATATCGCACCGCTGGAGGGGGTCGAGCCGGGCGATTTGACGATTGATTCGCTTGTTAAACGCATTCGCGGGGGCGGAGTAAGTGAGATCGTGATGGCGACCAACCCGACGATGGAAGGTGATGGAACATCGCTTTATATCAGTTCGCTTATAAAGAATATGGATGTGAAGGTGACGCGTCTGGCAAGGGGGCTACCCACCGGCAGCGAGATAGAATTTGCCAGTGGGAATATTTTGGCTGAGGCGATACTTGGTCGGCAGAAGCTTGAGTAGATAGCTGGGAAACTCTGGGTAAGGAAAAACCTTAATTGAGTTTTGCATGTGATTACATATAATGAGGTAGACAACTTCAATTTCAGGTTTGACAATGAAAAACTTCCGGATACAAAGTTTAATCGTATTTGCGTCTTGTGTTTTGTTTTTAGCTTCATGCGAGGGCGGCAAAAATGGTCAGCAAGGCCGGTTTGAAACTGCTAACCAGAAACTTCAGTCGGCGGAGCAGTTGAGGCCAGTCAGTAAAGTTGCCGATGATTTAAGAGAGCTGATAATTGATCTGGCGGCTTACAATGCCTGCGGATATCTCAAGGGCAGAATAATGCCTTTGAGCGCGGAAGGTGCTCAGTCGGTCGGCGGACAGAAGCCCGATGCCGGTAATATATGGATTTATGATTGTTTGGCAAGTCAGCCGGAGCCCGATCAACTGCAAATTCAGCTTAAGGCAAAAGGCTGGAAGTGGATCGATCAGGAAACCGAAACGGCAGGGGCGACATTCGGAATCGACGAAATCCTCACTTTCGAATTTGAACTTTCAACTACGGGTACATTTGATCTGGTGTATGATCCTCAAACACATATAGCGACGGTTTATTTTGTTCCGATTGAGCCGATAAATGTACAATTCAGGTTAAAAAGCGATATCGATGTTGAAACCGAAAACCTGTGGTCATGGATAGTGGGTCAGGCAGCACCGGTCGCAGGGAAAGGTCTGGAGGAGCGGGCCCAAACGACAGCCAGGGAAAGAGGTGCAAAAACTCTTATCGCTAAGCTAAAACATGGTTTCACCATAATCATTGACCTTTGCAATTCCAGTTATTATACAAAATTTGGTAATTTTCCATCCGGTCAGCTGCCCGAAAAAGCAATAGGTAAAAATGCGGTCTATGAAATCAATTCCCGGGCGATACTTCACGAAAACAGTATGTTGATGGCAGGGCCGTTTGACCCGGACCAGGATGTTCTGGTGACTTTCGAAAATGATGATCGACCGTTTCAGGCACGGTGGGCTTGTGAGGATGATGCCAAAATAATCGCATGGGATTACGTCGATAATATGACGCCAAATATAACAGAGACTCTGGCGAGCATAACCGTAGATGCTGGCGAGACGGCTGAATTTCGACCTCCTCGAGACAGCAATTGCCCGATGGTTTTGATAATGAAACCGACCACAAATACGCCGGTTTCTTTTAGGTATAAAGTTGAATTTCTGAACAAAAAGTTTAAGCCTTTGGTTGAGTGTCAATAGTCTGTGTTTTAAGGCCAATTTTTTGTATTTTCTAAGTTCATGCTGGAAATTTACACGCATTTTTGCTACAATGTCCCCGTGTTTGGAACAGGAATTGCTGTTTTTCGTAAATGTTTATGAGGTATAGGTTTAAACCCCCGGCTAAAGCCGAGGGTTAATATTAGTATTTTTGTTCTGCGATTCCAGTTTCCAGTGTCAAGGAAGATTTTATGAAAATGCAGTTATCCGGACAGATGAGAATGGAGCAGAAGCTAAAGCTTGCTCCAAAAATGATACAGTCGATGGAGATTCTTCAGCTGCCTCTTATTGCGCTTGAAGAGCGTATCGAAGCTGAGATCAATTCCAATCCTGTGCTTGAAATGTCAGAACCTGCGCCTGAAAATCCTGAGCAAACGAGCCAGGAAAGCGATGGTGAATTTGGTGATAATGAGCTGGTTGTCAACGATGATAACAACAAGGAAGATGATTTTGCACGGCTTAGCGAGATAGATTTTGATTTTCAGGATTACTGGGACAGAAATTCATTTCGTGTTGCAAGGGACTCAGGAGAACCGGATAAAAAGCTTGAAGCCATGAACAATACCGCTGCTCCGAGTGAATCTTTGCACGATTATCTGCTTGATCAGTGGAGGCTTGTGGAAGCGGATGAAAAGGTGAAAGCAGCGGGTGAAATGATAATCGATTTTATTGATGAAAAAGGTTATGTTTCTGTCCGACTTGAACAGCTCCACAATAAAGATAAAAACGATTTTGACATTGAACATCTCTATAAGGCAATCGAGCTTGTCCAGACTCTTGAGCCTGTGGGTGTTGGAGCAAGGGATATAAAAGAGTGCCTGCTGATCCAGCTCAAAAGTCTCAATGAAAATTATGACTTTGAGATCAAGCTGGTTACAAATTACATGCAGGATCTTTTAGACAATAAACTGCCTGAAATCGCACGCAAAATGGATACCGATATGGAGCGTATTAATCGAGCGATAAAACGGCTTAGCAGGTTTGATACTTCGCCAGGTTTGCAGGTTGGGCGTTATGAAAATTTTCCCGTCAACGCCGATGTTATCATTGAACCAGATGAACAGGGTGTTTACCGTGTCCGGCTTTCTGACGACAAATTGCCATCTTTGCAGATCAATTCGATGTATTCGAACATGTCGGTCAATAAGCAGGTCGATAATAATACGCGTCAATTTCTTCAACACAATATACGTTCGGCAAGATGGCTTATAGAAGCTATAGAACAAAGACGCAGTACGTTATTGAAAGTTTCTAATTCTATTCTCAAGCATCAGTATGAGTATTTTGAAAAGGGGCCGCTGCATTTGAAACCTCTGCCGATGGCGACCGTTGCCGACGAAATAGGTGTTCACATCGCGACAGTTTCCAGGGCGGTTGCAGGCAAGTATATGCAGTGTCCGCAGGGGCTTGTATCGCTTAGGAGTATGTTTAGCGGCGGTGTAGATAATTCGGATGGTAAATCTCATAGCTGGGATGCTATAAGGGCGAAGATGGGGGAAATCATTGATAACGAGGATAAGTCCAAGCCGTTGAATGACGATGAAATTCGAGATAGACTGGAAGAGGCGGGGCTTGGAAGTATTGCCCGTCGAACGGTGGCTAAATACCGCAAGATCATGAATATACCTTCGTGTCGATTAAGGAAGAAATATTAGTACATTTTCAAAAACTGTTCGGCACGAGTAACGGTTTCGCATGGGTCGATTTTATAGTTTTCCTGCAGGATATGGCCGTTTTCATCGATGATGAATGATGAACGAAGTATCCCTTTATGCAGACCTGATTTGCCGTATTTTTCGCCCCAAGCGCCAAATGTTTTTGCAGTTTCACCTTTTGGATCGCTCAAAAGAGGAAACCTTAAACCATACTGTTGGGATAGCTGCTGTTGATTTTCAATAGTGTCTGAACTTATGCCCAAAGCCTTCATATTACCCCTTGCAAGTGACCAAAGGGAAAGGTTAACGCTACAAACTTGTTTGATTGTTCCATGATCATCGGTTTGCGAAAAGAAAAATATCAATAACTTCGATCCCTTAAAATCTGATAACCGAACAAATTTGCCCTCTTGATCGGGCAACTCAAAAACAGGTGCCAATCTGCCTAATACCAATTGTTCCATATCATCCCCTTATATTTTTAATATATTAACGGCTGACAGCTTTTATACGTCTGGTTTTTCCAACGTGTTCTAACCGAATATATCTATTCTAATTATAGCCAACATCTTAAAAAAAACAATAAGTTATTGCCTTAATTTATCCGATCTGTTAACATCCTGGCTTTTGATTTGTGAGTTGATATGGCCAAAACTAAAGTAAAAGCTGTAATATTCGATCTTGGCAGGGTAATAGTTAACCTGCATCCGGAGAAGGGTTTGTTTAAATATTTTATCGAACCAGATAAAGTTTTTGACGAAGCGAATATGATGAATTTCGCAACAGACCCGCTGGCGAAGAAATACATGAGCGGATTAGCTAGTCCTGAAGAGTTTCACAGCAGTGTATGCGAGCGATTCGGTCTTGATTTAGATTTCGAAAATTTTTCCAAACATTGGTGCAGTATTTTCACATTAAATGAGGAAACTGCACAAATTATAAATGATCTATCGAATCTTACTAATTTAGGTCTGTTAAGCGATGTCGATCCGCTTCATTGGAACCACCTGAAAACGACATATTCGGTTCTGGATCATTTTAAGTTGCCTACTCTCAGCTACGAAGTCGGGGTTACCAAACCTGCGAAAGAGATTTTTATTGCAGCTGCTAAAAATGTAAATACCCCGGCTGAAAATTGCCTTTTCGTCGATGATCTTATGTTAAATGTTCAGGGTGCAATCGATGCGGGAATGCAGGGGGTTCAGTTTACGTCTGCCCGGAAATTGCGAAAAGAATTAGTTGAATATGATTTACTGAAGAATTAAAGGGACGCATGGTGGAATGTGAGAGGTGTTCGGAAATTGATTTGCTTTGAATGAGGAATAAGATTAAACTTTTCTTTAACCCAACTTATGGTTAAGGAGTTCAGATGGATCAAAAGTATTCGGTTAAGGACAAAGTATATGTAAATGTTGATGGAGTTGAGCTAAGCATCTTCGATATGCTGGGTCACTTTTACAGAAAAGGGGTGATGAGGGTTTCTGATCTTCATCTGAAAGTTGGAACACCTCCGGCTTACAGGATCGATGGCGACCTTGTGAAGATGAAAGGACCTGCACTGGATGCTCAAACCGCTAAAAGACTGGTCTATCCTTTATTGGGTGAAAAGCAGATTGCAGAGTTTGAATCTTTCAACAATGTTGACGCTTCGTATCAGGTCGGTCAGCTTCAGTTCAGGATAAATGTTTTTATGGATAACGATGGAATTTCCGCTGCTATACGCGGTTTGTCCAATGATGTGCCGGAAGTTGAAAATATCGGGTTTCCCAATGATGTATGGAAAGATATCATAAGACGCAAACAGGGGCTTGTTTTGATGACAGGCATTACAGGGGCGGGCAAATCGACGACGATTGCATCAATGATTTCCCGTATAAGCCAGCAAAGGGCGTGTAGGATAATTACACTTGAGGACCCTATCGAATACATTTTAAAGCAAAAAAAGGCGATGATCTCTCAGCGAGAAATCGGGCGCGATGTTCCAAAGTTCATCGACGGTTTAAAAGCGATGCTTCGTGAGGATCCTGATATAGTGTTCGTTGGCGAAATGCGCGACCAGGAAACTATTTCGATGACATTGATGGCTGCCGAAACGGGGCATTTGGTTTTTTCAACGCTGCATACTCGCGATGTGGTTGGAACACTTACCAGGATTCTGGATTATTTTCCTGCTGAAAGGCATGATGAGGTTTCGAACCAGCTTTCGCTTGGCCTGGCTTATGTTGTAAGCCAGAAATTGATTCCCAAAAAAGGCGGTGACGGCAGGGTGGTGGCGATGGAAATTTTGAATAACAACTACGCATGCCGCAATTTGATTCGTACCGGAAAAATCGAACAATTATATTCACAGCTGCAAACCAAAACCAAAGACAGGCCGGACGAAAAAATGATCACGATGGAAGCTTCGCTTGCAAGGCTTGTCAAGACTGGTGTGATCGATCTTCTCGAAGCCCAAAAGTGGGCGAACGACCATAAAGCTTTTATCGATGCGATGGATGTTGAAATCGAAGGAGAGGATGATTGAGCGGGCAAGCAAAGGTGACGATATCTTTTAAATGTCCCCATTGCAATGCGTTGGTAGGATTTGATCAGTTACATGCAGGTAAACGGGCGAAGTGCCTTTCGTGTCAGCAGCGTTTTATTATACCTTCTAAAGCTGGAGAAAAGGCAATAAAAATCGCAGCTGAAAAAGAAAAGCCCGGCAAACCAATTCCGGGTTTCTATAAAGCGGCTTTGATCGATACATGGACTAATATTTGGAGCAGTGCAACATTGTCGCTTTTGATCTGGATAGTGATAGGTGTAAGCGGTCGTTTCGGTGCGTGGATGATAGGCAGTTCAGTTGCAAGAAATTTGACGCTCTCGGGCGGAGGCGATTGGGTGATGGGGTTTGGTGCGGCCTTTAAGGCAGCGATTGAATACGGTATTGTAGTTTGCTGTTTGGTAACAGCTGCAATGCTATGGGGCAGAATGTGGGACTGGTATATTTCGATTTCAAGCATTACCGCAGTTGAAACGGATCAATTTATCAATCCTATGGAAATGGGTACGCTTATGTTCTGGTACCACAGCCTGAAACCATTTATATTTACTTGCCTGATTGTGATTGCCGCGGGGTTGCCTTTTTTACTTGGCCTGGTGGTTTTTGATTGGGTGGGTATAGAATATAATCTGCTCAGCTTTGAATATTCGCCGCAGATAGTTCTGCAAGTTTTGCTTTTGATCTCGGTTTTGCTTTTTCCTTCCGTTTTTATCTCGCTGGCAATTAACCGCGATGTTGATACACTCAATCCTGCCAATATCTTCCCGCCGATATTTAAAAGGTTTATACCGTATATTTTTATCGCAGCAGGCTTGGCGGCAGTTTTGTATCTTGACTTTAAGTTGACCTTTGTCGATCTGTATAACAACAATTCGGTAGAAACCATAAGAAATAATTTTTTAGCGGTAATGGGGCTTCAATTTTGTATGGTGATATTGATGCGATGGCTTGGGCTGTTTTATCGACATTACAGCTGTTTTTTTAAATACTGAGGATGACTATTTTTCTTTAAGGCCCAGGTGATCCATTACTTTCTGCAGGTCCTGCCAGACTCTTTTGCGGTTATCGACCGAGTAGTTTCTCAGCAGGTATGATGGGTGGTAGGTGGGCATCAGTTTTATCGGTTCGGCTCCGTCGTGGGTGTAGTAATCGAGGAACTGGCCGCGGAGTTTGCCGATCGGCTGGGTGGTCTTTAAGAGGGTTTTGGCGGCATGTGCGCCGAGGGCAACGATGACGTGAGGTTTAATGATCTCAAGCTGGCGATTTAAAAATGGTGAGCATTTGATAATTTCATCCGGTTTTGGGTCTCGGTTTTCCGGTGGGCGGCATTTGAGGATATTACAGATAAAAACGTCTTTTCGTTCCAATCCCATTGCGGAGATCATATTTGTCAGCAGTTTGCCGGCTCGACCGACAAAAGGTCTGCCCTGGGTGTCTTCATCTGCGCCGGGGGCTTCTCCTACGAAGACGAGTTTTGCATGAGGATTGCCTTCGCCGGGGACGGGGTTGGTTCTGGATTTGCCAATTTCGCAGCAGCAGCATTGTTCGATGTCGTTTGCTATTATTGCTAATTCTTCAGCGGCCTGGTCATGGTTGTTGGGTGCGACCTGCTGGAGTGTAGGAAGCTGGACGCCTTTTATAGAGAAATTTTCGACGAAAAAGTCGTCCATTTCTATCCTTTGTTTTAGAGCTTTTTTTATGTTTTTGGCAGTCATGGAAGGGATTCTAATGTTTATTTGTGATAAATTCAAATGATAAAAAACAAATTTATTTTTAAGTTTACTTATGATAGGATTAGAAAAGCAGATAATGAAAGGTTAAGTGATGCAATTTGAAGTTTTGCAGTTGTTTTGTGATGTTGTTGAGCTCAAGAGTTTTTCGCGAGCGGCGGAGAAGAATTATGTGAGCCAGTCGGCGGTTTCTCAGCAGGTTGCTCAATGCGAGATGGAGCTGAAGTGCAGCTTGCTTGACCGTAAGAAGCGTCCGTTCGAATTGACGGATGGTGGGAAGCTGTTTTACCAGATGGCCAAAGAGGTGCTGGCCAAGTATGATAAGCTGCAAAGTGATGTTTCGCTGCTGAGTGAAGAGAAATCGAGCGAGTTGAAGATCGCGGCGATTTTCAGTATCGGGATGCATTTGCTGCAGGATTATGTTAAGACTTTTATGGCGAAACATCCGTCAAGCAATATTACTCTGGATTTTGCGAGCAGCGATAAGATATATAAGGATATTCTCAGCGGTCAGATCGATATCGGGATTGTTGCGGCGCCGAGTAAGGATCGGAATTTAGAGGTTTATGATTTTGTGAATGAGGAGCTGGTTTTGGTCTGTAACCCGAAGCACCATTTTGCGAGGCTCGGGGAGGTCGATATACATAAGCTGGAGATGGAGAAGTTTATTGCTTTTGGAAAAGATGTTCCGACGCGGGAGTGGATCGATAATATTTTTAAGCGGTACAATATTGTTGTGCATGTCGAGATGGAGTTCAGTAACACTGAGACGACCAAGCGTGCGATCGAGCTTAATGCGGGGATAAGTATTTTGCCGATCGCGACAGTGCAGGCAGAGGAGAAGGCGGGGAGGTTGTGTGTGGTGAGGTTTTCGAATGAGAAGTTTTACCGGCCATCGGGTATAATTATCAGGAAGAATCGGACGCTTTCGGCGGCAGGGAAGGATTTTGTTAATATGCTGGTTAATGACAGTAATTTTGATTGATAGAGGTATGATGATTTTTAAAGCGGTAATATTTGATCTGGATGGGACTATAACGGTTCCGATGCTGGATTTTGATGAGATAAAATGTGAGATTGGTTTGAATGATGTTTCGAGGCCGATTCTGGAGGAGATGGAGTTTATGAGTGAACAGGAGAAGCGGCGGGCGGAGGAGATTGTTTTGAAGCATGAAAAGAGGGCTGCGCAGGAGGCGGTTTTGAACGAGGGTGCTAAAGAGACGCTTGAGGAGATAAGCAGGCGAGGTTTGAAGGTTGGGATACTTACGAGGAATATTCGTGAGCATGCGGAGATTGTGGCGGAGAGGCACGGATTGAAATTTGATGCTATTGCGGACAGGTTTACGGGGCCAGTTAAGCCGGATCCGCACGGGATGTTTTATATTTGTGAGCGGTTCGGGGTTTTGCCCGGTGAGACGCTGGCGGTGGGGTCCTTCCTGGGCGAAGCGAAGCAGGAGCCC
>CAZITB010000095.1:0-11079 GCA_964542055.1 uncultured Candidatus Kuenenia sp.
GATAAAAGAAATGGAATTTTTTGAAACAACCATTTCTCCGGTTGCCAGGGCTTTGGTATATCATTTTCCAATTAAAGATGATTTTATTGAATCCGCAGGGGTTTCGGTGAAAGAGACTAATGAGAAACTTAAAAATAAAACCCCGATTATTATCGAACGGCCTGGCAAAAGCGGCAAAGTCAAACAAATGGACGCAGCTTCCTTTGTTGATATAATTGAACTTGATAGAAATGAATTAAAGGTTAAAATCTTTGTTCGTCAAGACGGCTCTTTGAGAGTCAATGAAATTTTTGAATTACTAAATCTAAACCAGTCGATGCTTGCAGGGCCTGTCAGCAGGTCCGGTGTCGAGTGGAAGGAATAAAAATCGGTCTTACGGCCAAACGAGTTAAAACGAAAGGTAAACATTAATGTCAATGGAGATGCTGGTCAATGTGGCTCAGTCTGAAGAGTGCAGGATCGCGATAGTAGATTCCGGCGTTCTCAATGAGCTTTACATTGAGCGAAAGATAAGACAGTCTTTGCTGGGAAACATTTATAAAGGGAAAGTGGTTAATATTGAACCGGGGATTCAGGCGGCATTTATAGATTTTGGAACCGGCCGTAACGGATTTTTGCATATCAGCGACTTGCATCCGAAATATTTCAATGTTAACAAAGATAAAACGCAGGAGAAAATCGGCAAGCGTCAGGCACTAAAAGAAAGGCCTCCTATTCAGGATTGTTTGAGGAAGGGTCAGGATGTTGTAGTACAAGTGACCAAAGAAGGGATAAAAAGTAAAGGTCCTACTTTGAGTACGTATATTTCTCTGCCAGGCAAATACGTGGTCATGATGCCCTGGATGGAAAGGCTTGGGGTTTCTCATAAGCTTGAAAATGAACCTGAACGCAAAAGACTGAAGGAAATTTTAGAATCTGCCAATCCACCTTCCAGTTCAGGTTTTATCATCAGAACAGCCGCAGAGGGTGCGCCTAAACGAAATATCTTGAACGATCTGTCGTACTTGATAAGACTTTGGAAAGCTATTGAAAAGCGGATCGAAAAGGCCCCTAGCCCGTCTGAGATATACAAGGAATCTGATCTTGTGATTAGAACTTTGCGGGATATTTTCAATCCGAACATCCAAAAGATAGTTTGTGACAGCAAAGAAGTAGCAGGTCAGATTAAAGATTTTCTTTCGATGGCAATGCCGAGATATCGTAAAAGGGCAGTTTACTATGATGGCAAAACGCCTCTTTTTTACAAGTACGATGTTGAGAAGGAAATCAATAAAATTCATTCCAGGCGGGTTGAGCTTAAAAGCGGCGGTTCGATAGTGATCGAGCAAACAGAAGCATTGGTCGCAATCGATGTAAACAGCGGTCGGTACCGTAAACAGATCGATGCAGAAAAGACAGCCAAGAAGATAAATGTTGAAGCTGCACATGAGATTATAAGACAGCTGAAGTTACGAGATTTGGGCGGCTTGATAATCTGTGACTTTATCGATATGCGAGCTGAAAGAAACCGCAAAGAGGTTGAAAGGATTTTTCGAGATGCCGCCAAAAACGACCGTGCTCGAACAAAGATACTAAGGATAAGTTCTTTCGGGATCATTGAAATGACCCGCCAGAGGCTCAGGCCTTCATTACAGCTGAGTGTAAATTATGAATGTCCACATTGCAATGGAACGGGTATGATCAAAACGCCCGATGCACTATCTCTGGAACTGATAAGAAAGATCAATGCAGCTGCTTCCAAGCCAAGCGTAGATAAAATTGTTGTTATGGTTAGTGTTAGTATTTGCAATTTTCTGTTGAACGAAAAACGAGAACAGATTATCGAAATTGAGGAAAAGACAGGCAGAAAAATAAATGTCGTTGGTAAGCCGGAATTGTTTGGCGAAGCTCATGAAATATCCTGTTATGATGAAAGAGACAGTGTAATCAAAGCATAAAGAGGTCAATGGATTGATGTACAATTTGGAATATGCAAAGCAAGTAATAAAAAAGGAAGCCCAGGCGGTAGATTTAATGGCTAAAGCCGTCGATGGTTCCTTCGAAAAAGCTATAGATGAGATTTACAATTGCTGCGGAAATGTAATCGTAACCGGTATGGGCAAAGCGGGTATCATCGGCCAAAAGATCAGTGCAACGCTTGCATCGACGGGAACTCCAAGCCATTTTCTTCATCCGGCAGAGGCAATCCACGGCGATCTTGGTAAAGTTCGCAAGTGCGATATTGTACTGGCTCTTAGCTTTGGCGGCGAAACCGACGAGATAGTCAGGCTGATAAATCTGTTGAAACAGCAGGAAATCAAGATGATAGCAATTACCGGCAATAACGATTCCAAGCTGTCGAAATATGCTGATATTGTTATTTGTATGCCGAAAATCAGTGAGGCATGTCCGCTTGGAGTGGCCCCTACGGTTTCGACTACTTGCATGCTGGCATTGGGCGATGCGATATCATTGACGGTGATGAAAGCACGTGAATTTACGGTTGAGGATTACGCGAGATTCCATCCGGGCGGTTCGTTAGGTGCACGCCTTATAACTGTAAAACAGTCGATGATGTTTAAAGCCGATCAGTCTATGCCGCTGGTAAAGGCTGATGATACAGTTTCGCAAATGCTTGAGAAAACTTCCAAGCTTCAACGCCATGGAGCGGTAATGGTTGTTGATGATAAAGGCTCCCTGGTAGGGATCGTTACAGACGGAGATTTGAGAAGGCATTTGACCAAAGCCAAGGAAAAAGGTTTTGATGTAAAGGTTTCGCAAGTAATGACAGCTAATCCGAAATCGATTTGTGCCGATGCATTGGCGGCAGAAGCGATGGCGATATTTCATAAGTACAGGATCGATGAATTGCCTGTTGTCGATGGAGATAATAAGCCGGTCGGTATGATAGATGTTCAGGATATTGTTAGTATTAAGGTTGTAAACTAGTGATGAAAGAAAAACTGGAAAAGATTAAAATGCTCATTCTGGATGTTGATGGGGTTTTGACTGACGGCAGTATAATCGTTGGCGATGACGGAATGGAACATAAGATTTTCAATGTTCAGGACGGCCATGGAATAAAACTGTTTCAGCGTGCCGGTTATAAAACAGCGATCATCAGCGGTCGAGAGACCCAGGCAACTGAAATTCGGGCTAAACAGCTTGGCATAAATCTGGTTTACCAGAACTGCAAAAAAAAGCTGCCTGTCTTCGAGCAGATTCTGAAAGAAAATTCTCTTTCGCCTGACGAGATATGCTTTGTTGGCGATGATCTTCTTGATATTCCTTTAGTTAGAAGAGCGGGTTTTGGAGTCGCGGTTGCAAACGCTATAGATGAATTGAAGGAATTTGCAGATTATGTAACTGACAAAAAAGGCGGTAAAGGCGCAGTGCGGGAAGTTATCGAACTGATCCTCAAAAATAAAGATAATTGGGATGGATTGATAGAGCGGTATCTAATTTAGGCTTAAAATATGAATAACATTCGGAAAATTTTAATAGCGGTAATTTCAATTTCGATCGTGGTTTTGATTTATATGCTTGCAACTCATTTTGCTGGCACTTCCAAGATTGAGCGGGAAATAATTGAAAGCGAGTTAGTGATCGATGATGCCAACGATGTCGAAAAGTTAGAAACAGTGGGAAGCATAGGCGATCTTGAGCCGGGCCAGGTAACAGAAGCAAGGTATTCGATACAGGATCCTCAAAGCAAGGAGATCAAAAGGATATTTGGGTTTTCAAAACTGCTTCGCCAGGCCGGCGACAATTGGGACCTCGAAAAACCATATATGAAAATGCTCGAAGATGATTATACCTGTGAGTTGATATCAGATTCTGGTACTGTGCAGATTGAACTGGTCGGCAACCAGCCGACACCCAAGGATGCGCGACTGGAAGGTAACGTGGTTGTTAAATTTGAACCGACTCCCGGAAGCAGCGTAAAGGCTGGTCGAATTTATATGGATGATGTGATTTTCAGTAGCGATAATTCTCAGTTTTCCACTGACGGACCGGTAAGATTTGTATCTGATGATGCCGAAATGGTCGGAACAGGAATGGAGCTTATATACAATGCAATGAGCCAGAGGATCGAATATTTCAGAATCATTGACCTGGATTTTGTTCATGTAAAAAGCTATGAGAAAAAGGCATCCAGCGAAACCGAAAGCGCTTGTGCCAATGGAAATCAGCTAAAAACCGATCAAGTGAATTCCACCGTTGCAAGTACATCAGGATCAAATTCAAATGAAAGTATAAATGATCCAAATGCCAAACCAGAAAATAAATACAGATGCGTAGTCAATAATAATGTTGTTATAAAATACGGTCAGCAGCAGATATATTCGGATGAAGTTGTTTTAAGCAATATCTTGTTTTCGAACAATGAGAATAAAGCTGAAAAAGCAAAATCCAAACCGCAGACAGAAAACAATACCGTCGATACTGCTGAAAATACAACAGAAACAGGCTTAAACCAGGATCCTGATCAGCAGGAAGTTACAGAAATATTCATAACCTGTGACGGCAGTATCACCTTGAGACCGATGGATTTCTATAAAGATACGCAAGGTAGTCTGGGGCAAATACAGACAACAAGAACTATAGAATTCAAAGGTCAGCCGGTAACGATCAAAGAGCAGAAAGCATCATCCCAGGTTGAACAGATCGCGAATTGCGGCTTTTTGAAATTTGACATTGACCAGGAAATGACATCATATCGTTCTCAACAAAATGTCTCGCTGAATTTTCAGCAAGCTGGTGCAAAACTGGAAACAAAAGGTTCGGTCCACTGGCAAAAGCGTGCAAATTTAGCGGTTGTTAACGGGCCTGGTACGATATTTGTCAATTCAAAAGAGAATGTATCAACCGCAAACCAGGGTTTCGATACTGAAATGGATTTCATGGGATTGATGAAGGTCCATTTTGAAGATTCTGTTACAAAAGAGAATTTACCGTCACAGCAGAAGGTTAAGTTCGTTGATTTTCTTGGCGGTATCTCAGCGAAGATGCAGGACTCCATGTCCAACTTGTTCGCTGATTCGGCAAAAATTGTTTTTGACCATGACAGCCAAATATCACACGCGCATTTAGATGGTAACGTTGAAGTTGCTTCCAGGCAGGGCAATATCAGTTCTTCCAGTGCTAAGCTGTATTTCGCTTATGATGAACCTAAGGACAAGAGCAGGTTGAAGTACATAGAGTTGCTTGAAAATGTTAAAGCTTTTTCCAGAGATGACCAAAACGTTTCTAATATGGAGGCTGATTATTCAAAGCTTCATTTCGGCCTAAGCCAGGAACTTGTTAAAGCGGATTTGAAAGGCGACGTGATTTTGTCATCGAATGACAAGTACCTTTATACCCAGGATATGGAGGTGCATTTTGACGAGAATAGCCAGGGCGAAGTTTACCCCAAATCCGCCAAAACTTTGAGTTCGGCCCAGATAAGTTCAAAGGAACAAAGTAATTCGAGTTTTTGGGCTAAGCAGATCGATTATGATTTGGTATCCGGCAATGCAGTTGCGAGTGGACCGGTCAAGTTTGAGTTTTATACTGATACGCAAGCAAATAAAGCAAGTGTGCCGGTCATTATAACTGCACAAGGCAAGGCAATTTTCGATTCAGTTAATAACCGGGTGACTTTTTCTGAAAATGTAGTTGGGAAAATGATAGAAAAAAATGCTGACGTAACTCAGATAAATGACTTCACCGGCGATGAACTGGTAGTCGATCTCAACAGCCGCGAAATGGGCCAGGCCGATATCAAACATATTCTCAT
This sequence comes from uncultured Candidatus Kuenenia sp., assembly GCA_964542055.1. Lineage (GTDB taxonomy): Bacteria > Planctomycetota > Phycisphaerae > Sedimentisphaerales > CAMDDF01 > CAZITB01. The sequence goes on from CAZITB010000095.1 coordinate 5,759, forward strand.
CCAGGGGCAACGCGTAAAACTCAAGAGTCAGAAAATCTCAGGCAAAGAGGTTATCAATCAAGTGCTGCTTTACTGCAAGAAAATGGATTACTTTGCAGACGAGCAGGAGATAATCGCAAAGGGCGGCGAAGGAGCCAGTGAGATACAGATCGATAATTCAAATGCCGATCATACATCTGATGCTAATTCCCCGGCAGTTTCGATGGAAGAGCCATGCTTTGGCAGGATTATGTTTTTCGATACTTTAGTATGGCTGCTTGATGAAAATAAAGTAATTGCTGACGGCGACAACAAACGTCTATATGCAGGCTATGTTCCGGTTTTGCCAAATGGCGAGATGGGCGAACCGAAGAAAGTAACGGCAGGCCATATTGAAGCTGATTTTATTCAAACGCCGGGCGGCAAAAACGAGATTTCTACTCTAAAAGCCAGTAAAGGTTTAAGCTATAAAGATGAGAAATATCATTTTGAAGGCAGCGATATGTTCTACGAAGGCGGTTCTTCTTTTGTGAGAATTACCGGTTCGAAAGGTTACGATGCGATGTTCAACGGAGTTAAGGTCGGCTTGATCGAGTACAATTTGAATACCGGCAAAGCTACATACGAGCTGGGAAAATCGCCCGGGATGCTGTATTAAAAATGTACCCTCAGTTTTCGAGGGCACTTTTAATTCTAACAGATTCTATGCAAGATAATCCATCGGGATAACCGGCTCGGGATCAAGTATCTGGTCGACAAGTTTATCGTTAGTATCCTGTTCAGGAATCAGCGGTTCAATATTGAGATCGATTTCTATTGGTTCTTCAACAGGTTCTTCTGTTGTAGGAAATTCCTGAGCTGGAGGCTGTGACTGATCGGCAGGCTCTCCAATTGGTTGTTCTTGTTCTGGGACAGTTGCTTCCGGAGGGGTTGGTTCTTGCGGGGCATTCATCTGGTTATAAATTTCCAGAAATTTTTCGTAAGCCTTTCCATTGCCGTTTGGCGGAGAAATTTCCGGCAGTTCCACCCCTTCAAGTTTTTCTGCATGGTTGATTCTAAGCCTTAAATCTGCTACCCCTTTGAAATGTCCCTGGGCAAGAAGCTTCAAAACTCCTTTAAGTTCCTGCTGAGGTTCAGTCTGAATTGGCTCCTGGTTAGTATTTTCTTCAGTTATTTGCAGATTTTCTTGAGGTTCAACTTTTTTGGCTTTAATCAAATTTGCACTTTGCCCTAATCCATCAATTTTCATAACAATCTCCATTAAAAAAGAATATACAAATCTATTATCGGTGGTATTGATCGAAAGTTTAGGTTAAAATCGTTCTTTTGGTTGACTGATGGGTATCTGCTGTATAAAATGTCTTATCCAATTGACGTTGCTAATTTAGTTTATGAAAGGATAAGTACAGTTATGATAAAGATTAATGAAAATTTCTTGAAATTACAGGCAGGTTATTTGTTCCCCGAAATCGGCAGGCGTGTAAGCGAATTCGCAAAAGCTAACCCTGATGCGTCAATAATAAAGCTGGGTATCGGTGATGTTACAGAACCTTTGGTTCCCGCCGTTGTCCAAGCTATGCACAAAGCCGTTGATGAGATGGCCAGCAAAGAAGGCTTTCACGGTTACGGGCCTGAAAAAGGTTACGAGTTTCTGCGTAAACTTGTGGTAGAAAACGATTACAAGCCGCACGGTGTTGATATAGATGCGGACGAAATATTCATGAGCGACGGAAGTAAATGCGATACGGGTAATATTCAGGAGATTTTCGGAATCGATAACAAGATTGCGGTAACTGATCCGGTTTACCCTGTATATGTTGATACCAATGTCATGGCAGGGCGTACAGGCCAGGGGATCGATGGCGGCAGATACGAGGGTATCGTTTATATGCCGTGTACCGCTGAAAATAATTTTGTCCCCGAACTGCCCAGGGAAAAAGTTGATTTGATCTATTTATGTTATCCAAACAATCCAACAGGTGCAGTCGCTACAAAAGAGGAGCTGAAAAAGTGGGTGGATTATGCCCGCGAAAATAAAGCGTTGATCTTGTTCGATGCCGCCTATGAAGGTTTTATACAGGACCAAAGCATACCTCACTCTATCTACGAGATCGAAGGTGCAAAAGATGTCGCTATCGAGTTTCGCAGCTTTTCAAAAACAGCTGGCTTTACCGGTGTTCGCTGCGGCTTGACAGTTGTTCCCAAATCGCTTAAGGCATATAAATCAGATGGAAGCTCAGTTGATGTCAATCCTATCTGGAACAGAAGACACTCGACTAAATTTAACGGCGTTTCTTACATTACGCAAGTTGGTGCCTCAGCTGTTTACAGCCCGGAAGGCAAAAAGCAGATTCAGGAAGTTATTGACTTGTATATGGGCAATGCCAAAATCATCAGAAAGTCTCTCGGCAGTTTTGGCTATGACGTTTACGGCGGCCAAAACGCACCTTACGTCTGGTTAAAGACTAAAGATGGAATGGGCAGCTGGGAATTTTTCGATCTGCTGCTCAATAAAGCGCACGTTGTTGGAACTCCAGGTGCAGGTTTTGGAGCTGCAGGCGAAGGATATTTCAGACTCAGCGCGTTTAACAATCTCGAAAATGTTAACGAAGCAATGGACAGAATATCTAAAATTTAACACGCAGAACAGGCTTGCTCTTTCGAGGGCAAGCCTTTATTTTTTAAGGCGGCATCATTGAACAGAAAAAAGCAAGAGCTTGTCATAGCATATATTGGATTGGGCAGCAATCTCGGGGACAAGGCGGGATATATCAATTCAGCGATGAATAAAATTGCCAATACCGAGGATGTTTTTGTCAGCAATATGAGCCCGATAATAGAGACACGCCCTTTGGGAGGAAAAAAACAGCCGGATTATTTTAACTGTGTAGTTCAAGTTAAAACCAGGTTATCTCCTGAAAAACTGCTCGATGTTTTACAATCCATCGAAGGTCAACTCGGCAGGGTGCGATCAGGCGAGACTAACAGTTCAAGAACAATTGACCTTGATATTCTTTTGTATGGCGACCGTGTTGTTGATATGCCTGATTTAAAAATTCCGCACTGTCAGATGCATCTGCGGTCTTTTGTTCTCAATGGGATATGTGAAATTGATGAAAATGTGATTCACCCGGTTTTAAATGAAACTGTTAAAATACTCAGAGACAGGCTAAACGGCCAGGATTTTGTGATCGATCCGGAAAAACCAAAGCTGGTAAGCATTGCTGGAGTTGTTGGGGTTGGCAAGACAACGCTTGCGAGGGGACTTGCGGTAATGACTGATGGCCAATTGATCGAGGAAAATTATGATGACAATCCATACCTTTCACAAGTCTATGCTGGTAAAGTGGAATACGCCTTAAAATCCGAATTGTACTTTGTAAACAGCAGCGCAGAACAATTAAACCATTCAAATTTGGAAACCGGCCATATTTATGTCAGCGATTATGTATTTGAAAAGGCTTTTGTTTATGCCAACAGATGGCTTGATCAGCAGCATTTGGTCGAGTACAAGCAGGAGTATTCAAAACTCGAAAAACAGGTTATAGATGCAAGTATTGTGATAAATATGAAAGATGATTTAAAGCGATGTCTCGAGAGGATCAAGATTCGGCAACGACCTTATGAACAGGAAATCGGTATCGAATTTCTGGCCAACTTGCAATCCGATTACGATGATTTGTTTCAAAGCTGGAAAAAGTGTCCAGTAATTACTGTCGATTGTCGAAATTTCAATGCCACCGATGGCGAAAGTGTGAGAAAGCTGGCCCAGGAAATAGAAATGTATATCTGAGGTGGATATGGAAGTTGTACATACTATAAAGGAAGTTCGGCTGGAATCGTCAAAAGCCAGAATCGCAAATAAAACAATTGGTTTCGTACCGACCATGGGAGCTTTGCATGCAGGTCATGAATCTCTGATCAAGACAGCCAAACAGCAGTGCGGCTTTGTAATCGTGAGCGTTTTCGTCAACCCGACGCAATTCGAGCCAGGCGGCGATTTTCAGGCTTACCCGCGAACGCTGGATGAGGACTTGAAAATTTGTGAGAAAAACGGCGTTGATGTAGTGTTTGCCCCATCAGTTGAGCAGATGTACCCGCTGGAAATATTGACCTGGGTAAATGTCGAAAAAATGACCGACAGGCTTTGCGGGGCATTCAGGCCAGGCCACTTCAAAGGGGTAACTACCGTCTGTGCCAAGCTCTTTAACATTGTCGGAGCCGATAAAGCCTACTTCGGACAAAAGGATGCCCAGCAGCTCGCGGTTATAAAACGAATGGTTATCGATCTGAATTTCCCGTTGGAAATTGTCGGCTGTCCGACAATACGACAGGAAAACGGTCTTGCAATGAGCAGCCGAAACAAATATCTAACAGAAGATCAAAAGCATGAGGCTGCCCTTATTTACGGTGGTTTACAGCTATGTGAACTCATGATCAAAACGGGCGAAAAAGATCCATCGATTCTGAAAAAAGAAATGGAAAAGCTGATAACCAGCGGCGGCAATATAAAAATAGAGTACCTGGAAATTGCTGATTTGGACACATTGGAACCGATTAAAGAGATCAAGGGTAATGTTCTCGTTGCAATTGCTGCTTATGTTGGCAAAGCAAGATTGATAGATAACATAATAATTGAAGTTGATTAGCGAAAACGTTTTTAATCAAAGACGCTATTAAAATTCCATTTTCAAAAGTGCGAAGAAACCTTTTCTTATCATCATAACCGCTATAGCTGCCAGAAGCAGGCTTATGATTTTCGACAGTCCTCTTGAACCTGCCCGGCCAATGAGTCGTTCCCAGAAATTGCAGGTATAAAGAATCAGTCCCCCAAGAATCAAGTTGATGGTTACCACTATAACAGTCGCTAATATCCCATAAACTTCCGCCAATATTAGTTCGGTTGTTAATACTGCGGGACCAACAATCAAAGGAGTCCCCAGCGGAACGATCCCGATATCATCCATTCTTTTAATCTCCTTACCACCTCCGCCTCCTAATATGTCGCTGGTTGCTATGCTGAACAAGATTATACCGCCAGCGATCATAAAATCCTCTATTGTTATACCTATAACTTTGAAAATGATTTTCCCAAGAAAAAGGAAAAAGACCGCAACCAGAAAACCTGTAAACAGCGATTGGATAAGAATTTTATTCCTTTCGTGCCTGGATAACCCTTCTGTCAAATTCAAAAACAAAGGCAGTATCCCGATCGCATCGAAAGGGGTTAGATGTTTTTGAAGCTAATCAAGTTTATATTGATACATCGATAGAAGAAACCTTGCCTAAGAAAACAGGGGAAAGAAATCAGAGGATATTTGAGTTTGCAAGGAAACTAAAAG
>CAZITB010000096.1:0-11010 GCA_964542055.1 uncultured Candidatus Kuenenia sp.
ATTCAGGTCTATTTGTGCAATTGTATTTATCATAAAATTTCTTCTATTTTGTAATCCGTAAGGTGGGCACCGCCCACCACAAAAGTACCTTATGTTTTATCTCTAACCCCTAAGATTTGCTCAGGGATCAATTCCAACATTTAGCCCTCAGCTTTAGCTGGGGTTCTTTTTATTTAACAAGTTGCCCGAAAGGGCATTCCACAATTTTGATTTTTAATATTTGGTTTTTCATTTGATCCGTAGGGTGGGCACTGCCCACCAAAATTACATCAAAGTTCGACGTTCAACGTTCGAAGTTACAACGTCCTCTTCAACTTTCTTCTAAGCAACACATTCGCAAGCGATGAAATCGCTTCAACTCTGCCAATCTCACCAAAGCCCTCATTTGTCTTGGCTTTAATATTGACATTAGCAAAATTGATCTCGAGCAAACCCGAAATCGACCGTTTCATCTGACCCTTAAAACTGAAAAGCTTCGGCTGCTCCGCCGTAATAGTCACATCAACATTAACCACTTCCCATCGCTCCTCCGCAAGCTTCTCTTTGCAGATTATCATCAAATTCTTACTGGGAATACCCCGATAAACTTCATCGCTATCGGGAAAATGCGTACCGATATCACCCATACCCGCCGCACCGAACATCGCATCTATAACCGAATGCAAAACAACATCGCCGTCCGAATGCGCCAAAAGCCCCATCTCAAACGGAACCTCGATCCCGCCAAGCATCAGCTTCCGCCCGGGAACCAGCTTATGAATATCTGTCCCGATCCCCGTCCTGTACTCGTATTCAATTCCTGAAATCATAAAAGCGCCATCAACTTAATTTTAATAACGTTCTGCCGTATTAGCCCCCAGCTTTAGCTGGGGTTATTTTTATTTAACAAGTTGCCCGAAAGGACATACCACCCTTTTGATTTTTGATATTTAATTTTTTATTTAATTTACAGGCTGCCTTTCGTGCTCGGAATCTCAGTTCCGGTCACCTGCACCGCCTGCGACAATGCCTTACCCAGAGCCTTAAAAATCGCCTCAGCTATATGATGGCTGTTGGTTCCATAAGGCACATCGATATGCAGGTTGCATTTCGCGTTATTGATAAATGCCCGCAAAAACTCCTCGACACATTCCACATCAAATTCGCCAATCTTCTGATTGATATATTTCACGTTATAAACACAAAACGGCCTGCCCGAAAGATCAAGCACAACATTTGCCATCGCATCTTCCATCGGCACCGAACTATTGCCGTAACGGTTAATCCCCTTCTTATCGCCAAGCGCCTTATCCAGACACTGACCGATACATATCGCCACATCCTCAACCGTATGATGATCATCGATATGCAGATCGCCTTTGGCCCGCAGCTTCATATCGATCTTGCCGTGCTTGCAAAGATGCGAAAGCATATGATCCAGAAACCCGATCCCCGTCTCGATCTCATAACTGCCCATCCCGTCAATATTCATCTCGACCGAGATATCCGTTTCGTTTGTCTTGCGTTCCAGCTTAGCCGTTCTTACCATATTATCTTCCTTAAATATTTTTCCTAAGCGACAATCTCCTCAATCGCTTTCAAAAGCATCTCATTCTCACCTGCCGTCCCGATCGTTATCCGCAGTTTATCATCAAGGCCCGAACTGTTCCAGTACCGAACATAAATATTACGCTTAACCAGCTCATCAAAAAACTTCTGCCCCTCACCTCCCGGGCACCTGGCCAGCACAAAATTCGTATGACTGTCGCCAACTTCGAATCCATGTTTGCGCAATTCCTCGGTTACCCTTTCCCGCTCTGCCTTGATCTTCTCAATATTTGCCCCAAAATATTCCTGGTCAGAAATCGCCGCAGCCGCCACTTCGATAGAAACTGCATCAACATTGTACGAGTCCTTAACCTTCTCAATCATTCCCTCGATCAGCTTCTCGCTGGCAATTCCATATCCAAACCGCAGCCCCGCAAGCGAATAACCCTTGCTCATCGAACGTAAAATTATCACATTATCAAGCTCTTTCACAAGCGGCACACAGTTATAAGGTGCAAAATCCGCATACGCTTCATCGATCAGCAGCACACCATCGATCTTCGCCGCCAGCTCTGCCAGATAAAGCGGCTTAACTATCGTCCCGGTCGGGGCGTTCGGATTGCAAACTATTGTCAAACCTGCCTTTACCTCTTCCAACTCACTGGGCAGATCAAAGTTTTCACCGTAGGAAATCTCTATCGTATCACAGCCTTGTATTTCTGCCAGCACAGGATAAAGCGAATATGTCGGCACAGGATAAGCCAAACCACGCTTACTATCACAAAAACTGCGAACCGCAATCGTCAACAGATCATCACCGCCGTTTGTACAAATTATATTCTCCGGTCTGACCTCATGAACCCTTGCCGCGGCCTCACGGAAATTATCACCTCTTGGCGATGGATAACGTCTTAATTTATCAGCAGTTATACTTTTTAAAGCTTCCATTGCCTTTGGCGAAACCAAATAAGGATTCTCATTTGTATTGAGCTTAACAACATCTGACCCCCCCGGCTGAAAACCAGGAACATAACCAGCCATCTTCTCTATATTATCTCTAAAATAGCTCATAAACCCTCTATACTTTTCTTTTTCAAACTGCAAAATAATTACAATTAATTAATTTTAACACTCTAAACGTCTGATTTAAAGCCAAATTTTATAATGCTGCATCTATATTATATGTACATGTTATAATTTTTTTGTTAAAATCACTTTCGGCTCGCTCAAAGATATATATGGAGATAAAATGAACCCCTCGCAGGACGCAAAAGCGATAGAAAAAATAATGTCCGCCGCCAAAACAAAAGGCCTAGACCTTACCGGCGCTACAATAACCCGAAGCTCGTCCCGTTTCTGCCTGGGCGTAGAACATGGCGACTACAACGGCACCGACCTCTTTGGAATCGGCACCGACCGCTTCATCTGGTTCGCTTACAAGCCGAACGGAACTGACAAAAACCGCCTTTTCAGCGTTAATATCCCCGATCAGGGCATCATCGAATACAAAATAGGACAAGTCCCCCCGCCTCAAAGCCCCGAAACTTCACACTCCTGGGCCCGCTTCCCATTCGGGGTCGATTACATACTGAAAAACGCCGGTTACAACCCCAAAACAGGCATTGACGGCATTATATACGGCAACATCCCCGGCGGCGGCATGAGCCGAAGCGCGTCGCTAACGCTAAATCTGATTATCTCGACCTTCCAGGCTAACAATATAGAAGAAACCGACAATTTCAAAATCATCGACCTCGCCCAAGCCGTCGAAAACGCCTATATCGGCTCGCCATGCGGTCAGCTCGATCAGATCATGATCCTCTTCGCCAAAGCCGGAATGGGCACGTACTACAAACCCGATGAAAGAGCTATCGAATACATTCCACTAGGCCCAAGCGGCGAAGATCTCCGCTTCGTAGTCATGGACACTGGCACCGACCGACCCGGACTAGACAAATCAACCTATAAAGTCCGCCGCGAAGAGTGCTCACTCCTGGTCGAGCTCGCACAAAAAGCCGGCTTTGACATTTCCTGCCTGGCCGACGTCAAAGACCAGAAACTCTATGATGAAATGGTCACAAAATTTCAGCCCACGCACCCCGACCTCTGCAAAAGGCTCGACTACATCTACCACGCCCAGCAGCGATTCTACCAGATGCTTGATGCCTGGAAAGCAGGCGACATCGAAAAACTCGGACAGATTTTCCGCGCCGACGGCATTGGCCTGCGAGACGATTACAAAATTTCCGGCCCCGAACTGGATGCAATGTGCGACATCGCCGCGACTGTACCCGGCGTACTTGGCGAAAGAATGCTCGGCGGCGGCGACAAAGGCGCTTCCGGTGCACTGGTACGCGCCCAGAGCGTAGAAAACCTCAAAATCACCATTGACCAACAATATCCAAAGTCAAATCCCGATTTTGCCGATAAATATGCTGTGCATACCTGCCGAATTGTCGATGGTATCACAGTTCTGGACGGTTTGATTTAATCTTCTTAACTTTGTAAAAGAAATTAATGCTTTACCACATATTCAATTTATTTAGTGATTTTTGGCATTCGATTGGCTTTTTCGCCTACGAAGAAGTCATGTTCCGCGGCATCCTCGCAGCCTTAACAAGCTTACTTGTCGCATTCCTATCCGGCCCAAGGATCATCCGCTGGCTTATGAAAAAAAAGATCGGCGACCTTCCCGAATTCAACCACACCGCACTCAATGAACTAACCAAGCAAAAAGCCAACACCCCCACCATGGGCGGACTGATCATACTCCTGGCAATAGTCTTAGGAACCTGCCTCTGGGCCAAATTAACGAATTCCTACATCCAGAAAGCCCTTTTCCTGCTGGTCTGGTTCGGCGCTCTCGGCGGAGTTGACGACTGGCTCAAACTCACCGCAAAAACTCACAACAGAAGCAGAGACGGCTTAAAAGCATGGGAAAAACTCATTTTTCAGTTCGGCGGCGCTATCCTGATTGCCGGTTTCCTATTTTCCGATTTCTCACAGGTACCCGACGCCAGCCGCTTCTGGGTCCCATTTTACAAACACGGAATCCCCATTAACGGCGCAATATTCGTCATAATCGCGATCTTCTATATCTCCGCCACCAGCAACGCCGTAAACCTTACGGACGGCATGGACGGTCTCGCCGCTGGCTGCGTCTCTATCATGTCATTGGTACTGGTAATCCTATGCTTCGTCTCCTCCGAAGCACTCGAAGTAACAAGCGGCAGATCATGGTCAAGTTACCTGCTCATCCCCCACATCCCCCAAGCCGGCGAACTGAGCATCTTTTTCGCCTCCATCGTCGGTGCATCGATCGGATTTCTCTGGTACAACTGCCATCCCGCCCAAACATTCATGGGCGATGTCGGTTCACTGCCACTCGGTGCCGCAATGGGCTACGGCGCACTGGTAACCCGAAACGAGATACTGCTGCTTATCATCGGCGGAGTCTTTGTCCTCGAACTGGCCAGTGTCATGCTCCAGGTCGGCTACTTCAGATACACCGGCGGCAAACGCCTCTTCCGCTGCGCCCCAATCCACCACCATTTCCACCTCAAAGGCTGGTCCGAACCCCAGGTCGTCGTACGTTTCTGGCTCATGGCCGTGGCTTTCGCCGCCGTCGCACTGGCAACGCTGAAGTTAAGATAATCCGACCGATTTACTTACCATTCCTACGGCAAAATTCATCCAGCACATCAAAGAGCATCTTCTCATTCATCTCAACAAAATACAAATGCCTCATAATATAATCCTCGCTCTGCACATATTCGCCGCCCTCCTCAAGCTCATCTCTGCACTCGCTGTTCATATCCTCAATACTCTCGCGGTTATATTCCAAATGAAACTGCAGCCCCAGCACATGTCTTTCATACCCAAACGCCTGATTTTCACAAGCCTCATTCCCTGCCAGCCTGACCGCCCCCTGCGCAATCGAAAATCTATCCCCATGCCATTGAAAAGTCATAAACCTGTCCGGCAAAAAATCAAAAACCGATCCCTTCGCATCCTCTGTCTTCTCCACTTCCCACCAGCCGATTTCCCTGTAATCGTTTTTCACCACTTTCCCGCCCAGCACATCCGCGATCAACTGCGCGCCTAAACAAATCCCCAGCACCATCTTCCCCGCGTCAATTAAACTCCGAATAAACTTCTTTTCATCCCTCAACCACGAATGCTCTTGATAATCATACACACCCATCGGCCCGCCCATAACCGCCAAAAATTCCACACCTTCAACTTCCGGCAAATCCTGACCCTGCCAAAGATCACAATTTCTAATTTCATGCCCCCTCGCCTTTGTCCAGCTTTCAATATTCGCCGCCCCCTCAAAAGCCACATGCTTGATGACATCGATGACCATTACAAAATCCTTTTCAAAGAAAAACTTTTCTGCTAGAATAATTTCATATATTAAATCTCTGTAGCCGTAAATTCAAAAACTTTTTGAAACTTCTTCGAGGTAAAAAATGACACAATCCAGAATAGCTTTAATCACAGGAGCATCATCCGGCATAGGCGCCGAATACGCACGTCAACTCGCTTTCAAAGGCTACGATCTGATCATCCACGGCAGACGCCTCGAAAATCTCCAGGCACTTGCCGAAGAAATCCAGCTAAAGTATAAAGTCAACGTCCGGATCGAAACCGGCGATCTCGCCGACCGCACACAGATCGACAAATTAGCCGACATCATCCGCAACACCGATAACATCGAAATGCTCGTAAACAATGCAGGGTTCGGTTGCCGCGAAAGGTTCCACCTCGAAGACCTCCAGTTCCACCTCGATATGCTAATGGTCCACCTGACTGCCACGATCAACCTCACCCACGCCGCAATCCCAAACATGCTCCGCAGGGGAAAAGGATTCATCGTAAACGTCTCCTCGGTGGCCGGCTTTTTTGCCGCTCCACGCAGCTCGATGTACTGCTCAACAAAAGCATTCCTCAACACATTCAGCGAATCACTCTACCTCGACCTCAAAGGCACAGATGTAATGGTCCAGACCCTCTGCCCCGGATTCACTCTTAGCGACTTCCACAAAAAACTCGGCTACGACCCAAACGATCCCGCTTTCAAACACTTCATGACCGCCGAATTCGTTGTCTCCCAGGGCCTCAAAGACCTCGACAAAGGAAAAGTTTATTCCATACCCGGAGCCAAATATAAATTTTTCGTCATTCTCTCAAAAGTACTCCCAAAAAAAATTCTCCACTGCGGTATGTTAAAATATTATGCTAGAAGAAAAGCCCCAAAAATATGTGCCAAATAGCAGCTAACTGATTTTATATTCGTACGCCGCATAAAGAATGTCTATCTCCTGTTGCGTGCTATCAAACTCTGCCTGCAAACTCCCCAGCTTCGCGTCATCTTTATAAACATCCTCATCTCCAAATCTCTCCTGAAGCTCTGCCAGCTTGCCCTCAACCTTCTCAATCTCCCCCTCAATATCTTCAAGCGACCACGCATTATATTTGCGTATCTCAGCCGGTGCCTTCTTCTTTTCACCTTCCTTTTTCGGCCTCCGCTTGTTAGCACCTGCTGAGGATTTATCCTCTCTCTCCTTGCTCTTAGCTCGCCTTTGCTCAATCAACCCGCAATAATTCGAATAGTTACCATCTACAAATTCAAAACAGTTCATCTTCTTATTGCCAAGCTCATCGGCCCCTATCACCAGCAGCTCATCAACGATCCTGTCCAGAAAAAACCTGTCATGGCTAACCGCGATAACCGTACCCTTATACTCAGCCAGCGCATTTTCCAGAACCTCTTTCGTTTTGATATCCAAATGATTAGTCGGCTCATCCAGCAATAGCAATTCAGGATTTTTCAAAACCAAACTGCACAACCCAAGCCTGTTCTGCTCACCGCCCGACAGATTCGAAATTTTCTTGAAAACATCATCACCGCTAAATCCAAAAGCCCCCAGCTTACCCCGCAGCTTGCCCTTATCCTCATTAGGCGATATTTTCGTAACATGCTCCAGAACCGTCGCCCCCCTATCCAGCTCTCTCGCCTGCTGATCAAGATAACCAACATCAAGCGTCTTACCCATCTTTATACTTCCTGAACTCGGCTCCTCCTGACCCAATGCCAAACGCAGCAGCGTCGTCTTACCTGTCCCATTGGGCCCCGTTATGCCAAGCCTTTGCCCCGCCGTAATCTCAAACGACATATCCTCAAACAACGTCAAACCGTCATAAGCCTTCGCCAGATTCTCCGCTCGCAAAACCAGATAACTCTGCTTTTTCAATTCTCCAAAACCGAACTTAAAACCGCTGCTCTCCTGATCAGGCCTCTCCAGATAATCAGGACTCTCATGCAAAAGCCTCTCAAGCCTTTTCCTACGCCCCCTCGCCGTACCCTGCATCCCCTTCTGATTGATATTCCGCTTTATAAAATCTTCCGTCTCATGCACAAACTTCACCCGCTTGGCATACTCCCTCTCATCACCCAACGATCGCTTCTCTTTCGTCTCAACATACCTCGAATAATTACCCTTATAAGTATTTATCCTTCGACCCACCAACTCAAAAATCTTATCCGAAACATTATCAAGCAAATACCTGTCATGGCTGATTATTATCGCCGCTCCATCATAATTTTTTACATATTTCTCCAGCCACTCACACCCCGCAAGATCAAGATGGTTCGTCGGCTCATCCAGCAGTAGCAAATCCGTATTCTTCAATAGCACCTTCGCAAGCCCCAGCCGCGACTTCTGCCCGCCCGAAAGATCACCCGTCGAAACATTATAAAATTCCTGTCCAAGCCCTACCCCCGAAAGAATCGTATGCACCCGCGTCTCGTATTCATAACCGCCCGCAATCTCAAACTCATGACAAAGCCGATCATACTCCTTCATCGCCGCCGAAAGTTCATCACCTTTAACCTCCGACAGCTTATGCGATATATCCTCGATCTTCTTCTGCAAACTCAAAATCAACCCCAGCCCCGAATGAACTTCCTCGATCACCGTCTTACAGCTTTCAAACTCCGGCTCCTGCGGCAAATAACCGATCCTCAAATTCTTACTTTTAACAATCTCGCCCCCATCAATATTTTCCTGCCCCGTCAAAAGCCTGAAAAGCGTCGTCTTACCAGAACCGTTTGGCCCCACAAACCCAACCTTCTCTTTCCTGTAAACCGTCAGGCTCAAATCCGCAAAAATAACCTCACTGCCGTAAGACTTATCAACACCATTAACATTAACTATAGCCATCGCCGCTGATCCTTTTCTCAACCATCCGAGCCACAAACATTTCAACCATAAAAAAACCCCGGCACAAACCGGGGCTCTAATCACTATTAAATCGGCAATTAAACCGCTACAACCTCTTTCAATTCCGGATACTTCTCTTTCAATATCCGTTCAACACCGTTTTTCAACGTCATCTTGGCCCCCGGGCAACCCGCACATGCACCCTGCAGCCGCACATTAACAGTCTTATCCTCATCAATACCAATCAACTCGATATCCCCGCCATGGCCCTGCAGCAAAGGACGAATCTCATCATTAATAGTAACTTCAACCTGCTTATTAAAATCATTTTCGCTCATGTCTATCTCCAATTAATTCACTTTAACATCTTAATACCATAAAATACGTACAAAATCAATTTTCGTTTCAATTTTTTCCTAAAATCTCCCACCTATTTACTAGGACTTGCATCATCACGCCGAGTCCGCGGCTTTATCATCAAACGGATCGGAACCTCCGCGATCGGCAATAGCTCCCTCAGCCGATTCACAATAAACCGCTGCCTCGTCTCATCGAACAGCTCAACACGATTCACAAACATAATAATCGTAACCGGATTCTGCGAAATCTGCGTCGCATAGTATATCTTCGGGAACCCCTGCACCCTCCGCGGAGTTGTCATCCGCATATTCGATATCTCCTCGAAAGCCTTATTAAGCCGCCCCGTAGATATCCGCATCGAAGACTGCTTGAACAATTCCTTCGCCAAATCCAACACCGCCTGAACATTCTTACCCTCGCTCGCCGTCGTAAAAGCTATCGGAGCATACTTCAAACCCGGCAAAACCTTACTCAGATAATCCCCGAAATCATCCATATCTGCCCTGTCCTTCGCCAAATCCCACTTATTAATAACCAGCACACAAGGCTTATACTCATCGTAAACAAACTTCGCCAGCTTCTTATCAACCTGCGATACCGGCACCGTCGCATCGATCAGAAACAGCACAATATCCGCCCGCTTAACACTCCGAGTCGCACGCGTAAAGCTGTAAAAATCGATATCACTCTTAATAATCTTATTCTTCTTCCTCAGCCCCGCCGTATCGATCGCCACAAATACCTGCCCGTCCTTCTCGAACCGAACATCAACAGAATCCCGCGTCGTACCCGGAACCTCAGAAACGATAACACGCTCCTCACCAACTATCGAATTGATAAAAGAACTCTTACCCGCGTTACGCTTACCAACAAGCGCAAGCCGCATTACCTCCCTCGCAGGCCGATCACTGGGCAAATGACTAAGCACATCAAAAACCCGCTCCATCAGAACCTTCTTATTCATATTATTCTGCGCAGATATACAAATCGGCTCACCGAACCCAAGCTTATTAAACTCCCCAGCCATCGGAAACAGCTTCGCGCTATCCGCCTTATTCGCCGCCAAAACAACCGTCAGCCCCGCCTTACGCAGCAAACCCGCAACCCGCTCGTCAAGCGGCGTTATCCCCTCACGAATATCAACCACAAAGATCACCACATCCGCAGTCTCAATCGCCCTGGCTATCTGACCCGTAATATGCTCATCAAGCGCATCAGAATCAACTATCCCGTACCCGCCCGTATCAACAAGCTCGATATACCGATCACCCTGCTCAATTATCGTCGATACACGGTCGCGCGTAACACCAGCCGTCGCCTCAACAATAGAGATCATCTCACCAGCCAATGCGTTAAACAAACTGCTCTTGCCCACATTGGGCCGACCAACTATAGCTGCAACCGGCAATGCCATACATTATCCTTGAAATAATTTAAAAACTCAAACCCCCAATTCTAACAGCCATTCCCCAATTTTGCAAAACAATGTTAAAATCCCAAAATAAAAAAAGGATGCCCTTCACAGCCACCCTTTCATATTTACAGATAGATTCTATAGAAAATTACACTGACTTCCTCGTCCTGTCTCCAATCCCGAACATCAGGGATTTTACACAGATATCTTCATCGATCTCTTCCCAATGCAACCCTGTACCACCGCCGCTTATAACAAAATTCTTGCGCTGTTTCACTTTAGCATTCAGCAATCTTGGAAAATATGCCAAAGGCACACCCAGCTTCCTGCCATCTGCCAGATCAACCCACATATTATCATGATCAAAAGTAACCTTCTTGGCAATAGGTTCAATCATTAAAGTATTCATTCCAAACCTTTCTAATACGACAGCGCGATTTACGATTGTATTATTAAACGTAAATTACTGTTTAATAAGAAATT
>CAZITB010000097.1:0-10983 GCA_964542055.1 uncultured Candidatus Kuenenia sp.
AAGCGCATTCGATGTTTATTTTGTTGCTGGAACACAATTTGAGCAGTCATCGACAAAGGAAAATTATGATTCAGTTTGTTCAAAAATCGATAATTTGGACCCTCATGGAAGATTGATTACAGTCCACTCCATTTCCCAAAGTCCCTCAGCTGCCCAGTTCCAGTACCTGCGAAGCTTCAGTTATCTAAACAAAAATATTCTCGAAAAACGCGACCATGCCAAACCTGTTGTCAACGCAAAATATGCCTCCTTTTTCAACGATAAAAACGGCGACGGCATCTATGATTTCCCAAACAGCTCCAGCATCGACGAAATACGCCACGCAACATGGGATATCGCCATGGCAGGGGGCTACTTCATAACCGCTTTTGGAAACACATTCAACGCTGGCAAAAACAACTGGGGCAACTTCGACCCCGACAACTCCAAATATAAACCATGGCTCAGCCAAGCCGAAAATATAAGCAAACTTTTCACTGCCACCCAGTGGTGGAAGCTCCACCCCCATAACGAACTCATCGAATCTGATACTACCGCGTACTGTCTTGCTGAACCCGCCAGGCAATATGTTATTTACATCCGAAACGCCGCATCAGAAGCTAAGCTTGATTTGACCAGATGTCACGGCACCTATACCGCCCAGCTTTTTGATCCCCGTACCGGAAATTTCTACGATGCTCCCTCGGATAAATTTGCAAACGTAATAAACCTGCTCCCGCCTGACAATCAAGATTGGGTCTTTGTTCTCAAAAGGCAAGACATTGACAAATTCACAATGCCAACCTTTTCACTTTCTGCCGATAAAACAAAAATAAAACCAGGTGCACCTGTAGAGCTTTCCTGTAAAATCGGCGGTAAAATACAAGACATCAAATCGATAAGCTGGAATTTTCAAAAATCCCAAAAAAACGTAGAACTGCTTCTCGCCGACCTGGCCGGTATCAAAAACGATACTCTCAAAATAACCAGGTCATTTAACGAACAAGCAAACTATAAAATCTATTTAACCGCACAGGTTGCAGATTGCGACTATCTCTCGATAAGCAATCCTATATTTCTGGAAATCCGGAAAAACTTTCCGCCGCAGCTGGAATTTATATCTGCCGTTCCCAATTTCGGCCCAGCCCCATTACGAGTTGAACTAAGCGCCAGTGCCTATGACATCGAAGGTCAAAAAGTCAGTTATACGTGGGACCTCGACGGCGATGGCGAATTTGACCGGTCAGGTGCAATAATCTCAACCAGCTACAACAAACCCGGCAAACACAAACCTGTTCTTAAAGTTTCCGACCCGAACAATTCCCAAGTCATCGAAATTGAGATAAACGTTAAGCCCCGTAACAATTAAATTCAGCAGTCTGTAATTAGAAGTTTACATTTAAATGCATAAATGGTATCATTTTTGACTTTGAAATATTTACCGCCAAAAATTACTCGCGTAAGTAAATGAAGATAGGTTCTATAGTTTTAAAATATCCCGTTATACAGGCACCCCTTAGCGGCTACAGCGACTACACTATGCGCACGGTATCCCGCGACTGCGGAGCCGAATTGACATTTGCCGGTTTGATGCTCGATAAATCTGCCGCCCATCCGAAGGTTATAAGAAAACCTGCCTTTATGCCCGGAAAAGATGAACATCCCGTCGGTGCACAAATTCACGGCACAGACCCCAAGGTAATGGCAAAAGCCGCACACATGCTGGAAGACGTCGGCTACGATATTATCGATCTCAATTTTGCATGTCCCGCGAGAAAGGTTTTGCTGCGCGGCAGAGGCGGAGCACTTTTGCAGGACCCACAAACAGTAAGAGAAATTTTCCTGGCAGTCCGCAGCAACGTTAAATGCCCGGTAGGGATAAAACTTAGAAGCGGATTCGACTCCAGCCAGCAATCGCAGGATAATTTCTGGACGATTTGTGAAAATGCCGCAAAAGACGGCGCCGATTTCATAACAATTCACGGCAGAACAGTAAGCAGCAAATACCGCGGCAAAGCTAACTGGCAGATAATAAAACAAGTAAAGCAAAGTTTCAACGATACTTTGATCTTCGGCAGCGGCGATTTATTCGAGCCCGACGATTGCGTTGATAAAATGTTTTTTTCCGGAGCAGATGGCCTCTCTATCGCAAGGGGCGCCATCGGCAATCCATGGATATTCGAACAAATCCAGGCGGTCCTGGATGGTAAACAGCCGCCCGAAAAACCCTCCCTTCAGGAGCAGGCCGCGATAATAAAAAAACATCTCGATATGATCTTTGAGCTCTTCAACGATCGTAAAGTGGTAGGCTACTTCCGAAAATTCATTTCCAGATACGCGATTCTGCACCCCGACAGGAAAAAAGCAACCATGGACATCATCGCCGCCGATTCAAAAACTCAGCTTTACGCCGCTCTCAAACGATGGTATCCTATGTAAGGGTACAAATTCGAAAAATCATTGCTCATTTGTGATTTTCTGTTTAAAATACCTTTTTAATAATCGATCCGGGAGAATGTAAAATGAATATTATCGAAGCGGCGCAACAGGCAAAAAAAGCCTCAATCTATGCTTCGGCAGTTGCAAGCGAAGCAAAAAATGCGGCTCTCGAAGCAGTCAAGCAGGCTTTGATTGCAAATAAGGACAAAATATTTCAAGCCAACAAGCAAGATTTAGAAAATGCCCGGCAGCAAAACCTTGAAGCTCCTTTGCTCAAACGCTTGAAATTCGATGAGTCCAAATTAAAAAGCGTCTGCGATGGAATTGACAGCTTGATCAAACTCGATGACCCTGTCGGAAAAACCTTATCCGCAACCGAACTCGATCAGGGACTCGAACTTTATAAAGTCAGCTGCCCCATCGGCGTAATAGGAGTTATCTTCGAATCTCGCCCTGATGCTCTGGTACAGATTTCAACATTATGCTTGAAAAGCTCAAACACTGTCCTGCTCAAAGGCGGCTCAGAAGCTGCAAATACCAACCGCGCTCTTGCGGATATCATTATCCAGGCCAGCGAAAATTCAGGTATGCCCGCCAACTGGATGCAACTGATGGAAACACGCCAGGATGTCGCCGAGATGCTCAAATGCGACCAGTACATTGACCTGCTCATACCTCGCGGCTCAAATGAATTCGTAAAATACATCATGGACAACACAAACATCGCCGTACTAGGCCACGCCGACGGAATCTGCCACGTTTACATAGATTCCGACTGCGACCCCGAAATGGCTGTAAATATCGCCGTCGATTCAAAATGTCAATATTGCGCTGTTTGCAATGCCGCTGAAACAATTCTCATACATAAAGATGCCGCCGAATTTGTCCTTCACGATCTGGTAGTTATGAAATTCAAACAGCTAAACGTCGAAGTGCGAGGCTGCGAAAAAACAAGCAAATATGTCGATGTAATCCCCGCAAACGAAAAGGACTGGCAAACAGAATATCTTGACATGGTTGTCGCGATCAAAATCGTTGACTCGCTGAACGAAGCGATAGACCACATAAACACCTACGGTTCCGGCCATACCGATGTAATTGTAACCAAAGACAAATCCAGCGCAATAAAGTTCACCGACCTGGTCGATTCAGCCGATGTTTTCGTAAACTGTTCAACAAGATTCAGCGACGGCTTCCGCTACGGTTTCGGCGCCGAAGTCGGAATCAGTACAAATAAAATTCACGCCAGGGGCCCGGTAGGTCTCGATGGCCTCCTTATCTACAAATACAAAATGCTCGGCAGCGGCCAGACAGTTACCCCCTATTCAACAGGTGAAAAAAAGTTCACCCATAAAAAGCTCGACAAGGAGTTCAAAGTCTAACCCTATGCGAAATTTTACAAAGGTAAAGCGAGTTGTAATAAAATTAGGCACCAACATCCTCAGCAGTAACGGTGCCGTCGATGTAAAATTCATCAGCTCTATAGCTGGGCAGATACATAAACTGCTCGACCAGCAGCGCCAGGTCCTGATTGTCTCCAGCGGCGCAATCGGAATGGGAGCAGGGGAACTGGAAATAAAAGACAGGGTTACCGATATCGTAATGAGACAAGCCTGCGCTGCCATTGGTCAGCCTCTATTGATGCACGAATACAAAAAAGCATTCGCGAAAAGTGACATAAAAATCGCCCAGGTACTTATGACCGCCGATGTGCTCGATAACCGCAAAACATATCTGAACCTGCGAAACTCCGTCGAAAAACTTCTCGAACTCGGCGTCGTCCCCATAGTCAACGAAAACGACAGCGTTTCTACCGAAGAAATCGGCTCGGCATTCGGCGACAACGATAAACTCTCAGCGCTTGTGGCAAGTAAAATCGATGCCGACCTTCTGATCATTCTAAGCGACATCGACGCATTTTATGACAAGGACCCCAGGAAAAACCAGGACGCAAAAATAATTGGCGAAGTAGTCGAACTTACCGACGAAATCCTAAGCAAAGCCGGCGACCCCGGTTCAACCCATTCAACAGGCGGCATGAAAACAAAGCTACAGGCCGCAAAAATCGCCTCTTCTGCCGGTTGCAGAATTGTTATCGCAAACGGAAGAGAAACAGATATCCTCGCTCGCATTCTATCGGGCGAAAATCTCGGCACTGTTTTCATGCCCAAATGCCGACTGAGTAACCGCAAAAGATGGATACTAAACAGCAGCCCCGAAGGAACTATAACCATTGACACAGGTGCCGTCCAGGCTCTAAAATCCCGCAAAAGCCTCCTCGCAAAAGGTGTAACAAATGTCGAAGGCAAATTCGAAGCAGGGGCGGTGGTGATGATAAATGACATAGCCAAAGCAGTCTGCGATTTCTCCAGCGATGAACTGTCAAAAGTCGCTGGCAAACACAGTTCACAAATCCAGCAGATACTCGGCACCAGCAAAAAAGACACCGTCGCCAATGCCGAAAACATCGTCCTGATCGAATTCTAAATTATCTGTCAGTAAGAAACTCGGCTATCTTATACGAAAGCAGCCTCAGCCCGAAAATCCCTTTTTCAACTTGCTCCTGCGGCCGGTTATACTCTTTGGATTTCAATAGCGCAATCCACTTATCCTTTTCCTTCTCGAACGTTTTCTGCTCGTACTCCCTGGTAATCTGAACTTTCTCCAGCTCTTTCTCATCAAGCCACAACCCCTTGCAATTCATACACCGATCCAGAATGATCCCGGAAGAATAATCATAATTAACCTCGGTCATTTCCGCGTTGCATTTGGGGCAGTTAACCTTCACAACCTTATCATTTTCAGGAACTCCCGCAAAGCCCGATTCGATCGTTTCATTAATAAGCTGATAATCGAACGTCTCATCTTTCGTTTCGATGATCTTTTTGATCTCGCCATCATCGAGCCAAGCACCTTTACACTTGAGGCATCGATCAATTGTAACATTCTCATAATTTTCCGGCTTCAAACCATTACCGCATTTCGGACAGTTCATAAACACCCCTTAAAATTTTACGTTTGGAACTTCGCGTTCGGTCGCATTTTCAATCTCGAAGAAATCTTTCTTCTGGAAATTGAACATACCTGCCACAATATTCGACGGAAACATCTGAACCTTGTTATTGAACATCAGCACCGCATCATTATAAGCCTGACGTGCAAAGCTGATCTTGTTTTCAGTACTCGAAAGCTCTTCCTGGAGAGACAGAAAATTCTGATTGGCCTTCAAATCGGGATAATTCTCAACCGTAAGCAAAAACTTACTCAAAGCATCGGTAAGCTGTCCCTCAGCCTGGTTTGCCTGTGCCACAGTATTGGCCTGCATCGCCTGGCTTCGCGCGTTAGTAATCGCTTCAAAAGTCTCCCGCTCATGTCTCATGTAACCCTTGGCCGTCTCAACCAGATTTGGGATAAGATCATGACGCCTCTTAAGCTGAACATCGATCTGTGACCACGCGTTATCAGCCTGGTTGCGAAGCCTCACCAGACCATTGTACAGCCCGATGATAAAAAAGAACACCAAAGCCAGTACAACTAAAACTATAATTAACAATACCATTGTTGACATTTAAATCTCCTTATCATTTTGGCGAAAAATATCATTCAATAAACGGCGTACCTTATTATCTTGATCAAGCTTGCCATGTTCGAGCACCTCATCCAGCTCCCCTTTATCAAACCAGATACCATGTTTTTTAGAGCACATGTCAATAATAACCTGCCTCTGGCTGTCACCGACCTTTATCTTTTCCATCTTCTTCATGCAGATAGGGCACTTAACCTTATCTTCATCGATGGCAGCTTCTTCAAACGACCCCAGCAGCTCCAGGGCCTTTTCGCGATCATCCAAGAGCATCTCCAGCTCACCTTCATCAAGCCATATCCCATTGCAATCGAAACAGTAATCGATTTCGACCTGATCAAGTTCAAGCGTTACCATTGCGGATTTTTTACAGACCGGACAGTTCATATTTATCTTATTCTTCCAAAACTTTAAATATCTATTTTACAGATAAATCCTGAACAGGTCAACCGATAATCTGTCTAAATTTATTAGCCTGATTTTAATGAGTTTTCAGCTTCCAGCAATGAGATAGGAATTTCACAAGAGCCGTGCAGCGGGAGCTGCCGAATCAAATCACATCGCAGGGATCGTTCGCGAACGACCCGAATAGAAACGAAATGTGCCTAAACTTCTTGTCCCGGCAGCGGGTCAGCGCAAGCGACCCGAATAAAATTACATCTTGGTAAACACACAAACCCTAACAAATCGCAGATTGCATACCTGCGAAGGCAGGAATCTAGAAACAACAAATCAACCATTTTCCCCGCAAAACCCCCCGAAACTGTCATTCCGAGCCAGCGTAGTGACGAGGAATCTAATCACTTTTGTCATTCCTGCGAAGGCAGGAATCCAGACCAATAAAACAGCAATTCCAAAACAACAACCGCTGCCGAATGAATATGAAGGAACTTTATTAAAACGTAAATTTGTTTATGCCACAGATTTTGCTTTCTACATGGTTAAACAAATGTATTTTTACCAATTCTACCGACTAAATTTTTTTTGTAGTTTTTTGTTTGACATGCTTTGTGGTTATTGGTTATCATATATTGACAATTGAATATCTATAAGTTTGGAATCACTGAGATTCTATTTCGTTTCGACCCAAACCGGAAGTTTGTAAGTATCGGGAACGTTTAGAAGGCTCGGTGCTCTTTTTGCGCTTGCAAGGGAGCACCGTTTGCTTTATGTCCTGAAAGGCTCTTCCGGGCCTGGGTTGAGCATAATTGCGGCGGCGCTCCTTATTTTTTGCGCCGAGAAGGGAGGAAAATGCGGCGGATAATTTAATTGACACAATTGTGGATAAAAAGTATAATATTGTTGTAATTGGGGAACGGGGCGCCGTTCCGTAAAAAAACGAAAATTTAAGGAGGCAAGAAAATGAAGAAGTTTTTGCTAGTTCTAACACTGATTTTATTAAACGCTGTTTTTGCTGTGTCAGATACAATAATAGAGCAAGACACTATTATTGACAGAGGAACATGGACAGGTAATACTAATGTATATGGGGCTGCTACATTAACTGTTAGTGGAGGTGATATTGTTTCAATTTCTCCTTTTGATAGTAGTATAATAGATGTATCTGGCGGAACCATCGGTATAATTTATGTAACTGAATCCGAACACACAACTATTAACTTATATGGTGGTGAGCTAACAGGCTTCCATGGTATATTCGGTTCTTCAAATTCTATTAATATCTTTGGTTACGATTTCGAACAAATGCAAGTTGATGACAATCTATATTTGTCTGGAAAATGGGAAAATGATTTAGATTTTGAGTTTTACTTTTTACGATCTGAGGGTCTTCCAGATATTGTTACGCTTACAACTATTCCTGAGCCATTTACTTTATCTTTCTTGGGGTTTGGTATTTTGCTACTGCGAAAAAATAAGAAGTAACTCACATCTTAAACTAATTCAATCAACTTAAACATTTTACGGAGGTTTAAAAATGTATCAGAAGCATTCTGTCAATAGGCATATTATATCGGTCTTTTTACTTTGTTTTATTCTTGTCTCGATCTGTTCTGCTGTTGACCCGTCAACAGAATTTGTCTATTTAGGTTGTCAATCTTGGCAAATGGAATTTGATTCTGCTGGATATTCAGACTGTTTTTACTGGGGCAATACTTCCTTTCATCCTTTCAGTTCACATGAAATGCTTTCAGGTGAATGGGGTGCAGCAATTTATTATAATGGTATTTCAACAACAAACCAAGCTATGTGGCTTACTGATTATTTTCTTTTACCATTTTTTAGCACGAATAGTGATTTTATATTTGTAGATGTTAATTCATTTGACAATCCCAACAATTCTTTGGCTCCTTATTACAATTTTTATACAAATTATAATGGTGTTCAAACTGCCTATGATACCGCATATAGTAAAATAGAATTAGATGATATCGAGGTAAGGATTGACTATGAAGTTGTGGATTTAGGTGATTGCAACTATTCGCCAGTTTCTTTTATTGACACTAATGGTGTAGGATTTGTTCAGAGTGATAGATATGTTTTACTAAAAACCTATACAATTGAAAACATTAGCGATTCTAATATAACAGGACTTGAATTCTATCAGATGCTTTGCGGTTTGAGCAGTTGGGCGAACAATTCAAGTTATTCATCCGTTGCTTTCACTGATGAATTGGCAAATTATACTCCATATAATTCTGTACACTCTGTGGACAATTTTCAATACGACATAACACAATGGGGAATTGTTGGGCACGACCCCTGCCATCTTGATTATGTAAATTTCAGTTCAACTATTGAACCAGACATGATTGAAAATGATATATTTCCATATAACAATCCAACAACCACAGGCACTTACGTAAACATAATGGACAGGAATCTAAATAATCAAACCTCAAGCACAGGCGAAGTTGCCGGCGCCATGGGCTGGTATCTGCCTGATCTTAAACCCAACGAAACAACATCACTCACCCTTGCTATAATGTTCGGCTGCGGCGATATCCATCGCCACCCTGTAAACCTGACAAAAGTTGACGATGTGAATGAATTCGACAATCTTATGCCCGGCGATTTTATTACATACACAATCGATTACAACTACCCTGCATCAGCAACCGAAGACATCAACAACGCCGTCCTTACCGACTACCTGCCCGACGAACTCATGACCCCAAACCCCTCAACTGACCTGACGATTTCACACGGTGGAACATATAACTTTATGGATAATACCGTCACATGGAACCTCGGAACTCTCTCGCCAGGCGATAGCAACAACTTTACCCTTAGCGCAAAACTAAACGGCGGCCAGTCTTTCCAGACTATTGAAAACCGTGTTGAGCTTTCAAGCGATTTCCCAGCCGATGCCGTCGCAACCGAACAGACAACACTTGGCTGTTGGAGAGTAAACAACCTTACGCAAAGTAAAAGATATTGCAGTATTCAGGATGCAATCAATGATGCTAACGACAATGATGTTCTAGTTGCCGAACCTTATACGTATGAAGAAAACATAATCATAGACGGCAAAAGTATTTTTCTAAGATCAACAGACCCTGAAAATTCTACAATAATCAATACAACAATTATTGACGGAGACAATGACGATTGTATCGTTTTGTCAAATGCTGCTCAATTGGATATCAGCGGCTTTACCATAACTAACGGAGAAGAGGGAATTGATGCTGATCCGGGAACTTACCTGACAGTTAATAATTGTCAAATTGATAATCATACTTATGATGGTATTGAATGTGGTGATATCACGATATCAAATACTGTAATTGAAAATAATGGCAATGGTCTGGATATTTCACATTCTTCACCCATAGTTTCAAACTGCATCATAAGAAGGCACAATGGTAATGGTATTGATATTTCAAGCACAACACCTTCAATTTCTCCAATTATAGAAAATTGTGCGATTTATGATAATGGTGATAGCGGTTCAGAGACTGGATTGAAATTACATAGCATGGATTCTCAGGCTATTGTCCGTAACAATGTGATAATAAATAATCATTATGGTGTGTACGGTTATGGTATTGCCCCATTTATCTATAACTGTATAATAAGAGATAACACTTTGGACTTTTATGGTATCTCAAGTGTTGATTACTGTTGTCTTGATTCTAGCTTTCCAGGAACTGGCAACATTGTAGCAGACCCTTGCTTTATAGATGCCGATGCTAATAATTTTCATATTTCAGGTTCTTCCCCATGTAAGGATGCCGGTCATCCTTCGGCAGCGGTAAGCGACTACGACTTCGACGGCGAAGACCGCGTTGTAAACGGCAGAGTTGATATTGGAGCAGATGAATATTATTACTCCCCCGCAGACCTCAACACCGACGAGATCGTAAACTTTATCGACTACGCCATACTCACCGCTTCATGGCAGAAAACCGACGCCGCTGTTGCACTTGGAACAGATAGTTTCATTGATTATGATGACCTGTTTATTCTGTGCGAAGACTGGCTCTGGCAGCCTGCATGGTTGAATGATTTTCCGGCTCAGATGTCTATGATGTCAATGCCGTCTTCTTCAACTCAGCTGCAACTGACCGAGACACAATCACTCTCATCTACTGACTCAACAACTTCTGTATATCACACTCCAATACCTCAATACTCACTCGAAGAAACTCTAAAGTGGCTAGATGATCTCTGGTTATCTGGCGAACTCGCCGAGGTAATGACAGAATATGAATATCTCGAATTCCGAAAGGCACTGGAAAATAGCTGGATGTACCAGTAATGGTTAATTTTAAAGGGCCGGTTTAATCCGACGGGTGGGCTCTTTCTAAAAATTAAGAAAATGGGTGGCACCCTTCTCTGCTTTTGAGAAGGGTGTTTTTTAACGTTATCAGTTATCAGCCGCGTAGGATGAAAAAAATTGCTGTTCATTTTACCCATACGGAAGATTGATAACTATTGACGGGGAGACCCATGCTGTGAAATTCCAAAGATCTTAATCAATTTTCATTGGGGGGACTCGCCTTTCAAATCCCCTTACAAAC
>CAZITB010000098.1:0-8358 GCA_964542055.1 uncultured Candidatus Kuenenia sp.
CCGCTAGAAATATAATCGCGGCGAGAATCAAATGTACTGAATTAAAAGTAATCCCAGCATAATAAACCTGGTCAGGTAGGTCTAAATATGTTTTAAGAAAAGCTCCCGCGGCAATAGGAAAAGCTGTCATATTTAGAATTCCACCGAAACCCATAACCGAACCCACCAGTAATCTGACACCCTTACTGTATCTCATTTCATGGAACTGACCTGCGGTCATTGCTTTTGTGGCCCTGAATCGCTCAATTCCAAAGCCCAGTAAACCAAAGACTATTATTTGTATTACAGCACCAATAAGTATTACCCAAAGAAACGAGTAGCCTCGCAGGAAACCTTCCTGACCAAAATATACAATTGCTACCAATCCAAGGCCACCAGAGTTTGTATTGCTAAGCATAAGCCAGGTTCTGGCCTTTCGTCCACCAACAATAAAACCAGATACGTCCTTCATAAATCTTCGGGTAGCAAATACTGATAAGCCAATGAGAAGGCTTAAAACTACAGTTATTGTCCAGTCGATTGATGTCATAAAAATTCTTTCATCTCTTTATAATAATGGGTATAAACCGATAATATTATCTGGGATTTTTATTGCCTGCTTTATATTGAAGAAACTAAAAAGCTAATAGTCATCAAAGAACTGTATTAACAACCTCGTTTTTATTTTTTATGGCTTTATAAACCTTGCTTCGAAGTTCATCCATTGGAATCGGTCTGTGCTCAAGTATAGACCTGTAAATTGCGATGCCGGTTAAAACAACATCTATCCCGTCCCAAACTGAAGCCTGTCGCTGTACCTTACAAAGCTGATCCGCTCCAATAAACAGCTCATCTCTCATTAACGGGTCCCCACCCCCGTGGTCACCGCCGAGATTGACAATATCAATCTCTTCCCTGCCTCCGAATAATGGAATATAAGTAATCTTCTCACCTTCTTCAGCAGGAAATGGAAGCCTGTTAGGGGCGTGCAGTTCTTTCATCTCAATCCTGCCCTTTGTTCCGTTTATGCCGAGCCTGAAGCCCTCATAGGGCATAGAAAAATTAGCACTGTAATTAAGTATGGCTCCCTTATCGTATTTGATTACTGCCCCGTAAGTATCCTCGATGTCTATTTCAGGGTCATAAATACATTGGCGATTTGAATAATTTTGATATACTTGTGATGTAGTGACGAACTCGTCAAGCTTATGATTGGATTTGTCGGACCTGAATTCGTCACGATACCAGCGCATGTAATATTTGCAAACATGCTTTTTGTCACAGGTAGGGCAGATTCTGCCATCACCGATTTCATGTTTTTCTAGGGGGCAATGCTCTCCTTCAGAGCCATAAAAGTTTCTGGCGCCATAACTGAAAAGTTCGACAGGTTTTTGATTTATCCACCATTGTACAAGATCAAGATGATGACATGATTTGTGTACTGAAAGACCTCCGGACATTTCTCTCAAACGGTTCCAACGCTGAAAATACGATGAGCCGTGAAAAGTATCTATATACCAGTTTAGATCAATACTTGTAACTTTTCCTACCTTGTCCTCTGCAACCAGCTCTTTAATCTTGGTTGTATGCGGGGTATAACGATAGTTGAAAGTAACCTTTACTGTACCACTGCTCTTGCCTGCCGCCTCTGCTATTTGCTTGCAAAATTCCTCACTGGTAGTCAATGGTTTTTCAACTATCACGTCGAGATCATATTCAAGTGCTTTTATTACATAAATATGATGCAGTGCGTCCTGACAGGCAATGATAACCGTATCAGGCTTTTGTTCATGGACCATCTTATCAAATTCTTCAGGTCTATATGCAGCTACATTAGTTTTACGTGTAATATTGTAGTTGTCCATTCTAAGCCTGTCAGGGTCAACCATCGCGACAAGCTCGGAATGGTCTTTATAAATCTCTCTGACAGGGTCCATAAACATAGAAAACGCACGGTTGCTTACACCCACGATTGCATATTTTTTTCGTATATTCATTTCTTCATCTCAGTAGTCAAATCTCTGTCAATTACCTCCTTAGGAAGTATAAGTTCTTGACCATTTCGAGCCAAACAAGGAGGTACATTTAAAACTATTATTTTGCCGGTTACCTCAGAAAATTGCCACAGTGACCCGTCCTGCCCTTTTCCAACATTTAACTTGAAATAACCAGGTTTTCCAGAGGGAATTTCGAAGACTTCATTTTGGTTATCGTCCAAAACCACCCCAGAACCATCAGCATAAAAGACAATTTCTTTAGTTCCTTTTGGTACATAGAAATACAAATTCCATTTACCTTTTAAAAAATCTGCTGGGTCTTCGTGAGTAGATATTACTGTCATAGGTGTACCTTGGGGCCAGCTAACTGAAGTTGCATTACGTCCATCCGATATTTCTAATTTGTATAACAAGTTAGTTTCATCATTCAAATTAAACTGTATTGAATGCTCCTTACTATCTGCCGGAACCTCTTTATGAGATTCATGTGCCTGAAAAACACCTCTAAGGTGATAAAGGTCCAGTTTGACATTTCCGCTGTTACGATACTTTTCTATAAGTCCGCCTGTAACTTTTAGCTTTAACAAATTATCGTCACTTGTATTTATTGTATAATACCTTTGAAGATTTCTTCCATACGTGCCAGTATCACCAAGAGGTACTTCTGGTAAATCAAGCGGTTTTGCAGAAACAAGATTCATACTGAAATCTACCGCTTTGTATTCTAAGACATCATTATTTTTAATTCCTTGATCTATAAAAGACAAAAGCTCACTATCAGTAAAGTCTCTACTGTTTTTCCAAGGATTTTTTTCTTCCGGAACATTCCATTTTGCACCCTGAGGAATAAGAACTGATTTATCCCTGTTTTCCAAATCACGATATAATGCTTTGGTGTGAACCATCATTGATTTACGTATTCTATAAGCGTACTTGATCAAATTTTCAAATGCCTTTTGACGAGATTGGCCTTGTGCACCAGAATAAATTCGGTATAATTCAACATAACGAGTGTATAATACAAGATCATTAATTCTATTTAATATTTCCTTTTTATCTGCTAAATTTCTGGCCTCGTTTAAATAACGATACATCCTGCCAATCAAATCTTCACTCATTAGCGGTGAATTACTCCCATCAATAAGGCTGTAGAAATTCGCCATAGGTTCTTTGGCATAACCGAAACTGCGAGTAAGAAAATCATCAATTAGATACTCTACATCAGTAGCATCATCAATATCCCAAAGTATCCTGGACGCTACATAATATCCCAAACCATTACATCCCCAGTTGTCACTTGATTCAGAAGTGAAGCAACGTGCTCCTTCTGAATAAAAATAGGGAATATTTTTAACGATATAATCAATATTTGATCCTCTTGATTTGCCGGGCAAATCCCTATCCCAGGTATTCACACTAAAATACTCTCGTATTCCTAAGATAGTCCCTTTCGAAGACCAACCATCAAGTAATTCCTGCAGTGTAAAACCACCCTGAATGAAAGAAGTTGCAACACTTACTATAACATTTGGATGAACCCTTATTTTAGGTGGTGGGGAATGCATGTTATATGCATAAATTCCAACATATTTATTTTCATATTTTGCGTTTACAGCTTCTGCCACAGTATTTGCCAAATAGATTGCACGGTCACTAATTGACCCAATAGATTCACATAACTCACATTCACACCACCCCATTTCATAGCTTACCCCTGCTCCTGGACCATCGCTTGGATCCATTGAGATAGAATCACGTGACGGATCTTTCCGAAAATACTCAAGAGCATAATCAACCACTAGTTCACGAAGTTTAGGATTTCCTATACATATTTTAGATGACTTCCGTTTGCCCTCAACTAAGCCGTAATACTCAGGGTTTTCTATGAATTTTTCTCTATTATCATCTATAAGTTGCTCATATATATGGCCAGTATTTAACTTGAACGCAGACACTATTCTGTTTTTTTGTATCCAATTTTCATAAGGTTCATCATTGTAACCCCAAGTTCCCCAACCATACCATATATTTCGGGTCCAGTAATTAGGCTTTTCGTGTATATCTAAGGACACCTTAAGAACAGGTACTTTTGGTATTATCTCCCAATTCTGCCCAGGAAAGTATTGCCGATAACCTATTCGGTAAAGAAAATCCCATATAGCATGCTGCAAAGCTATTTCCGTAGCACCAACAATATGAATCCCCCTGTTGTGGGTTTTTATAATATAAGCTTCTCTATCTGGTATTTCTATGATTTTTAATTCAGTTTTGTATTTATCGAAATCCTCAATAGTACCAACCACTATGCCTTTTTGGGCATATCCTGTTTCTAACTGGAATTTAGCACTAGTAATTTTGGTTAAATATGATGACAATTGCTCAGCTAGATGATTGACCTTGGTCGAAGCGTTGGGGGAAACTATGATAGGCGCATTGGAATTGCCGTTTTCAGCAATAATAAATTCCGAAGTTTTTCCATACAAACCTGAGCAAAAAACAGAAATAGAAAGCAAGAGAAGCAAAATTTTTAAATTGAACATACCAGTCTCCAAAATTTGGGGCATAAATAAGAATGAAATTTTCCTTACTGAGCATAAGGTCTAAGGCCAAATATATACATTTCTTCTAGGAGGTTCCCCTGGTATTTTAGGGGTTGTGAGGTAAAACCCCATATAATAGTCTTGTCCATATTTCAACTTTGTCCAGATATAAGCTTTTGATATTCTGCATGACCATCATAAAAAACTATGTTCTGACCAACATTTTTGTGCTTTACATAAGTATCACCAGTACCTCTCATTCTTCCGGTTTCTGTACCGCCGGACACATGATTAGATCTTTTTACACCAACAGCATACATTTCATTTTCGAAAGGAGTAGCAATGTCTTGGATCAAGGGCATTCTACCTGGAGCTGGATGCCGGATAGTCGAGCGTCTGGGCATATAACCTTTATCTCTCGCCCACCAATATTCATTATACCATCCATCAGTTTGAGGAATACTTGGGGTTGAAGCGTTACCATAACCTCCCAAATAACAGTAGGTAGTTAGACCATAATCCCCTTCCCCCCATTCCCAATTGTAACCTTCGTAATCAATCCTGTCTGCTGAAGGGCAAATTACAGCATCTTCGGTCATTCCGTAGCTGACCAGTATCTTATGAAGATCAGATTTCATTAATGTAGCCGAACCCCAGTAACCTTCAGGCAGTTCGTTGTAAGTAGCTTCATAAGAAAAATAAGATAGACTTAAATTATGCAAATTACTTGCGCAAATAACCCGTTTAGCTTGTTCCCTGGCTTTTTGAAGTGAGGGCATCAATATCGCCAATAGCATTGCGATAATAGAAATCACAACCAAAAGTTCCACTAACGTAAATGCAGAAGATTTAATCTTTCTGTTATCGTTCATTTTTAACCCTTTTTAAAATTATGTTGCGCCCAAGCGGGCGCAACAGTAATCATTAAACTTTAATAAATTGTACAGTTATCAAACTCAAACTCTGTTGTAGGACAATCGGGGCAAACAGTTTCAATCAAACAATCGCTCAAGTAGATGTTTTTAACGTCTCCTACCCAAACTAATCCGTAATTTCTGTTACCCACCATGGTGCAATTCAAAAAGTTACCATTCCTGATGATCGAATCCTGCTCTTCGATATCAACTCCACAAGCAGGATTAGACCATGTATCATTTCTTACTGTAGCAGTATAACTGAACTCACAATTCACTGCTGTTAAACTGTTGCCGCCTACCCATGAAAGCCCCTGTCTGCCATTGTAATTACTGACAACATTCTCAAGATAGTAAGGATATTCCGGGCTGGTATCATCTATCGGGTCGTAATGAGCGATATAGATTCCATCCATACCATGATAGGAAGTATTTACGTCAATTACAGTAACCTTTTTATTACTGTCGAACCGCAAACCGAAAGCTTGGCATTCAATCATACCTTCAAGGCCAAAACGCCCGCCAGCAATGAGATTCTGGATGTTTCCATCAAGGTTAACATTGGTAATTTCTACATCTCTGCAACCTCGAATATGGAACATGCCCCAATATGGGTATGCTCGGAAATCAGGATCACCAAAGTAACGATCAGTCCCTGTATACTCATAAGGTTCTCCGGTATCAGGGTCGAATGAACCTGTTCTTAATCCATCATTTGCTTTCAAAGTCGCTCCATTACCAACAATGTTTACCTTCCAATAGCAATCATTCAATTCAAAGATAGGCTCAGTTTGGTAATACGGATATATGTATTCTTCATGGTACTGTCTGCCGACACGATAAACTTTCCCGGCACCTAACTCTAGCGTACCACCACCAAGTTCCTGAATAACAGCTGCTGCTGCCTGAAAAGCATCAGTATCATCAGTTATACCATCCCCAACTGCTCCAAACTGCTCAACAGTGACAATGTTATTTACTGTTGCTTCCATACAATTTGGATCTTGAGGATTATTACAATATAACCATTCTTCAGCAATAGTGTCTAAAGGTCCGCTGAAATCTCCCAACCATTGATCCGCCAGGATTGCAAAATCATAAAAATCTACATAACAATCACCATTCAAATCAGATTCAAAGCCTAAACCGGCTTCAATAAGATCATCGCAAGTTCCTATACCGAAAGTTTTGACAATTGTTACATCATTTGCGTCGTCGTAATTTACCTCGAGACCTTTACCAACTTCACTGGTATAAATCCAACCCCAATCAATCCAATAACTAAACGGACTTCGTTGATCTCCGCTCCACTTGAGAATACCATTACCTTTAATGTCAATCTCACCATGAGCTTGTCCAGAATTGGTATAAGGTTCGTAGTTCAAATATATAGAATCTAAAACTTCTAATTCACCACCATATAGCTTGATTAAAGATTCGCCTGTACCATTAAACGGAATAGCAAGATAGCCGGTTGTAAACTTGCCTGCTGTTATTTCTAAAGTACCATTAGCACCAGAAGTGTCACCAAATCTTGTCCATAAGCCACTGCTGCCAGACACAGTTCCGCCGTCTAATTTTAAATATCCGGTTGTCTTATACCCGACATATAGTATACCTGTTCTATTTAAAGTTCCATTGATAGTTAAACTGCCTGGCCCGCCGTAGCCGGTCGTACTTTCATGGCCGACATACAAGTGAAAAGCATTAGCCGTATATCCGGAGGTTATGATGCACCCGGAACCATCTGAAGAGCCTATATAAGCTCGAGATGTTGTTACAGAATCAGGTATTCCCCCACTCCAGTTAGCTGACATGCCCCAAAGTTCATTTCCTGTATCATTGGTAAAAAAGGTAGTGCCTGGTGTAAAATCAACTAAATAAATAGTAGTGTAATCATTAACCGAATCATAATTGACTTCGAGGCTTTTGCCAACTTCACTGGTATATATCCAACCATTATTAATCCAAAGATTTAAGAGACTTTGACGATCACCGCTCCACTTGAGAACACCATCACCTTTAATGTCTATCTCACCTGTACCGCCGTTGCCGTTGTAATAACCGGAGTTCAAATAAATAGAGGTTAAAACTTCTAATTCACCACCATAGAGCTTGATCATAGATTCCCCTGTACTATTAAACGGAAGTTCAATATAACCGGTTGTAAACTTACCTGATACTATCTCTAAAGTACCGCCGACACCGCCTGCGTAGCCAAACCTTGTCGATTTTCCACTGGGAATAGTCACAGTTCCGCCATCTATTTTTACATAGCCTGCTGTCGTATTAAACCCGACATAAAAATGACTTGTCGTATTCAGTGTTCCATTAATAGTTAAACTGCCAGGGCCGCCGTAAGTCGTAGTTTCATGGCCAATATAAATATTCTGGGCATTCGCCGTATAGCCCGAATCTACTATACAATCTGAGCCATCTGACATACCAATGTAAGCATCAACTGCTGTACCCGGAACGCCATTGTTCCAATTAGCTTCCGTTTGCCACAGTTCGCCGTTGTTAGCTGTGAACATACTAGAAGCAGCACAAACATAGGATGAAAAAACCAAAAAAGCCGAAAAAGAAAAGAGTAGTTTTTTCCAAATTTTACTCATTGTTTTACCTCAAAATCTTTTAATTTAAAAATTAAAAATGGGGAAAGCTCATCGCTTCCCCATTTAATATAACCCGTTCTATTTCTTTTTTCTTCTAAGCAGCAATGCACCCAAAGCAAGAACACTCAAAGTTGCCGGCTCAGGAACCACGCTTACGGTTGTGTAATCATTAACCGAATCATAATTTACTTCGAGGCTTTTGCCAACTTCATTGGTATATATCCAATCATAACCAACCCAAGCATTTAAAAGATTTTCACGATCACCGCTCCACTTGAGAACACCATCACCTTTAATGTCTATCTCACCTGTA
>CAZITB010000098.1:8458-10957 GCA_964542055.1 uncultured Candidatus Kuenenia sp.
CCGCCGTTGCCGTTGTAATAACCGGAGTTTAAATAAATAGAGCCTAAAACCTCTAATTCACCGCCATACAGTTTGATCATAGATTCCCCTGTACTATTAAACGGAAGTTCAAGATGGCCAGTTGTAAACTTACCTGATGCTATCTCTAAAGTACCGCCGACACCACCTGTGTAGCCAAATCTTGTCGATCTTCCAACGGGTATAGACACTGTTCCACCATCTACTTTCACATAGCCTGCTGTCGTATTAAACCCGACATAAAAATAACTTGTCGTATTCAGTGTCCCATTAATGGTTAAACTGCCAGGGCCGCCGTAGCCGGTAGTGTTTTCATGGCCGACATAAATATTCTGGGCATTCGCAGTATAGCCCGAATCCACAATACAATCTGAACCATCGGACATACCAATGTAAGCATCAACTGTTGTACCCGGAACGCCGTTGTTCCAATTAGCTGGCGTTTTCCATAGTTCGTCGTTGTTAGCTGTGAACAGAGTAGAAGCAGCATTTGCGCTTATTCCACTAACAGCTATAGCAATTAAAATCATCGTTAACTTAATTCTCATCTTAAACTCCTTCCAAAAAAAATAAAATTATCAAAGAGACACACGTCTCTATTTCAATCAAAAATTAAAACTATTTCGGACTCGCAATGGTTTTGCCTGCTTCAAGCGATACAGGCAATAATACGTGACTGACATCTTTAGATGAACTAGTTAAAATCTTAGCTGCTTCTTTGCCGATTTTTTCTAATTTAACGTTAATCCTGCTTATATCAGGAAAAGCAAGAATGTCTCGCGGCAAACCGCCTATTGACATTACACTTTTGTCTTTTGGAACTGAAAAATTACGGGCTTCCAACCCATATATGATTCTGCAGGCATGCTGATCACCATTGACAATAACACCTGTCAATGAGTTTTCAGAAACTATATGGTCGATCAGAAACTTTTCGTCCTCAAAAAAGTTAGTTTTAACTCCGATGGATGACAAATACTCAGCTTCTTCATCGGAGGGTTGTGCTATCTTTAAAAGCCTTAGATTAACCCCCTGCTCTTTACAAGCATCAAGAATATTTTGAATGATAGCGAACGTAAACTGATTGAAGGCTTCAAGCACAAAACCTATTTCTTTATGTCCTGATCCAATCAATAATTGAGGTGCAGTATAGCCAATAAGCCGGGGATCAGGGGATACTGTTGAAATACTATCTCTCAAAGCATCTTCTTCTTTTAAATACGAAGTCAACACGACCTGTTTGCTGACATCTCTGATAGTTTTTAAGCATTGGCCTTCGACTCTACCTGAAATGATGATGTTTTCAAGATTTTGTGTATTACGAAAACAATCTAATTTGGGTTCAACACCCAAAAATTTGTATGCCAACACCTCGTTTATTTCATTGAAGTGCAAAGACGCACCATTTAAAATTAATATAGACACAGGATCAGTCACGCGGTGCAGACAAAGAAATCCATAACTCGTTTTCAACGGCCCTGACTGAGGCGGGGAACCGTCACAGTCAACAAAAAAACCTTTTCCGTGTTCAGCCCTGACCCATCCATCTTTCGCTAAATCATTCAATGATTGCCTTATTGTCGAGATTGATACATTATATTTTTTTACTAAAGCAGCTTGGGAGGGCAAACAATCTTCTTTTTTATACGTTCCTTTGCTAATTAAAGAAACGAGATCATCCCGTACCATTTTATATAACGGCTTAGCTTGTGTTTTGGTCTGTCTAGCAATCGTAGCTATATCTTGCATCAGTCAAATCCTTTTCAAAAACAACTAATACCTATATGTTAGAGGTTATACTTATAAGCAACAAAAGTCAAGAACAAAATCCAAAAAACTTAACAAATTTACACACAAATACATCTTTTCAAGCCAAAGACTCACATTCCGCTTGATGTCAAGGGCTGGTAGGTATAAGCCAAAACTCATACCAACCTCTAATGAAACCAATCGAAAAATCCATCTAATTCATCAAAAACAAGCATTTACGTTCAGAATCAAGCAAAAGAATTATATGTCTTTAATTACTACAATTTAGGCTGTTACCATTATGATAACCGCTTAAAGACCTATTTACCATTGGTCGAGGAGTTTAACGGCATCATCCATCTGACGGGTAAATAACTGGCCATTGTTAATTTTTGGTGGCCTTTATCTTTTCAGTAGCAAGTCTAAACATTCTGTATAATTTTATCTAAAAATATAAAGTCAAGGACCTTTTATTTAAACAATTACGGGTTTTAAAACCAATAAACCGTTTTTTATAACTTTCCCTATAACTTTTGATTTGACAAGTGGTATCTGATGTCTTATGATGTCTTTAGTTTGCAGTTGTAAGTAATTGGCAAGAAAAGACTTGCGATTGTAAGTGTTTAACAAGAAAATAGTTAAAAACTTGTTCAGAATATTCGACAAGCTAGGGGTCACTGGTTCAAGTCCAGTATCGCCCATTTTAGACCTTTTTGCACCTCTTTGCACAGA
>CAZITB010000099.1:0-10389 GCA_964542055.1 uncultured Candidatus Kuenenia sp.
ATTCTATAATAGTTTTTAATTTCTGGCTTAACTTGGTGAGGTCATTAAAGTCTGCCATTCTGATAGCGAAACTGCGTCCGGTTTTGTCGGCGTAACATGGGCCGATACCTTTTGCGGTTGTGCCGATTTTATTTTTTCCCAGGGATTCTTCCCGAAGCTTATCTTCCAGCTTATGATAATCCAGAACAACATGAGCATTTTCACTTATGAAAAGTCTGCCCTGCAAGTCAATTCCTTTTTCATTTATACTTTTTATTTCTTCAATGAGAATTTCAGGATCAACAACGACCCCGTTGCCGATTACACAAAAAGTTTCATCTCTGACAGCTCCGCTTGGCAGCAAATGCAAGGCGAACTTTTTGTCACCGATTATCACTGTATGGCCCGCATTTGCGCCGCCTGCATAACGTATAACGATATCGCTTGACTGGGCAAGAATATCGACAACTTTTCCTTTACCTTCGTCTCCCCATTGCAAGCCAACAACACAAGTATTCATGTCACTTTCCTTTAAAATAGAAAGCCCCAAATAAGGGACATTCAATCTGGTTGTAAATTTAAGAACTTATTTTAGCGATCAACTCATCCAGCAAGTTTTTAAGATTGTCATACTTCCTGTCAGAAACTTTCCAGTCTTTCATATTTCCGGAATCATCTTTGTATGTAATCGTAAAAACACCTTTGGATTCAAAATCTGTTTTATTGATTTTTTCTATATTATCAACATCAACTTCTTTGCCTTCGCCCGCAAGTTTATTGTCGCTTAGTACGATTTTTTTGTTTTTAACCAAAAAAAGCATTATGCCAAAAACAGCAGCACCTATAAGTAAAAATGGCGGCAGCTTTCGGTTGATCTGCAAATCGGTATCAGCAACTCTGACTACATTTCCTTGTTCGTCCAAAACAGGATTTCCCTGCGGATCAAGCTTTTGAATTGTATGTTTTTCTATGAAATTCTGGTTGTAATAACCATCATACGCAAACCAAAGGCCAGCTATAAGTAGAACTATCGCAAAAATCTTCAAATTGCCTTTTTTGTGCTTACTATACGGTGCTGTGATTGCCATGATTAACTCCTTATCTTCTTTGTGATATTGTTTTAGTTAAAGGGTGAACAAAATTAGGTATGATTTTAGAATCCATCAGATATTTCACCTGTGCGACAAGCTGGTCATAAGCCGAAATTGTATCAAATTTTTGGCCCGGCTGAGGGTACCTGCGAACTGTAAAGTGCAATGCGATTGGTTCTATATCGTTAAATCTATCAATTTTAATTTCATATAGCTTTGAATGAGGCTCTATCGTTAACTTGGCCTGAGTATTGCAATCATGGTCGAGCGATACTATCAGTCCAGATGAAAGGCTGATCGGCTTTGCATTTGGATCATCCAGCAGACAATTGAAAGGTGAATTCTGATAAAAAGCTTCGGCTATAACTTCATTCTGATTTCCCCTGAAATCAAAATTAAGTGTAAGGGAAAGATCGAGACTGTTAACATCTAAAAACGAAAGTCCGATCATGTGCGGCGCCAGATCAAGAACAGCTTTTTGAAGTTTAACGGCCTCTTGAGTGATTTGAGGATTGGAAAATCCGGCGCTCAGGCAATCAAGCTCGATATTAACCCATGAATATGAACCGATTTCACGATCAGATTCCAGGCAGTAATCCCCATTATCTCTTCTGTAAAATGTTGACATGGCGGGGAATTGTTTGGTGATTCGTTCAAAAAAGTTTAGAAGAGTATCGCGTTCATTTGGCAGCTCCAAATGAGTATTTACAAGCAATTCAAAATCGAAATCGTCGCAAAACGAACTATAATTAACATCCATTTATTTTACTCCACAAAACTGAGGCATTCTCTCATGAAACTGCACCAAAAACAAGTATAAAGTAAGAAAATGGACTATAATCTACTATAAACAACCGCTATCTTTCAATTAGCCGGTTTCGAGTGGTTATCCTGAGGATAAATAATGATTCTATCGTGTACAATCACTATCAGATCCTCCAGGCCATCGGCAGTAAGGTCGTCAATCAAAACTTCTCGCGGCTCAATCGTGGAAATTGATTGTTGCTGGAGATATGATTTTTCTTCAAATACTTTGAAGCGAAACGCCGGTGATGGCTGGAATGAATCATCGAAAGATAAAATCTCAATATATTTTTTCTTATAGTCAACAAGAGCTGTTTCTATATCAGGATTATCGTTTAAGTTCCCAACTGCCATTCTCCCATATTTAGCATCTTTAATTTCGGATTCATAACTGAAAACCTGATCTAAATCAAAAGAATGTTGATCTGTTTTCAGAATCGCAAACTTTTGACCATCGAAAATCAAAAGTCCTGAATCTCCATAAAAATTGTAGGGCAGTACCTTTTTTAGCCTCCATTTACCCAGTTCGAACTCTTTTTCGAACCGGTAAGTTTTGTCATCATCAGCTTTTAGAACCTGTACTACTTCGTTGGTTCCATCAAAAAGCAAAATTTCCATTTTTTTGTCATTATCGAGATCAAAAGTTATGGCCGAATCGATTTCATTGCTTGTCTGGCGTGCGTTGTACTGATCAAGTACTTGCCAGTTTTGATCTTTGAATACTAAACTCCTGGCAAAATTTCCATAAGCGACTAATAACTCCTTCTCTGGAGTTTCATCGAGATTAGTTAATACAGTTCCTTCTATTCTGGCATTTTCAAGTGCCGATACTCCGCCTGCCTTATCAATAACTTTAAATTTTCCCTTGGAAGTTTGCCTTACAAAAATCGGCTTTGTATAGCGGCTTACAAAAATAATAAGATCGGTCAAGCCATCCTGGTCGGCGTCTGCAGCAACTAATCCTTCTGGATTGCTCTGTAAATCATCTATTTTCAATTCGAGACCTGCCATTTTCTGTTTATTTGTACCTAAGCCATAAACAACGTCCATGTAACGCACATCGTTCGAATCGCGGTAAAGATAGAAGCAATCGATCGTATTTGCTTTGCCTAATTCAGCAGGGACGATACCTATCGGCTCGCCGGGCAGGTTCAGGCTTTTGGGAAACTCAAAGCGATTATTTGTAAAATGGCTTATGCCAACAGTTTTTTCCGAAGTGCTCAAAATTATCAGTTCATCTATAGAATCATTGTCAATGTCAGCACTGTGAATACTTGTAATTCCCGAATATGCGGGGAACTTTTTTGGGTCAGACAAAGTGCCGTTTTCCGATTGCTGGTAAAGTGCTATTTCAGCCGATGCAGGAAAACTTATAACGATATCTTGCAAGCTGTCTCCATTGAAATCGCCGGTGGTAATATCACGCTCGTATTTTTGCTGAGAATCAGGCAGGGGATAAAGTATCTGAGTAAATTCGGGCGAACTTTTTTCTTTTTTAGTTAACTGGTAACAGCTCAATCGCCCACTCTGGCGTTCTATGGTAAGCATTTTAGTATTGCCGTTATTCCGATTTACAAAATCAATTGCGATAGGCCTTTCGATTGTAAACTGCCGGACCGGGCCGAATCTGCCGTTACCCATCCCCATTCTAATTCGAGTATTTTTTTGCACCTGATTAGTAATTACTATCAAATCCAGATTTTTGTCCGCGTTCAGGCCCGCTGTTTCTACCCATAGAATATCTTCAGCGAAAGGGTACTTTACTGGCTTGGATAGCTCACCTGCTTCGGTTTGAGTTATTGTGTAAATTCCGTTTTTTGCAGCTAAAAGTAAATCATCTTTGCCATCATTGTTTATGTCAGTGCATACAAGTGCATTGGTATAGTTCAAGCCGTCCTGTACATTGATCTTTTTTGGCCGTTCCCAGTTAATAATATCTGCCGAATCGCTCGAATCTTTTTTCTGTAGCAGAATATATAAACCTGCCGGCTCGCCGTAGTAAGCAAAATCGTAGAGTCCGTCAGAGTTAAAATCTCCTGAAACCAAATTATGTATTTGAACACTGACAGGAATTTGAATTTTTTCAAACCTTTGATTTTCAGTAAGAGTGTTTATATCTTCATCAAAAATTTTGCTGCGATTTGGATTTTGGCCCGGTTTTTTTTGCAGAAGTATTTCAATCCTGCTTTTGTAATTATTGGCAACTGCCAAATCTTTAAACCCATCATTGTTGAACTCTGAGCTAAGAAGGTTTTGAATTCCCTGGTCCAGCTTAATTATTTGCATCTCAGAAAAACCAAAACCCTTATCGAGTTCATTGGAATTACCAGTTGTATCTGCAGAGATTAACTGTATGCAAACTAAAACCGCAATCGCAAGACTAAATGATTTAAAATACACAAACTCTCCTTCGTTATTGCGCTTAATTTTCTTCCTGTTTTTTGGGCTTAAATATTCCTTCTATGCCTTCTTTGACTCCTTCTCCGGTTCCTTTGATAGTATCGCCCACTCCTTCGCCCAGGTCTTTGCCGCTTTCCAGTATTTTTTTACCGGCTTCTACGCCTGTATCCAATACTTCCACAGCACTATCCAAAGTACCGCCAAGGGCCCCGGTAATATCGTCAGGCAGTAAACCGCCGCCTTGTTTGATAATGCCTGCTACAAGTGCGGTAAGAACTTTTGCGCTTACCGTAGCCACGTTTACTGGTTCATCAGTTCCAATATTCTCCAAAATTATAGGTTCCAGTTTGAATTTTACAGTTTGTTCTTTTCCTCCAATCGGCAAAAGCTTGGCATTTACGACTGCTCCTTTTATTTCAAGCCGTTTTATTACAACTTTTTTGCCTTCTTTTTCTGTTTGCTCTTGTGGGGTTTTTTTGCTGACATTCTTTAGAACTTCCTGGATATTATTAGTTAAACCTTTTTGCTCAAGGGTAATTTGTATATCATCAAGCACAATTTCCTCGATCACAGCCGGGTCAGCCAGCAATTCTCCATAGCTGGAATCGATTGTCATATTTCCAAGTTCCAGCATGGTATCGGTCTCAAATCCAGGGGGGTTGGCAACTATCAGATCGCTTATCGTGAATTTGGCCTTGAGAAGGGACAAATCGGCTTCTTGAACTTCTACTGCCACGTCGAGGGCACGAGTTCCACCGTATTCGATTGCATTTTTGACAATCGTGTTACCGGCGAAATTAATAATTAGTGCCACAGCCAATATTACCAGCAGCAGTATAACAATAATCCATTTAATCAGTTTTGCGATCGAAGCCTTCATATTTTACCTCCCGCCCCGAAACAGGGCTCTAATGTAATGATTCTTCAAGTTAAACTTTATACAAAATAATTTTAAAGTTTTTCAATTATAAAGCAAGCAAAAAGCAAGAAGATATCTATTGTACTCAAATCCAAATTAGTTTAAAATTTCTAATTTATTGCTTTTGAAATTACAATATGTATAATAAACCGATTATAGTTGTTGATAGTTTTATTCTGATATATTAGGTACAATTATTGTGAAATTTGAAGTTTATAAGGATGGAAATCTTACAGACAAGCTCTCTTTAGAGGGGGCGTACCTTTTTGGTGTTGATTGGATCCCTTTTAAGGGGCCGGCCAAAATTTCATTCTCAAAAGGGGCAATAACAACCCAAAAAAATAACAATGATGCCGCTGGTTTAGCGATTGTATGGCCTATAAAGGGGTTCGGCAAAGTTATGATTCCTACCACCCGGCTGCCCGAAAGACAAGAACCCTATAACCTCAATATCGAGTTGGCAAGAGCCAAATTGATGGAAATCACGATGAAAAGGGAAGATTGGTCCTTTTTGGAAGAAAGCAGTGAAAAGATTAACCAGGTCAAAGAATTATTCGTTAAGGCCCTGGAAAACATTCATAATGGTCCTATCGCATCGGTTTTTGCAGATGAGTGCCTTAAAAAGGCGATGGCCGTTTCAGAGCTTTTGGCAGCGAAAAATGCAGAAATTTACCTCAAAGCCAAATCTCAGGCAGGTGGATTTGCCAAACATTGTATGGGTTGCCGAGTCGATCTGAGCAAAATGAATGATGATAAATACATAGAAAAATTGACTCAGAATTTTGGTTTTCTTTCATTGCCTGCCAATTGGGCTGATATCGAAAAAGAAAAGGGTGAGTATGATTTTAACCAGCTGGATAACGCGTTTTCTTCGCTTGCCGGCAAAAAAATCGCGATTTCTTTAGGTCCACTGCTTAATTTCGATAAAAAAAATATTCCCGGTTGGCTTTTGAAAGAAAAAATGCCTTTTGAAAAGATACGTGAAAGTGCATATCAGTTTGTAAATACGGCTGTGTCAAGGTATGAAAAACGCGTGCATGCCTGGCGGGTAATCAGCGGAATGCATGCTCAAAATTATTTCGGGTTCAGCTACGAACAGATACTCGAAATGACACGCGCGGCGATAATGTCGGCAAGAGCTGTTGAAAATAAGTCCGTCAAAATAGTCGATGTCATATATCCATGGGGCGAATACTATGCCTCTTGCCCGGATTCGATTCCTCCGCTGGTGTATATAGATATGATTATGCAGATGGGAATCAACCCGGACGCTTTAGGTCTTCAGATGGTTTTCGGTGCAAATACTACAGATATGAGGGTCAGGGATATGATGCAAATTTCCTCGTTGCTGGATAAATTTGCACCAGTTACCAAGCCGATACATTTGACTTCGGTGGAAATTCCCGGTGCTATGGAAACTAACGGCAATGGTTTGGAAGTCAATAATGGAGGCGTCTGGC
This sequence comes from uncultured Candidatus Kuenenia sp., assembly GCA_964542055.1. Classification (GTDB taxonomy): domain Bacteria; phylum Planctomycetota; class Phycisphaerae; order Sedimentisphaerales; family CAMDDF01; genus CAZITB01. The sequence goes on from CAZITB010000099.1 coordinate 6,654, forward strand.
GAAACAAGTGGAGTGATACGCTGCAAAGTAAGTGGCTGGAACAGTTTTATAAAATTGCTTTCGGCAAACCATTTGTAAATACAGTTACATACGGTAGTTTTGCTGACAGCGATAACAGTCTTTTGGAAAAAAGCGGACTTATGACAGAAGACCTTAAAGAAAAAGTGAGTTTAACAGTTTTGAAAAAGTTTCAAAAAACGTTGTTTAGCTCGAAAAAATAAATGGCTCAACCTTATCGCGAGAAAAAGGCTTTTTTGCTGGCGGCGATCCTTGTTTTTATTGCAGGGGCCTATCTTACCGGGACGATACTTTTTCAGGCGGAACAGGGCAAGATAGAAATAAATCAAAAATTAAACCCCAATACTGCAGATGAAGCCGCATTGATGCTATTAGAAGGAATTGGGCCGACTAAAGCTAAAGCTATTGTGAATTTCAGAAATGAATCAAAGAGTAAAACGGTTTTTAGTGACTGTAATGATTTGCAAAAGATTTCGGGAATCGGGCCTAAGACAGTGGAAAAATTAAAGCCGTTTCTTGAGTTTGAATAGAAGGAGTATTTGATGGCAGATTGGCAAATCAGCAAGCCGACAGGTTTATGCTGCGGAGATGGAAGGCAAATCGAACCGGGCCAGGAATATTATGGTGCTCTAATCGAGGGACCGGAAGGGCTTGAAAGAAGGGATTTTTCGGTTGAATACTGGGATGCCAATAAACCGCAAGTTTACTGTTTCTGGAAATCCGTCATGGCAGACCCCCAGGAAAAGAAGAAAGTTTTCATCGATGATGACATGCTGATGTCTTTTTTTGAAAGGCTCGAGTCGGAAACGGACCAGGAGAAGATCGATTTCCGCTTTGTACTTGCACTGGTTCTTATGCGAAAGCGGCTGCTCAAATATCTAGGCAGTAAAATTGAAGACAGCAAAGAAGTCTGGCAACTTAGAAATATGTCAACGAAAAAGGAATTGGAATTGATCAATCCCGAGATTGATGAGCAGAGGATTGAAAGCCTGGAAGATCAAATCGGACAGATTATGCAGGGGGAATTAGAATGAACAGATTGGGTGTTTTATTTATATTATGTGTGACTTTATTTTTGGCGGGCTGCGGGCAGCAGTTGAGACCGCCGGAAGAAACAAAATTATGTCCATGCCGAAAGGATTTTACTTTTCCTGAAAGCGGCAGGGCTGTTTCATTCTATATCAGGGCTGATGGTTTGATTGAGATTCCCGCTGAGGGTTTGAGCGAATCGTACAATGTGAAAATTTTCTATGAGCCGCCGTCTAAATTGTATATTCAGGGTGACCATCCGCTAAAGGCCAAAGCTATAATCGCAGGCGGCAGTGCCGACCAGTTCTGGTTCTGGGTCAGGCATAACGAGGTGGACAGTTTCTGGTTTGGCCCGTGGGACAATGGGTGTTTGGATTCTTCTTTGGAGCTGGCGATGAACCCGTCGATGGTACTTGAAGCTATGGGACTGGTTTATTGTTTTAAAGATTATCCTCTGATGGAAATTTCTTCCAATTATTACATTTTCAGTAAAACATTCGATGATGGGACTGTGAAAAGGTTATTGTTTGATTGCTGCAATGAAAAGCTAAGCAGGATAGAGACCATAGCTGCAAATGGTTTACCGCTGTCCATCACAGATATTGACAATTATTTCCAGACCGCAAACAACTTTGAACTGCCCGGCAGGTTATCGACAACAATTTTCGAAGATGGTCAGGTCGCAGGTTCGGCGGTTATTGATTTGCAATCGAAAAGTTTTAAACTAAGAGAGTATAACGAAAAATTCGCTGAGCGTTTTTTCTCGCTTCCAATGCCAAAAGGCGTTGAACACATTTATAACATGATGCCAAACGGCAATTTTATTGAAATCGATTAAGTATCTCAATTGCGGCATTGACTGTCTTTTGAGTGGCGCCTTTGTTTTTGATAATGACCTCACGCCCGCTAGCGGCGATCGTTTGCCGGTAATCATCATCGGTCAGGCACCTTTTAATCGCGAGATAGAGCTGGTCGGGATCGTTTACCTCGATTGCCCCGCGGGCCTTTAGCAGGGCATCGACGCTTTGCTTGAAGTTGAAAGTGTAAGGGCCGAAAACAGTGGCTTTGCCCAGCGCTGCCGACTCGATCATGTCCGAACCGCCCATTGGCACAAGTGATCGGCCCACGAATGCGACCGTTGCAAGGCTGTAGAACTTGCGGAGATCGCCCATGGTGTCAACCAGTATTACCGGAGCATCAGAAGTGTTCCCTTCACTGTTTTTAAACTCGCTGAAGCGTGCAAATTCAAATCCCTGCTGTTTTATCAGGCTGGCAACTTCTTCGAATCTCTCGGGTTTGCGGGGCACCAGGGCAAGTTTGAGGATTGGGGCGATATCTTCATTTACCAGTTTCTGATAGCAGTCCATGATGATCTTTTCTTCGCCGGGGCCGGTGCCGCCTGCGACTATCAGGGGATTCGAACTTATGCCAAACTTTACAGCGATTTCATCGGCTCCCTCTATTCTATCTGCCACCTGCGCGGTGTCGTACTTTAGCGAGCTTACTACTTTGACCCTGTCGGCATTGCAGCCCAGTTCAATGAACCTCTGAGCGTATTCATCTGTCTGTGCCAGTACCATCGCAATGTTCTTGAAGATGCTTTCAATCAGCGGTTTGACTTTTTTGTAGCGGGGGAAGCTCTTGTCCGAGAGCCTGCCGTTTATTACCATCACCGGGATATCTCTTTTTTTGGCAGTTCTTATAAAGTTTGGCCAGACCTCCAGCTCCATCAGCATACAAAGCGATGGCCTGATATTTTCAAAGGCCTTTTCGACCGCGAAAGAGAAATCGAACGGGTAAAAAAAGACGCTGTGGCCTTGGCCGTAAAGAGCATTGGCCCGGGCATATCCCGTATCTGTAGTGGTGGCGATGACTATTTCATGATCTGGCAGTCTCTCTTCGAGCATCTCTACAATGGTCCTGGCTGCGTTGGTTTCGCCGACGCTGACGCAGTGTATCCAGATGCATTTTTTGTCAGGGCATCTTCTTGTAATCTTTCCGAAACGGTGGGCCCAGCCGATGCGGTAGCGGTTTTGGAAGATGACCCGGTAGATCAGCAGGGGACTGTAAAGCACAAGGGCGATGCAGTAAACGATATTTAAAACGTATTTCATAGACGGTTATGGTATTTAAAGGTCTTGCAATTGTCAACTTATTAACTGGCCCGGTAATACATTTCCGCTGACCAAGCCTTTGGTATTGAAAGTGCCACCCGCATTGATGTATAATTTTAGGTTGGCCCTGTTATTTGTCGTTTTTTTCAGTTAGTTTGGGCGAAAATGGGAGTGTTTTCGGTTGCGTGTTTGGTCGAGATTGTACCAAAGCTGCAAGCTCAAAAATGACACTAAGTATTTAAGACTCGGGATGAGATTTAATGTAAGTGTTTGTAAATTAAAGACTTAGTCGGAGTTGTGGTAAAATAAAAAAGTGTGCGGTTTTGGGCACTTTTGAGCGGGTTTTGGTCAGTTTACCCCAAGTTTAGTTCAGTTTGGGGTAAGTTTGGTGCAGTTTTGGCGATTTTCGGGAAAAAGGGCGATTTTGCCCGGCAAGTGAAAAATTGGAAAAAGTGAAAAAAATTTCAACCGCAGATTCCGCGGATGCCGCTGATTTTTTTTAAATACTAAATACTAATTTCTAAATTCTAAACAAATCAGAATTACCAAATTTTTAAATGCACGAAAAAGTTAGA
>CAZITB010000100.1:0-10316 GCA_964542055.1 uncultured Candidatus Kuenenia sp.
CTAAGATACGAAATAGCAAGGACTTAGCAAAATATGGTGTCGAAGTTCCGCCACAGTGGTCAGCTCAAAGAATTCAGGGCGAACTTGGTAAACTCGGTTTTGATATCTGTGAAAATACAGTTGCTAAATATATGCAAAAACAAAAAACAGATCCTGAAAAAATACAGCGTTGGCTTACATTTTTACAAAATCACGCGCCTCATATTGTTGGCATTGATTTCCTTGTTGTCAGAACAATCTTCTTTAGGGCGATTTATGTATTTGTAGCCATATCGCATGATAGACGCAAAATATTGCACTTTGCGGTTACCTCAAAGCCACACTCTCAATGGGCAATTCAACAACTTCGCGAAAGCTTTGCTTTTGATGAAACCACAAAATATGTCATCAGGGATAATGATATAATATTCAACGAAGCCTTCAAGCAACAGATCAAAATATTGGGACTTAAAGATACGCCAACGGCCTCACGATGTCCATGGCAAAAAGACTATGCTTCATACTGCACCTCATTGGTTCCTTCCGTAGTAAACGCATTTAAGGACTTTCTTTCTGACAATTTTGTTCCTATCATTTTTACCGGCCTTTCTCCTGCTATGAGTTCGTAAAGACTATCTTTATCATTGTATTTGTAAGCTCGCAAAAAACCGTTTTTAGCCCAGACTTTAACAGTGTCGCTATGAACGGCTAATTCATCTGACATCTCCGATAGTGTAAGCATACCCGATTCTCGCAATCTTGTAAAACGTGTTTTTAAGTTATATGTTTTTCGTATTTTGGCAACTTTTCTAGGACTGAAAAATCCCCCAGTTCCTGTTTTAAAACCTTCTGCATTGAGTTGATTAGCAAGTTGCTTTCCGGTCATATTATTTAATAGCTGATCGATTCGCTTTACAACATCGGGATCTGTTTTTCTTTCCTGACCTGCATTGAGTGGAGCAGGAAGTGTAAAAACTTTTTCCGCACCGCCCTTAAAGCGAATTTGAACTTTAATGGCATTATTTTTGATGAGCGTTACATCTTCAATCAATAATTGAAGCATACGCTTACGCTCACGCATTGGCGTGGCTGTACTGTTCCATATTTTTGAAAAATCATCAGCCAGCGAAAGAACCTTATCTCTTATTTGTTCATCAAAATCAGCCAGGATTTCCTCACGTTGCCTCTTATAATCTCCCTGAGCCTCTGTAAGCTCACGAAGCTTAGCATTCCAGTCCGCCTCCAATTGATCAGCAACTAACCTATTATTGGGATCAACTTTCATATATCGCATTTTAGCCAGTTCAGTTTCATAAGCAATACGTTCAACTTGTTGTTTTCTCAATTTATCTGCCTGCTCAATACGTTGATGCAACTGCTGCTGAACACTCAGCATGATCTCAAGATTCACGGGATTCAGTTCGTCAATAAGCAGCTTACTGATAGTATCATCAATAGTTTTACCTGAAATGCTCTGACAAATACGTTTGCCATGCTGTATACCTTCACTCTGGCATACATAATCTGGCTCCAGTTGACCTCTGCGATGGTGGTAGCGTACAGTCATACGCCTGCCGCATATACCACACATTATAATGCCCTGAAGTAAAGCAGGGCCTTGGCATGGGGGACTTTTACGCCTGTCATGACCGTAACGCTGTGACTGCTGATGTAATTGTTTGAGATTGTCCTGATACTGTTGCCATGTAATGTATCCCGGATGGGCATCGGGAATAAGTGTATGCCATTGTTCTTGCGGCAGTGGTTTATAGGCATCACCACCATTAGCTTTTTTGTAAGTTTTTGTCCTTCCAAAAACAAATGCTCCGGCATATCGAGGATTATGTAATACCTGTAAGGCGCGACTATGACAAAGTTTGCCCCAGACTAATCGTCCTTTATCTGCACCTTTGCATAAACGTCTTGGGAACAATAGCCCTTGCTGACGAAAATATTTCACAATAGCACAGGCAGTGCCTTTATGTTTATAGGTGTTGAAAAATACAAATAAGGCATTTTGCACTTGTTTGTCAGAATCGAGTATAACTTTCTCCTGTGGATCATAACATAAGCCGACCGGAAGGGGCAGTTTAAGCTCTCCTCTGGAAGCTTTATTGCGGAGTCCGCCTTGCAGCCTGGCTTTTAGAACATGCAATTCTGCCTCACTCATTGTCCCCTTTAACCCGAGCAATAGTCTGTCATTGAAATGACCAGGATCATACAAACCATCTTCATCAAGAATCAATGTCTCGCTTAGGGCACATATTTCAAGCAAACGATGCCAATCCATAGAATTACGTGCAAGCCTTGAAACTTCCAGCCCCAAAACAATACCAGCGTTACCCATGCCTACCTCGGTGACCAATTTTTGAAAACCTTCTCTGTCTGCTGTTGATGCAGCTGATTGCCCAAGGTCGCTATCGATAACTATTATATTCTCCGCTTTCCAGCCTAACGCTATAGCTCTTTGGCGAAGTGCATATTGGCGTTTAGTACTCTCTGTATTCTCAAAGACTTGTCGCAGTGTAGATTGGCGGATGTAAAGATATGCGTTGCGTTTTAAATGATTTGCGGTAACTTTTTGATTATTTTGGTAACTGTTCATGGCAACACCCCCTCGCCTGCATCAATAAGAACATTGGTTATAAGCATAGCAAACTGCTGACCAATATTTGGCAATGGCTGCTTTGATTCTAAAATGTTACTTGGTGATATCGAGCAGATTTGTTCAGTTTCCGAAATCCACACATCTATCCAGGCAGCAAGTCCCTTATAAATACACAGACTAAATCCCCAATTAGTACCATAGCCTGATATCGCCTGACGACGCATCGCTTCATAACGACCGAGCAATTTACCTGATTGATCGCAATAGCCAGGCCGTCTTTTTAGAGCCCTTTTTTTAGTCGGCGGGTAATGGCTCGTTCTATACTGCGGGGATGTACTGAAAGGCCAAACTTTTCTTGAATTAGCCGGGACAACTTTGTAGATTTGATCTGTTTTTCGGATGCTTTTGCCGAGATTACAAAGTCCATAATCTGGCCGGTAAGCTTGTGAGCAACTTGGGGGCCTCGCTGTCTGGGCATCAGGGCAGGCAAGCCACCTTGTTCGAATGTCGCCTGGAGCTTGTAAAATGTAATCCGTGAAAAACCAAAAGCTTTCGTTGCCTGCTCTACCGTCCAGCCATCTACCCTGACACGACGCAACATCTCGTATCGAACCATGACTATATCCCGAGGATCGAAGAAATCTTTTGACAGAAAAAGCTCGTCTGTTACCTGCTTGGCATGGCGATTCAAAGTGCCATTTTGCTCCAATACGCCAATTTTTACTTCCTTGTAATCTTGCATAATAACCTCCTGTAATAGACATTAACATTATAGTTAATTCTATTATGCCTATTTTACAAGAATAGTCAAGTATTCTGTTTGCCCAAAAACAAGTTTTTATACCATTAAAACGCAAATATAAAGCTAAGTAGCTTCGAAATACCAAAAGCAATAATGGCGTAATAAAATTAACACTTTTGGCATAATCCGCTTTACAGTCCACATGAACACATTTAGTCATTTTACCCCTCCCCACACTGCTGCAATGACTCAATAACATGCAACAAAGCCAACATATGCCGGAAATGAAACAAGGATCTTTTATCGGAGAGTACTATAAAAGGGTCTGCAGGCAAAATGTCCGTATAGCTCGAGGGAAGTGACTTAAGCTGTCCCTGTTCATTATGATAGTAGACTTTATCTGCCGCCCAGTTCTGTCTAAATGTTACCAGGGCAAACTTTTGGCCATACAATGGGTGAAAAGGATGAATAACCGTAAAAATTCTCTGTGAATCAGCACCATAAGGTGCATTTGACTGGTTAGACAAATCCAATTTGTGAAAGAGTTATTGGTACCCTTCAGAGAGGCTGTCTTGACCATATGATTATTCTCAATGAAAAACATTTGCATGATGTTCTGCACGAATACATTTTCGAATACTATAATGTTGCCAGAACGCATATGTCACTTGAGAAAGATTCGCCAGAACATAGGTTGATTCAAAAAGATGGCAAGGTCGTAAGCAAGCCAATTCTCGGCGGACTCCATCACATATATAGTAGAGTTGCTTAAAAAATCAATTTTACTACTGTTTAGCAACTTGGCAAATGCATGCGCAAACTACGAAAAAACAGCAAATTATTGCGATTCAATCAAAATTTTACGCCTCTTTTTTTTCAATTATCGCATGATAGACGCAAAATATTGCACTTTGCAGTTACTTCAAAGCCGCACAGTCATTGGGCAATTCAACAGATCCTTGAAACTTTTGCTTTTGATGAGACCACAAAATATGTCATCAGGGATAATGATATAATATTCAATGAAGCCTTCAGACAACAGATCAAGAAACTGGGACTTAAAGATACGCCAACGGCCCCACGAAGTACCTGGCAAAATCCTTTTTCCGAACGAGTACTCGGGACACTTCGTCGAGAATGCCTTAATCATATGATTATTCTGAACGAAAAACATTTGCATGATGTTCTGCACGAATACATTTTCGAATATTACAATGTTGCCAGAACGCATATGTCACTTGAGAAAGATTCGCCAGAACATAGGTTGATTCAAAAAGATGGCAAGATCATAAGCAAGCCAATTCTTGGCGGACTCCACCACATATATAGCAGGGTTGCTTAAGATACGAATACGATCACTTAGCAACCGCGGGGAATGTATGCGCACACTACGAAAAATCAGTGAAATTTTGCCATTCAGTAAAAATTCACTCTTCAATTTCTCCAATTATCAACTTTTGAAAGATCCAATTCTCAAAAAATCCTGAGAAATTTGTATTTTTTCAACTCATATCATTTTTTGATGAAGACAGCCGCTGCCTGAGTTTCATAATTGGTCGGGCATAGCCTGGTCGTAAAGTAATGGTCGGAACCTTTGATATTAAACCCGATATGGCCGTCCGGCCCGATTCCGCCGAGAAAAAAACCGATTCCGCCCATGTCGCGAATTTTACGTTCCTGTAACGTTTCTTGCCCTTGGCCTGCGTGCTGGTACACACAATCAGCATATTCCCAAACTTCTCGCAATATCTCGGGGCTATGGGTCAGATTCAGAGCATACACTCTTCACCTCGTCGAACTCCCGATGTTAATTCACATCGGTTCCGGGCGGCTGGATTACCTTACCCAGAAAGGCTTCTAAGATAATTCTCAAGGTCCCATTATCTATCTCCTTCACAACAATAGCTCAGAGCTTGGTTAACATACCAAATCACAAAACCTGTCCTGTCCCAGAATAGTATCTTGCATTTATCGCCGTATTTATTAAAGAATACAAACAGGTATCCGCTGAATGGATCTTTCTGCATGAAACTTTCAGTTAACATCGAAAGTTTATTAAATCCGCATCTCATATCAGTAGGCTCAGTGTAAATGAATATCTTAACTGATGATGGCAAACTCAGCATAAGCCCGCCTTTGATAATGCTAAAAGAATATCAGTCAACATCTTAGTGTTAAAGTCATTTGGTATTTTTAAGATGTTACCGGATGTCAGAACAATCTCCAAATTACATGATTGCTGATCAGGAATTGAAACCTTAATAAATGATGATGAATCTATTTCTCGCTTTTCATTGGTGGAGTCATTATCTTTCGAAAGCTTCTTTCGCCACGAATAAAAAGATGGCTCAGAGAGACCCTCTCGCTTACAAAACCGGCGAACCGAGAGATTACTTGTTTTAAATGTTTCCAGCACCATCTGCCAGAATTGCTGTTGGTCGCTGTTAGTTTTTTGCTCATTGCTCATGATTTCCTCTAAAAATAACCATGAACAGAATTATCAACTTTTTAAAGAATCCCGCAAGATGTCGTTGCCCATGTGCTTACATTATAAAAGCTGTTGGACCCAGAGGCTCAGGAGTTCCAAAACAGTCTTTTCGATTTGTATAAAATAAAGTGTTATTATTGTCCAGCGTCAAGCTTTTTTTTCTTCCGGTGTCAGTTTAAATTCCTTTGCACCTCATGGATAATCGGTGCCTCTTAGTTCTTAGACAAATTCTTTCGGTTTTTAAAACCAATATTTTTCTTCTTACTTCGAGATTGATACTCTTTTAACTTCTGAATCATCTTTTTCGCCATTCACAACAATGGCAAAATTCTTAGCCAGGATTTACCCATCTGTAATCCGGATACATCTGCCAAATACAAGGCTAAAAAAAACGATTAATTCCTATCGTCTTAAACCTATTTCATGAATTCCTTATAGGCTTTGTCGTAACAATTCATACAAAGAATCTCGTAGCCTTTTTTATTTAAATGAATACTATCTTTTCCCTCTCCACCTAAAGAGTTAACAGGCGAAGGAAAATCAACCTTTCCAAAAACTTTATAATCTTTTAATTCCCTATCGTCTGTACCAAGAAAATAAAATTGCATCAAACCAAAATTATTTACGTAACTTACACGATCGTAATGGTTTGCAATTATTTCTATGGATTTTCCCAATTTTATTAATATTTTGTTCATCTGTTCTACACTGGGGCAACCTAATTTTCTCCACAATATCGAATTGCCGTCAATCTGACCCTCAACAACAGTATCTTTGAAATTAAGGTAGTCATAACCACATATGACAATCACAATATCCTCACGGATACTTAAACAATATTCTAAGATTTTATAGATATGCCTGGAAATATCACCAATTATTTTGTCTTCCTGAGCTGTTGACATCTGTGTGTTCCAGGTTGCAAGCAAATCTATTCCCCCTGTGAATACCTGCATAAAGATTTTCATGCTGCCTTATATTATGCCATCAAATATCTGGATGATAATTTTGGCCATCAAGCTACCCATGAATATCTGGTTCAGGTCGCCAGGACATATTTTGCCCCTCTGTCTGAAAAGCTAAAAAAAGAAGGCTTAAAAGCACTTGAAACCCACTTGAGGAAATTCCCGTCGTTTTCGGCAACGCTGAGTATCTCGCTGAACGTGAACTGCTCATCACTATCGATAAAATCATTCATCAAAGCGGTCTCGAAAAAATTGTCATCGATTATTTTTTTGATAATGCACGAACAAATAAATCGGAATGACCTGGGATGGCACCAGATGGCAACCATAGCTTCAACTATTTCAAAACTTATAGGATTGTTGTTGTCAATAAGGGTTTTAAGCGATGACTTTACCAGTTGTTCACTTTCCTTTGCTGCCAGTTCAAGTATTTTAACATACTGCTTATTAGCAGATTTTCTACTGGAACAAACCTCTATCAGCCTGTCATAACCAACCCTGAAGATACTCGATGGGAACAGAGCATCTTTATACCTGTAATTTTCAAAAGCACCTGGTTTACGCGCCAGAGAGTCTATAATGTGCCTGTAGTTAATGCTGTAGGTTTTAGAGCCTTTCAGTCTTTCAACCCTGTCAATTAACTTATTGCCATACCATATCTCAACAGTGTCAGCAAAAACTTTAGCAACCAATGATAAGCCTCTCAATCTGCTATGAACCGAGTATACTTTTTTAAGAACGGTTATAGTTGAGAACTTTCCAACTTTGCAATCATGTTTTTTATAATCATCATAGCGTTTAGCTGGAAGATTTTTCATTGCGTCAAGTTCTTCAATAAATTTTGGCATTCTCTGCTGGTTCCGCTGCTTGATGATTTTCTGTATAAATGAATTATAAGATTCTACAGAATCAAAATCCTTGCTGCCTCTCAATATCAATGCCTGTTCTATTGCGGTTATCAACCTGTAATGGCTCTGCTCAACATCACCATTTTCATTGGGCTTGCCCGGCTGAATACTTATCGGCTCAAATGTATAATGATTAGCAAGGGCCTTATAATTGTCGGTATATTCTTTGGGATAGCCCACCTTAGATACCGCCGCTGTAAGATTGTCTGTCCTGTGGAACACGGGTACCTTGCCAACTTCCCATAAGGCGTTTTGAAGGCCGATAGACAGGTTTTCAAAACTTTCACCGCCAGTAACTATTGTTGCTGACTCATAGTTGGAATAGCACAGCACAAAATGAGAAAGTGAATGTTCAAATGGAATACTGTTAATAGTAATTCCAACATTGTTCATCTTTGTGAAATCCGAAGCTCCGAACTGGCCGGGTTTATAATCCTGCGGGAAATAAACTTCTTGTGCGGGGCCATATAATATCTTCCAATCCTTGACCCTTCTTTGAAATGTTCTCAGTTGTTTGTCCTTGAATCTGCCAGGATTCTGTCGCTGGATGTGCTGGAACAATGACTTGGCTTCTATGCCAGTATTCTTGTCAAGAAATGTTAATGCCACAGGCCAGACATCCGCGAACGCGTCATTATGTGTTGATTGGGTGCGAATCGTTTTTAGCTGGCTGGGATAGCGATTCAATTTTAAATATTTGCGTGCTGTTTTAGGGCTGACTCCAGCTGCGTCAGCTACCTGGTAGAAATACTCTTTTTTGTTTTTCATCGACAATAGCCTTTCAAATTGTTGATCTGTTATCATTCCTGAAGCTCCGATAATAATACAAATAGTTGATTATCAAAACTTCAACTTCGTCAATTAAAGATACGTACTATACAGTATTTTTATTTGACGCCGAAGGAATTTGCTATTGTCGCTGAACATTGCCGCTGAAAACAATACTACACTTAAAGGACTCTCTATTACACCACATGTATTTCGCCATACTACAGCTATGCATCTTCTTCAATCAGGGGTTGATATCACTGTAATTGCTTTATGGCTTGGACATGAAAGCCCCGTTACTACTCATGCATATGTTGAAGCAGATCTCTCAATGAAAGAAAACGCTCTCAGGAAAATGCGTGAGCCAAATCAACAGGCAACACGGTACAAGCCTAATGCGAAGCTTTTACAGTTCTTGCAGGGGCTATAATTATGTGGAGTAAGTGTAATGTATTTGCTTCTCGTAGCCCTCCAAACGACCAAAGTTGGCGTTTGTAAAAAGGAAGTCCGCATAATCAACAAGGGCACATAAAGAATTAAGAGTTTTTGTGTCGCGCAGCCGACACAAAGGCTCCCTTGGACTGAACCGCGGTGAATGTTATTTGGGTTTTTAATGTGGGATGGCTCTGTTTTCCCAGCTAACAAGGACTGCAGAAAGCATAACTATACGTTGATTTGACATGTTTTTTGTGTCTGTCGCGGACAAAGGGCAATGGAACAGTTGTTGCAAATCGAGAAAATAATGTATATTTTGACAATAGGGCCAGACCGGTGCTGCTACACATATCCAAGACGTAAAATCTGCGATTGTTTTCTTTATAGATAACAAGTTTGAGATATGGTTTATCATGGTGGCGCCCTCCAGTGGTTAGAAATGCGTCCGACCCAAACAAGTGTGCCAATATTGCAATGAGAGCACTTTTGTCCTGCCAGAGTTAGTAATTTGTCTGAGTCGCTGTATTCCTGTTGCGATTCTAACTGTTCAGCGATGCCACCATCATTAATCTGTTCTTTAATTTTATAGAGATGCTTCCGATTGGCAGGACTCCATAAACCGTAATATCGAATTTTATGAACACCTTTGGGTAACACATGTTGCAGGAAGCGGCGAATGAATTCATGGGCTTTGAGCGTCATTATTTTTGACTGATGAGTTTTAGAATCGTTGTAGCGGAACGTGACTTTACCGTCATCAATTGAAAGAATGCGGCTTTTTGCAATGGCGATACGGTGAACATATCGACCAAGATAGTTGAGAACTTTATCAACTCCCTGAACAGTGGGTTTGCAATAAACAACCCAGTCCTTTTGCCATATGGATGTCGGCAATTCAATGTCCGGCAGTTCCTTGCAAACCATCTCTGTGAATATACCACGAAAGATTTTCGACAGAGCTTTGACCGGAACCAGATAATTGTTTCTGGCCGGCAGCCACTGTGTTTTATCTGTAGAGATACCGCCGGCGGGAATCAGGCAATGGGCATGAGGATGGTAAACAAGGGAACTGCTCCATGTATGAAGAACGCTCATAACTCCGACAAGACCGCCAACATAATGCGGATCGGCGGCAAGTTTGATAACTGATTGTGCAGCTGACTTCATCAGGATGCCATAAAGTTTCTTTTGATGTAGGCGCACAATTGGCCTCAACTCCTGCGGCAGTGTAAAAACAACATGGTAATATTGTAAGCGTTCGGTTAAACCCCTATTGCATCAATGTTGGCAGTCAGGATAATAGTCTCATGTTTAATGAGAGGAATTGACATGAGCAAACAAACAAAATCGCATGGCGAAGACCAGGCATTCTGGCAATTGGTTCTGGATTCACAACGCAACAGCGGACTAAGCGTTAATAAGT
>CAZITB010000101.1:0-10275 GCA_964542055.1 uncultured Candidatus Kuenenia sp.
TTTTCATGAGCACTTAAAACAAAACTATTGCAAAAAAAATTAAAAAATGTTTTTTCTGCAAACAGATATGAACATCGCTCCGAACACAAAACCTTCCCGTTTCGATATGCTGCAGGTTTCTCTGCTGTATTATATCATTTTTGCTTTTATGGGCATTTTTCTCCGTATCCATTTAGGCCTGTATGTGTATGATCTGATAGTAATTGCGGTCATCTTTATTGTTTTACTCAAAAAACCTGCAATCGATCAAAAAGTAGGTGAATATCTTTTCGTTATTTGGACAATACTCTTATTCCCCGCCGTAATTTCAATCGCCTACCAAATTTTCATAGATATGCAATTAACTGCCATGACCTTTTACATAGTTCATAACCTTTTCATTTTAAGTTGTTATATTACTTTTGTAAGCTTAACAATCAAATATGTGAATCTCAATTACAACATCATCGTCTTACTTATTGCAATACCCATATTTTCTTCGATAGCAATGTATTTCTCTCCCCCAATTTGTCGCTTGTTAGATTCAATATATGCCGTCGACCATTATCCGGGCAGATTTGGTGGAATCTTCGGCAGAGATGTAAATCAGCTCGGTTACCATTCAACTCTGCTTATTATCTTTGCAAGCTATTTAAAAGTTAAAAAGAGAATAAATCTAGTATTCTATCCTGTCGTCTTGCTCTCACTTTTTACAATAGGAATAAGCGGAATGAGAACTGGCATCCTTTTGATAGTTTTTTTCTTTCCGCTTCTGAGTATCTTTTCAAATTTCAAAATCATCAAATTCAGGGACATTATTTTATTTACTCTTATAACTGCCTCTATGTCGTTTTTCTTCAATGAAACTATTCTCGAACAATTTCAATTTTTCAAAGAACGCTTTTCCTTACATCTGATTTACAATCAGATCACCAACACACATCAACAGCACATTGGCGGTATGTACGAAAAAGTATTTACGCAAATGTACCATAATGATGAACCTTTATCAGTTTTGCTTTCATTTAAGCCTGAATGGAAGTTTCCCGATTCCTTTATAATTTTTGTATTTGCAAACGGTGGCCTTTTGGGATTTTTTTCATTTATCACTTTTGCTTTATTTAATGCCGCTTTAATTACCGGATCTAGACTAAATGATAAGGCATTTCTGTTTTTCATTCTTTTGTTCAATATTCTGATATGCATAAAGGGGAACTTCATGTTTAATAATGTTGGTATGTTTATATTCGTTTTAACCGTGATTACGACCTTACATGAGTCAAGTGTCCAGTTGGCACAGCCTGAATTTGTAAGCCCGGCTGTTTGTTTACCAGAATTTTCTAAGACTGTATGATCATGAAATCTAGACTTATTTTCAAAGCTTTATCTGCTTGTATCAATTTTCTGATTATGTTTGGCATAGCTATCATAGTCCCAAGAGTACTCGGCCCTATTGAATACGGAAAAATAGGCTACATCAATGCCTCTATGAGATTTGTACTGCAATTCAGTTCTATGACATCAATAACTTCCTACATCTATTTTATATCTAATAAAAAATATCCTATCCCTCAAGTCAACACTGTATATCTTTCCTTTTTTTCAATCATTGTCATTATCACAACTTTGCTGGTATCATTGAGTATTTACAGCACAACACTTAAATCAATCTTTTGGGCAAATATCAGCAACACATCTTATATATACCTTGGACTTATACTTTCGATTTTTCTTTTCCTCCAGCAATGCTTAATGGCTTTTGCTGATTGCGGGAAACATACCATAACCTCTGAAATCCTTAAACTCACTTTTACGGTACTATTCCTGGCTCTTCTAATTATCGCAGGAGTTTACCAATGGTTGAACATCAAATGGTATTACACATTGTTTATCATTTCCTTGATTGCGTATTTTATAGTGTTCCTATATAAACTGCCCTTTAGCTTCTCCGGTATTTCTTTCAATAAGCTCAAATCAATCGTCTTGGACATGTTCAAATATCTAAAGCCTTTAATTACGTTTTCATTAATTGCAACATTCTATTCCTTCGCCGGCAGATTTGTACTCCAAAAAACAGCAGGTCTGGAGCAGCAGGGTTTTTACACATTTGCATTTTCCGTAGCTATGGTGTTCGTAACTATCCTGACATCAATTATGACAATTTACATGAGCAAAATTACAGAATTGTTCAGCGAAAATAAAATCGACCAGGCTAGACAACTTTTTCTGAGCATAGTTTATAAAATTTACCCCCTCCATGCTTTTATTGCTCTATTTTGCATAGTTTTTGCAAACCAGATCATTTCATTCCTGATGGGCCCGGAGTACATAGGAGCAGCCAAGGCATTACAATGGCTTTCACTGTTTTCATTGCTTCACACTTTTGGTCTGCTCAGCGGCAATCTTTTTTTCGGCAGTAATCGAACTAAAACTTATGCCAAAATCAATTCAGCTTTTATGTGCCTGGGGCTGCTCCTTATCGCATCATTCTTACTGGCCGAAAATCTAATATTGGATGCAGCAACCCTGTCAGCGATTATGGCAATTATCTACGGGCTTAGGGTTTTGCTCCAGATGCACTTAAATATTAGATTTCTAGTTATCGATCTTCAGCCTTTTTTGCTAAAGCTTTTATCACTAACAATTTTTATTCTCTCACCCGTTATAATCATATCTTTCATAAGCTCTAACCTTATAATCAGCGCTTCTCTAACTGTTATAACCTTGCTAACTCTTAATTTTATTTTCAAAGATTATCTTGACTTGATAAATATAATCATTAAACCTGCAAAAAGTTATTTAAAATTATAAACTTATTTATTCACTAAAACAGAATTTTAAAAGGACACGTTAAATGGTATGCAGCCCTAAAAAAATTGTATTGATAAACCCTTCACTGTCACAAAACACCAAAGCAAAAAGTCGAGTCTTCCCAATCACAGGACTGATGCAGATAGGAACTGTTTTGAAAAACGCAGGATGGAATGTGCTGCTCCTGGATGGAGACAATTTCACAATTGAAGAATTTAAAAATCAGCTCGAAAAGAATATTGACCATAATGTTCTTTTTGTCGGATTATCTGTAATGACATGCCAAGTCCCTTGGTCATATGAAATATGTAAATATATCAAAAATATTTACCCTGACATACCAATTATCTGGGGTGGGGTACACGCCACCCTCTTCCCCCAACAAACAGTAGAGGACCCTAATGTTGATATAGTTGTAATAAATGAGTCAATCACATCTACCATATTACCTCTCACTGAAGCTCTGGATCAGGAAAAAGCACTCGATGATGTCCCATCATTATGCTTTAAGAAAAATGGAGAAATAATCAAAACAGAACTGGGCCAGCTCGATGATATTCAGGATATTCCCTTCATTGATTTCAATCTGATTGATCATCATAAATATGCCCGAGATTATTTTCTTTGGGACTACTATCCCGATTATATCCCAAAAGTCAAAAAAAGTATGACATATCCGATCGTAACAGGCCTTGGATGCGCCTACCGTTGCAAATTCTGTATTAACCCAATCTTAAAAAGAAAATACCGTAGGCGGCCAGCTGAACAAATAGTTGATCGAATCGAATTTCTGCAAAAAGAATATGGTGCTAATTTCTTCCAGTTTTTAGACGAAGATTTTCTTATAAGTAAAAAAAGAACGTTAGAATTTCTTGACCTTGTAGAAAAAAGAAACTTAAAATTTTATTACCGTGCCTGGTTCCGCGTTGACCAGTTCAGAGACACTTATGTGGACCTTAAGTTAGCAAAAAGACTTGAGAAAAGCGGATTACTCGTCGGAGTCATGGGAGCTGAATCAGGTTCTTCTGATGTACTCAATCTCCTGAATAAAGACATTAATCCTGGCCAGATTATACGAGCTGCCGAGACTCTCAAGCAGACTAATATTATCCCGCGATTTTCCTTCATGGTTGGAATACCGGGAGAAACAAAAAAAGACTTACTCCTAACGAAATCTATAACTGAAAAATTACGTGCAATGAATCCCAGAGCTGATGTACCTGTAATAAATTTCAGGCCGTATCCCGGAAGTGAAATTTATAACAATCTCTATGAAAACAAAATGGTAAAAGAACCTCAAAGTCTGCAGGAGTGGAGCGAAATGGATTACGAAAAAGGTCACGGATGGCTTTCAGTAAAAGATAGTCCATGGGTAACTGAAAAGAAACTATGCATCAAAATGGATACGCATATGCCCAGATACCTTTTTATGAAAAAAATCCTTCGAAAAATCGGACTCTATAGTGGTTAACTTATTGACTTCTCTTTAAATGAAAATACCATGCTAAGTCGATACAAAAATTTATTACATAAAAACTGGTTCACTAAAAGCAATCCAAATGTGCTGGTTATGAATTTTCCTACGGAAATCAAACATAACTGGGGATGCAAAGCTTCTGTGATAGGCCTTGAAAATGTCCTGAGAAAAAATTATCCCTCAGCAAAATTTAAATATTACAAAACTTATTTCGCACAACCGAAAATTCCCGTACCTCGTGACCCAAATAAATTTTCAGATTATATAGACAAACTTACTTCGAGCCGCTGGAAAGAATTTGCTTATTTAGATTGGGCAGATATCGTCATTTTTGATGGCGAAGGAACTATTCACGACCATGATAATCATCAAGTAAACTCGTTCATTTATCATAAATTGCTTACTGTCTATGCCGCCAAAGTTAAATATGGCAAAAAAACAGCAATCGTAAATCATACAATTGACTTCAACACAGATGAATTTAAGAAGATTATCGAAATTGTTTATCCAACCTGTGACTATCTTTCCGTTAGAGAACCTCAATCTCAAAGGTTGCTTTCAGAAATGCAAATTGATTCTACTTTAACAGCGGACACTGCTTTTCTTTACACAAATGACTTGGCAAGAAACAGCAGCTTTGCAATCAGCAGATTTAAAACAAAGAAAATACCTGAATTACCTGATAACTATTACGTCTTCTTTATCGCCCAATTGATAGATATCAATCCTTCATACTTCGTGAGTCTGTGTAACGAAATTTACAAGAAGTTCAACATAGTTCCAGTCTTTTTTGTGATGTCTAAAAGAGAAAAATTGATTATTGAATCGATTATGAAAAATGAATTACCGTGCATTATGATTGATTCATTTGTAGAACCTGATTCTATTATAAAAACTCTGCAAAACGCGGACTTTTGCTTAAGCGGCCGATTTCATGCTGCCATATTCAGCGCTTTGGCAAATACACCCTTTATAGGTTTTCGCTCAAATACTTTCAAAATTTCCGGACTGATTGAGTCTCTGAACTACCCGATCCCGGAAATGATTTTCGCACAAACCCCAATTGACCAGACAATAGAAGCTTTATCATTCATCAAACAAAATAAAACTCAAATATGTGAAGAATTGAAACAAAACGTACTACAGCAGAAAACCCTGGCAAGCTCTACTAACGTAAAAAAAATCTAAAATGCTAACCATCAGATACCACAACCATCCTCTAAAAATAAAATCAGAAAAGAACTGGCTAAAGTTCAATATAAACCAGGACATTGATTTGGATTCCGCCAGAAATGCTTTTAATGAAGCAATAGCCCTATTGATGCCAAAATTAGGTGTAGAAAATTATTCTATGCTGCGAATATGTGAACGAAATATTTTCATGAATGATTTTTTTATGGACTTCTGTTACATCCAACTGATTACAAAATTAAGTTTCCGGCATCCCAAGCTTATCATTTATAGTAATAATATCGCACTCTATGAGTATTTTAAAAATTCAAAAAGTGTAAATATCTCTTTAGGCTCTAAACTGATTTTCAAAAAGAAGTCAATCACTTCAAGTTTTGCAAAATACTTTCGCTTTGCGTACTTTTTACTTAAAAGTCTTAACTTCCATCGAAATGTTTCAAAAAACAATTCTCCTCACTATGACCTCAGCAACACAACTATTATTCAAACATGGGTATCGGATAAAAACTTTGCAGATACTGAGTTCCAGGATTCTTATTACAAAGAGTTGAGACTCTACTTGAAGGAACAGAATCGTAAATGCCTCACTTGGCCAGTATTTTACACTGTTGAACAAACTAAAAAAGCACTGCGGTTCATTAGTAATAATAGTGATCAGTTTTTGATGCCCGAAAATTTCTTAGATTATAAAGATTATAATATTCTACTCAGCCATTTTTGCAAATTAAAAAAGATAAAAATTAATGACTTTAAAATAATTAATTTTAATCTGACTCGTGTTTTTAATTACCACCTGAAAAAAGAGATACCTACTTACGCTTCTATCGTGTATCGATTCATTGAAAAATTAGCTGAGAAAAACTTTAAAGACGTTAAAGTAATAATAAATCACGAAAATATGATCGTTGAAAAGATGCTGCTGCTGGCTCGGGAAAAATTTTTCCCGCAAATGTCAGTCTTGGGCTATTTTCATACAACAAAGCCCAAAAACCAGCTTTGCCTGGAATATGCCGGCAAAAATGTATGCGATACCCTACCCAAACCAGACAAGATCATATTCAACTCTTCAAAATATTGCAGCTATTACTCAAAAAAATATCCCCAGCTAAACTGCAAAAACGGCTATGCATTTAAACAAGCTTATATCAACCATATCCCCATAGAACCGGGCAGTGATTCTAAAATCCTTGTATGCCTTTCCGGTAATATGAATGACTCAATCCTTGTTTTAGAATTATTAAATAAAATTAAAAATAAAACCGCGGATTTAGAGTTTATATTCAAATTTCATCCCATGAACTTTTTTGAACTCAATAATATTTGTAAACTGACCAAATATAAAGTTTCAAATCTTTCTCTGCCGGAACTCTACGGAAAAGTAAAAAAAGTGATTTCGCCTTACTCCGCATGTCTTCTGGAAGCAGCTCTTGTAGGCAAAGACGTGGGGTTTATTTATAACCCTGAAAAATTACTACTGAACCCTTTTGACGACACCGGCATAATAAATTATAAGTTAATAGCTGACGAAAGCACTCTCATAAACTTCCTCAAACGTCCTTCTCATACTTCTCCCAAGTTCGACTTTTTCAATACAGATAAAACCCTTCTATCAGCTTTTATGGATAATTAATTCAATTTTAAATTTTGGTATCTAATGAAACACAAGAAAATTTACATTGCAGGTTGTGGCGGAATGCTCGGAGAAGCTTTTTATAAACTTTTCTCAAAAGAAAATACTCTCAAGTGCACCGACAAAGACGTAAACGAAGAATGGCTTAGCTTTCTAGACTTCCGTGATTATTCGAAATACAAACAAGATGTTACTGAATTTAACCCAGATTATCTTTTCCATCTTGGAGCTTACACCGACCTTGAATTTTGCGAACTGAACCCTGATGACACCTATATTACTAATACGCTGGCTGTAGAAAATGCCGTCTATATAGCAAACCTTTTAGACATCCCGATCTTATACATAAGTACCGCAGGAATTTTCGACGGCAAAAAGGACCTTTATGATGATTGGGATTTTCCAAATCCTCTGGGCCATTATGCAAGAGCAAAATATGCAGGTGAGGTATTCGTTAAAGAAAATGCAAAAAGATACTTAATATGTCGTGCCGGATGGATGATGGGAGCAGGGCCGAAAAAAGACAAAAAGTTTACCCAGAAAATAATGCAGCAGATAAAGGATGGCAGCAAGGAACTCTTCATTGTTAACGATAAATTCGGAACTCCAACTTACACCTATGACTTCGCGGTAAATGTTAATCTCCTGCTGAAAGAACAATATTGGGGACTTTATAACCTGGTTTGCCAGGGAGTAACCAGCCGACTGGAAGTTGCACAGGAAATGCTTAACATTTTAGGATTAACCGACCAAATTAAAATAAACCAGGTTTCGTCAGACTATTTCAAAAAACAATATTTCGCTGATCGCCCACTCTCAGAAAGACTCATTCCCAAAAAGTTACAACTAAGAGGATTGTACAAAATGCGACACTGGAAAATAGCATTGAAAGAATACCTCAATACATACTATAAAGATTATCTCAAGTAAAACTATTATTCATGAAAAAAGTAAGCGTAATAATCCCAACATATAAAAAGCCTGACCTCACCATCAGGACCATAAAAAGTGTTTTGAATCAAACCTATGATAACTTAGAGATCATCGTAATAGATGACGGTTCACCCGATGACACTCAAAGCAGACTAAAGTCGTTAATGGACAAAATCACTTACATAAAAAAAACTAATGGCGGAGCAAGTAGCGCCAGAAATCTTGGAATCAAAAAATCGCAAGGCTGCTATATCGCATTGCTCGACTGCGATGACATCTACTACCCTCAGAAAATCACAGAAAGCATAAAATGCCTTGAAAATAATAAAGATTGCGGCTTTGTTTACACCGCAGCAAATTTCATAGACCGTGATGACAACATAATCTCAAAACACCAGCACTCAAATCAACCCGCCTCAGGTTGGATTTTCTCAAATCTGATAAAAAAGAATTTCATCTGCAACTCAACAGTAGTTACCAGAAAAGAATGTTTTGAAAAAGTCGGACTCTTCGATGAGTCAATTTTCATTACTGCTGACTGGGAAATGTGGCTTAGAATTGCAAAACACTATAAAGCAGCATACATCGAAAAAGAACTCACAGGCTACAGACTGACTGACAGCTACACCTCCGCCAACATGGACACTGCCGTAAAAGAAATTTATTACCTCCTCTCAAAATTGTCCAAAGAGAACAAAATGCCTCATAAGCTTAAAAATCAATGCCTTTCTAACGCATTCTTTTCTTTCGGCTTAGATTATGCGGTAATAAAAAAATACAGAAATGCAAGAATAGCATTACTCCAAAGCATCATCAGACAGCCGTTAAATCTCAAAAATGCTTTTTTCTATACCACCATGTTACTGGCTCCAACACTTTCAAGAAAGCTCATTCTATCATTAAGACCTAATAAGAAAATACTCCTGGATTAATAAAATACCAAAAGAACAAAAATGCAAAACTCAATCTATCAGAACGGCCAATACATCAAAAACAATCCTCAATGGCATCAGGAAGATTCCGCATGGAAAGCACAAAAGGTTTTGGAGATGATCAGAAAAAATAATTTCAACCCCCTTTCAATTTGCGAAGTCGGTTGTGGAGTTGGCGAAGTTCTAAATCAACTCTACCTCAATTTTCCCAATCAGGCCGTTTTCGATGGCTATGAGATATCCCAGCAGGCATACAACGTTGCAAAAACAAAGCAAAATGAAAGATTGAACTACCACATACAAGACCTTTTTGAACAGAATGATAAAAAATATGATTTGCTGCTGGCTATTGATGTACTGGAACATATTGAAGATTACTTTCAATTCATAAGGGATTGTGGAAAAAAAGCAGAATATAAAATTTACCACATTCCTTTAGAAATGCACGCAAGCGCAATCCTCCGGTCAAGATTCAGCCATGCCCGTTCCAGCGTTGGACACATTCATTACTTCTGTGCCCAAACCGCTTTAGATGTGTTAAAAGATTGTGACCAGCAAATTATCGACTACTTCTACACCGATATCACCCAGGCCTCACCAAAATACAATTCCACCTTAAAAAAATGCCTGGCTAATAAATCACGTTTTCTTCTGTCAAAGATAAGTTTACCATTTACTGCAAAACTTTTAGGCGGCTATTCTCTGCTTGTTCTAACAAAATAAATCACTATTTTTTCGAAATGAAAAAAACAAAAAAAAATATACACTTTTTCTATCCCCAGACCACATACGAAACTGGACAACAGACCGCTTCCAGGTTGATTCTTGAGCACTTACAAGACCAATGGAGATTTTGCCCGCACAATATCCCTACCCTGTCCCGCTCCCAAAAAGTTACATTTTTCTCCGCCGTTTCTTACATTCTGAAAATCTTCTGCTTTTGGACTTACCTGTCCTCGTTCATTTTCAAATCCGGCATAATCTTATATTTTAATATAGGGCAGAGTTGGAATTCAATCATAAGGGATGGATTGGCCATTCTTTTTGTTAAATCTTTTTGTAAAAGAAAACCGCTTGTAGTATCACTGCATGGGAACTGGTTCACACAATGGCCTCAACAAACTCAAAAATCAAAAATCTTTCTTAAAATCCTCTCTGCTGCCAATATTGTGACGGTTCTCGATGGCTCTCAAAAACAGCACCTTGTAAATTGCAGATTAAGTGAAAACAAAATTAAAATAATACCAAATACCTGTCAAATACCACCTATCTCTTTTGAGTCCATAGAGCAAAAACATTTAAATAACAATAAACTGAAAATA
>CAZITB010000102.1:0-10043 GCA_964542055.1 uncultured Candidatus Kuenenia sp.
ATCGCTGTAACACGTGCCGTTGAACCAGTCATAACCTAGCGGAGAAGTATAAATGTAAACATCTTTGTCATTCGAAGAGTTTTCAACCGATTTGCAGTCCTGTGGTATAGGTTCACCAGCATCGCGTGCAATCAAAGCTTTCATGCGGAAATTTTCGTTTTCAAGAGGCACAGCACCAGCCGCGAAACCGCTCGGCCATTTATCCTCATCATAAAGATACATTTTTAAACCGCATTTAATAGCCTGGTCCAATGCAGCATCAACAGCCTCAAACCAATGTTCTTTCATATAATCCGTAATAAGTCCAATACGTGAATGAATAAAGCCACCGCCCATACCTGCCTTGGCAAGCATCTCGACCTGGTCACGAACCTGTTGCGGTTCCATGATCTCGTTCCAGCTCCAGAAAACAACAGGTCGATATTCAACTGGCGGATTTTGCAAAAGCTCATTTAATTTAAATCTGTCCATACAATCTCTCTATAAAATTAAATTAACAGATACAAAAATAAAAGAATGCATTCCATTCGGACCCAGATATTCGCATTTAACATAAATGTGAATAGTTTAACATTCTATCTAAAGTAGTACGCCCGCCAGGATTTAAACCTGGGGATCTACGGATTACAAAGTCATTCAATTAAGTTTGCAAATATTTTTCTGTTAAACCATAACAACTTTAAGTTTTTTGGTGACAATATGTTACAGTTGACATTTGAGGATATAATAAGTCATCAAGTCCCGATTGTCAAATCAAAAGTCATAGGGAAAGTTATAAAAAGCCAATTTTCCGTTATTGTTTTCAATCATACTTAAGATATACTCATTGAGCAGGTTTTCTAGCAACTTTTGCTTACCGTTTGAAGTTTAGCTTCACCATTTTTGATAGTGAATTCAAGTTCCTTAAGCCTATTTGTCAGTTTCTATGGCATACCTTCTGATAAGTTCTCGGCAAATGGAAAGGTACGTTCAATGCTATTGTTTACGTTATTGCGAGGTGTAATGTTTATTGTCACTGAACAGTTTCTCTATTTTACTTTTTGTGCAAGATGAAAGAATCTATTTCGCATAGTTATTAGCACATCTTTGTACTCTGGATGGGTTGCAAAGTTGATAGTTTCATCAGGGTCAACTTTTAAGTCCCAAAGAGTTTCATAGACAGGCTGTTGTGTTATCCACCGAGTATACTTGTAACGTTTTCCAATTATCCCCTCTGTTTTTGGAATTCCTTCATGGTCTAAGAGGTGTTCATAAAAGAAATCTTTACGTAAATTTTTCTTTTTATCTCTTATAATTGGCAAAAGGGATCGGCCCTGAATTTTCTTAGGTGCAGTAATACTTGCAAAATCTAGTATGGTTGGTGCTAAATCAATATTTAGAGCCATTTGCTGACGTATAGTGCCTTGAGTATTTTTGAATCTGGGGTCATATATGATTAGAGGAATCCTTATAGATTCTTCGTGAGGGTACCATTTGCCAGCAAGACCATGTTCGCCAAGATAGAAACCATTATCGCTTGTGTAAATTATAATCGTGTTATCTGCTGCATTTATTTGTTCGAGTTTATTGCGTATGCGACCAATCTCAATATCTATTCCATATATAAGTGTATGATATTTCCGAACCATTTTCTGGTAAAGTTGGGGTGATGAAAATCTGA
Organism: uncultured Candidatus Kuenenia sp.; assembly: GCA_964542055.1. Lineage (GTDB taxonomy): Bacteria > Planctomycetota > Phycisphaerae > Sedimentisphaerales > CAMDDF01 > CAZITB01. Next base: position 1,661 of record CAZITB010000102.1, read on the forward strand.
TCTTCCATCTTTTTCTTGCTTCATTATTTTTTTTTAAAAAATCTGGTAAGTTCTCCCAATATTTTCGGTTTGCCTTTTTAGGAGGACTAAACTCGGTATCTTTATATATGTCATCATAAAAAGGATCTGTTATAAACTGTCTTGGGTCGCCGTCTTGACAATGAGGCGCCTTGAAACTTACAGAAAGACAGAATGGTTGCTCTTGATTGCAAGAATCAAGAAATTCAAGGGAGTCATTTCCAAGTTTTCTGGTAAGATGTATGGGTTTGCCTTCTTCGTTTGTGTGTCCTTGGTATCTTCCCCAGCCGGACCAGCCTGCCCAATAATCATATTCATAATTGGGCAGGTTTTCGGCGCCTATGCCATATTTGCCTACAAACCCAATTCTGTAGCCGTTTTTTTTCATAAGCATTGGGTAAGTATTGGCGAGCTGATCTGGGGTTAGCTGTTTATTAAAACCGTGAATACCAGTTCGCCGAGCGTATTGGCCTGTCATTATAGATGCGCGACTCGGCCCGCAAATACTGCTGGTAACACGAGTGTTTGAAAACATAACACCTTTAGATACTAAATCATCAATATTTGGTGTTTTTAATATAGGATTTATGCAGCCTAACGAATCCCATCTCTGATCATCTGTAAGGATAAATATTATATTGGGACTTCTATCGTTTTTTTTCTCTCTATTTAGTTTATCAGTAGAGGTTTTATTGAAACACCCGCATGTAAAAAAAATAGATAACGAACAAGTGGTACTTTTGAGAAATTCACGTCTACTTAACATTTTTTGTTCCAAGATGGATTGATTGGTCTTTAAATTCTGTCAAATCTTAAGGCAAGTTTGCTTCTTTATTCAGGCAAGTCCTATTTTATGAATATCTTTATTAAAATCATCAAGCATATTTTCTCCAAATTTACATAAAAGTCCTAACCTATGCCACTTCTTCTGAAAACAAACAGAACTAGCCCTGATTATGACAGTACTAAATATCTCGGGTTTCGATTCTAGAAGCTGAGGATTTTGACTTTTAGGTAATGGTGTATAAATTTGGTTATAAAATTCCATAAGCAATCATTTAATACCCAGAAACACAGTCTACGTCAAGATAACTTGGGTTATTTGTTGAGATGCCAGAAATGACTATAATAACATAACTAGTGTTGGCATTCAATGTTGGAGCCCAAGGTCCAACCCAACTTTGGTAACTTTTAAATATCCATCCAGGGTTGTTATAAGTTGGACCAGCACTACTTTGTATATAGTTATAACTGCTGTCATATTCATAAATGCTGATCGTGATATTATTCATATTTGAACGGATGTATGCATTGACATAGAACTTTTGGCCAGAAATTGCAGGAATATATGAGCTTACAAGCCATGCAGATCCTGAACTGCTATCTACTTGTACTCTTGCATAACGGTCGTTAGTAGCTGAATCTGTGTTGCTTTGGCCTGAATAAAAACTGTATGGACTTGAAGAACCAGCTGACCAACCATTGGGAGTGCCTGTTCCTATCTCCATATCTGGATTGTATACTGGAGTGCATTGTTCCGCCCAACCACCCATAACATCTTTTGGTGCGTTATGAGACCATCCAATGCCATGTGCTTCTGCGGGGGAGATTGTGCCATCCCAGAGCATCCAATGAAGACTGTAAGGAATGTTTTTGTTTGACGCACGCTGTATAATATCTATCACAATATTTTGTTGTTGGTCTTCAGATACTTGATCTGTCCGTGCTCCTAATTCTCCAATAATGCAGACAGCATTTGTATGTTTGCTAATTACCTGGTCATAGGCTTGCTCCAAATTCGAGTTTACACTCGCATATGGATAACAATGAAAAGCTACGTAATCTAAAAGTTTACTTGACCCAAGGGCATAATCATATGCAGCATCGGAATCCTCAGGAACACGCATAACGGACAGCCCTTTCTTGCCAGAAGGTACATTGGTCCAAGTATAACAATAATCGAGATACCATCTCGAATTTATCTGGCGATCATACCACTCATTCTCATAATCATAGTACAATACTGCGTTTGCATGCGATGAATTCTCTACAGAGTCTATGAAACCATTCATCCAAGTTTGCACTGAACTGAGAAACGAACTGAAATCTACCCATCCGTCCATCCACCAGCGATGTCCTGAATTTCCATTCCCAGAAGTATAAAGATTGTTTCCAAAAGCAATTACAACTTTCATATCACGCTCTTTGCAAAATCCCACCAACTCAGGAAGATTAGATTTTGTTTCATTGAATGTACTCGAAAAAGTTGGACCAGAGAATCCGGTTTCTCCTGAGTGAAGAAGTAATCGTATACATTTACTTCCTAAACTGGCCATTTGATCCAAATCTCTTTTGACTACAGTTTTATTTGGGGTAGTCCAATTGGCATTTGTTAGAATATTAGCTGAGTAACCCTTAGGCCAGTAATTGAATCCTACATTGGTTCCAGCGAAAATAAATGGTGATAAATATAAAGTGAACAGTAAAGAAAGAGGAACTATTTTTTTCATGAGTCGGATCCTTTCAAACAAATTATCATTTAGATTTGAGCCTGAAATGTTCAAAATAAACTTATCGATTAATTACACCTCTCTTTCTGATAAGCTAAAGATTATCACTAATTTCAAAAATCAAATTTTGAAATATCTCAACCTTATTATTTCAAAATAAAACCTGTAGATTGAACTGGCAGAAATTGTTTAAACTAATGAAAAACAATTCATTTAGTTCAATGCAAGTTAGAAATTTAATGTTTTTGAGAGTTCCAAAATTGTACAAATGTTGAAAAATCAAGAAAGTCAATAGTATCGTTATCGATAGAAGAAAGATTAAACTTACTCTTCCAATCAGGATGTCCTTTTTGCGTGAGCCAGCTAGCGGAAAAAGCCTGAAGGTCTATAATGTTGACGGCACCATCGTCATTAAAATCTGCTCTAATCGCATTTTGATTACTAACGCTAGTTGAAACAGTATCGATATCAAGGTAAGATGAAGTTGTCGAATAATCTGCTTTCACAGAAACAATTATATATTTAGTTTCTGGATATAGATTTAAATTAAAGGATCCTGCATTTTGAAGATAGTTGTACCATTTCCAAGTTGTTGGAGTAAATTCGGGTCCCTCACTTTTGGCTAACAAGTTCATAGAGTTGTCGTACTCTTCCACGGCCATGTGAATATTTTCCATAGAAGACCGAACAAAACAATTTAAAAAGAGTTTGCGACCACCTTCTATTGTCACTGGTTCAGAACTAATACAGGCTTTTCCAGATATTTGTTTACTTCTAAGTCGAGCACAAAAAGAACCAGTAGCAGCTTCACTATTATATAAAAAATCAACGCCTATTGCTTCACCAGTCGTCCAGTTTTCAGGTTTATCATTTAGCAGGTTCTCCATATCAGGGTTCAATATTGGAGAAAAAAGTTCTGAAGCCGCGCCCATTACATCTTTAGGTTCATCAAATGTATATGCCCAACCATCACCCCCTGAAATATCTGAATCATGGAAACACCAGTTCATATAATAAGAAATATTTTTATTTATTGAACGATTCATTAAATCCATAATAATATTTTCTTGTGAGGATTCGTAAGAAGAAGATTGGCAAGGATGACCGAATTCTCCCATCAAGACAGTAGAATTAGGGAAAATATTTTGTAATTGTTCGTAAGCAAGTTCTATATCGGCATGAGCTGGATAATAAGGATAACTGTGAAAATCAACATAATCTAAATTCCTTTTTCCAATATCAGGATCAATGTTTATTGAAAGCTCATTGTGTAAATCATTTGCACCAGTTGGAATTCGCAAAATCGAACACCCTCTTTTGCCTTTAGGCACTTTTGTTCTGTCATATATTTCACGGATATACCAACCAGAATTAATTGCCTCACTATGCCATTCATTTTCATAGTCATACATAATTACTGTTTCGCTGTATGGGCTTGATTCCACAGAATTCACAAAACCGTTTATCCAAAAAACTGTATCATTTAAAAATGTGTTAAAGTCCGAATAAGCATCCATCCACCACCTATGATCTGGATTGCCGTTGCCTGCTGTATAAAAGTTATTACCAAAAGTTATGTTAACTTTGATTTTCCTTGCCTGGCAAAGACTTAAAAAATCAATAAGATTAGTTTTTTGTTCATAGAATTCACTGATAAAACCTCCACCCCATGGATAAAGTTTAAATCCACTTAGCTGCGGCCAGAACATTAGCCTTATAATTCCCACATTTAAACTAGCCATATGGTCAAGATCACTTTCAACTCTTGACCGTATTGTGGTCCAGTTTGCATTGTTTAGCGATTGGCATTTTAAATCTCCAGGCCAATAGTTAAAGCCAAGAGTGCTCGAAGAACCAAATTGCGTGGTAACACTTTTCCAGTCCAATAGAGTAGAATGTGAAGTTCCCTCATAAAGTAGGAATACATAATAGTTTCCAGGTAAAATCCAGGGACAATCTACTGAGCCTTGAGTTGCTGTTGCTAACAATGATTCGGTATTTCCATTTACTGAAACCCATACCTGCGCAGAGTCAAAACCGCTTACTGACCAGGATATTGTTGAACTGCCTACATCACCTTCTTCAATCACTAAATGAGAGGGATTTGAGGAGATTGTCCAAGAGGAGGCATAAGAATTGCTAGTGATTAAAAAAAACAAAGATAATGCAAGATAATAATGACAAAAATCTTTTAATAAATATCTGCACATATTAAACGCTCCCTGTTAAATTATTTTTTGCTAAAGTTAAATTTTGATAAAAACAAATCTTAACTTATTTGTATTTGAAATATGCCAGATATTCAGTTGATTCGTCTTACTTTATCCAATCTGGAAATACTGTTTCATCAATAGCATATCGATTATTAATGTTAAAATTACGATTCCATTTAAGTTTCCAAAGATCTTTAAGATCCGTTTTGCGGGTACTGAAATCCCCATAAAGCATATTTGTACCAGAAATATGCCTGGGAATGCAATACTGCCCAATGCCCCAGTTATAATACATACTAGTTCCATTTTCTGCCTCTTTAAGTGTAGCAGGAGGCTGAAGATAGCCTATTCTGTCTGAGTTTGAAAAACCACCTAGCCACCTACCATCAGAAAATATCGGAACTACATCAGGACTAGATAATTTTTCAAATTTCTTCCAGCAATAGTCATATGGAGCAGGTACAGTACCATTTGAACGATCTGTCTGTTCGATTTCAGAACCCTTATCTGGATTTGTAGCGAAACCGTTCATACTATAACTTATTGGTATGGGATTATCAAAACTTACATCAGACAGGCCTTCCATGGGGTACCCCCATGCTGCTGAATAATTGATCCAACCTTGATACTCTCCCATAGGATTAGAAGCAAAACCAGGGTTAACTTTCTTAGCTGATGGACAAGTAAGTGTCTTGATATCATCTCCGCGATAAGCTTTCAGGTCAGCTAACCAATAACCTAATCCCCAATCTGGAGTATCCCCACCATTCCCGTCATTTGTATATAAACCATCCCAACCGCTAGATCCACGAACAAAAGAACCGTTGTTATCAGTTGCATATAACAGAAAGGCTGAACCGTTCTGTTTAATGTTAGTTAAACAAACTACTTGCTGAGCCATGGCCCTAGCTCTGCCTAGCGAAGGCATGAGTATAGACAACAACAATGCGATTATAGAAATAACAACTAACAATTCTACTAATGTAAAGCCTTTTTTACGTAATTTCACAATTGTACTCCTTACACAATAATTTATAATATAAAATACCAAGTTCATTCTACGAATTTTAGAAAAGCAATTCAAGAGGGCAGTTATTTTTCTGAGATGAAACAGAGTTATCTTATGTATTTTGTTTAGCAGTAACGTAAAGAGTCTTTTTCTTTAAATTGTTTTTAATACAGTATTTAAAATAGTCACTGTTTTGAAAGACTAAAATTTCTAAAAGAAAGCTACTACGCAATTAGACATGATATTATCGCAAAATGACATCTCTTTCATCATGTAATAAATGCTCATTCAGCATTCATTTATAATTTCATTCTGGAGGATTAAAAATTTATCTCTTCAATTTTGAGTTGCATACTTGAACTAACCAACTCAAAATGGATTTTTGCCCTCATTTGAATTATTGTCATATTTGCGGCACTTTTTTATTATATTGTCATTTTCAGATATCTTGCGTAAAAAGGTGATTATAGCCTCTGGTCATTTACAGTACCCAATATTATACAATACTGATAGGCAAATAATATGATAAGCAACCTAGCTTTTAAGACTTCTATGAAATGATATTTCATTTTTAGAGACTTCTTACTTTCCATTTCAATGCTAATATACTTATTTACAAACAAATCTTCCGATAATATCTATTTCTGTGCCTTGTTCTGAGTGTTTTCGTAAAAAGACAGATAATAAACAAAAAAAGACAGTTTTTGCTTTGATTGATTTGCTATAATAATTTTTGTTAAATCAGGGTATGTTGCTCTGAAGGTTATTTAATTTTTTTTTGGAGGTAGTAAGATGAGAACGTTATTAACTTCAGTTTTGGTTTTTTCGCTGTTTTTGACTTTACCAGCAAATGCTGTAACTAACTGGACAGGCGATGGAGATGGTGAAAGCTGGATGGATAGTCTTAACTGGGATGCTGGCTTGTCAACCATTGATGATGATGCAAAAATTAATCTTGGTTCATCTTCGGTTTTCATTAATGATGGAGATGATGCAATGGCGAGTGTTTTCACAATTGGTGAATTTTGGGCGCCTGCGCAATTGACTGTTAAACAAGGCGGTACTTTCGCTAACAACTGGATGGTTGTTACAGGTATCGGAAATGTTGTAGTAGAAGGTACTCTTAATACAGGTGGAATTCAGATTGTAGGGACTTCAAGGGTTGACGTTAAAGCCGGTGGAGTACTTCAAACTTCAGGTTGGTGGCAGCTTGGTAATGATTCAAGACTAACAGTTTCAGGTAGTGTTAATGTTAATAACCCGGTAGACATGATAACTTATATGGTGAATGAAATTTGGGCAACACCTACATCCTATGTAGATATACTCGAAGGACAAATGACTTTTGTAGGCGACCAGAGAGCGACCCTTCAGGCAGGTGAAGCGAATGGTTGGATTAAAGCCTATGATGGAACAGGTATTTTGAATTATGAGTATGCTGATGGTATCACTACGGTAACTGCGGCTGTGCCAGAGCCAGCAACAATAATGTTGCTTAGTCTTGGCAGTTTCATGTTTGCCCGCAGGAAAAAATAATCTACAGTGAAGTCATGGTTTTAGGTAAAATTTAAAAGAGGGTTGCTAAAACAATCCTCTTTTTTTGTTTTTTGTAAAAGGATATTGTTAATTTAAGTTTAGAGCTTATATGTAGTTCTTTGGAGAAAGTTTTATGCCTTTAAAGAAGATCAGCTTGGATGGGATATGGAAATTAAAAGACGCGAAATATTCACGAAATGATAACAGAAAATATTCCAATAAGAATTGTGATTCTAGTAAATGGATAAATGTGAATGTTCCGGGAGACATTCATCCTGCTTTGCAGGAAGCAGGTAAAATTCCGGAACCGTTTTTAGATATTAATACTGAAAAATGCAAATGGACATCGTATCGGGACTGGTGGTTTAGAAAAGAAATTAAAATACCTCATTCTTTCGGCTCTGATCGCATTCAAATTGTTCTAAATGGAATTGATACATACGCAACCCTTTATGTAAATGGCAGTAAAATTGGTGAAACATCGAATATGTTTTACCGGTACTGTTTTGATATTACTGACAAAATTTTGTTAGGGCAAATCAACAGTGTTTCAATTTGTATTCATGCAACCAAAGAAGTAATAGAGTCTCGCGATACGAGTAGCTATATTGCTTGTTTTTACACTCCCCGCATTTTTGCCAGAAAAGCACAATGTCAGTTTTCTTGGGATTGGGCCCCTCATCTTCCTTCACTTGGCATTCATCGAAATGTATGGCTACAGTCAGTTAAGCCAGGTGTGATTGAAAATGTTTTTGTCCGTTCCAGAATGAACGGAAAAGTACATATGTTGGTTGAGTTAGATGAAGAAATAAGAAAACATAACATCGATAACATTAATATGTCCATAAAAATTTCTCATGGTATCAATTCGATTGAAAGGAACATTGATGTCAAGGGAATTAAGAATATTATCAACTTTAAGGTCTCTAATCCTAAGTTATGGTGGCCTAAGGGTTATGGTGAACCCAACTTATATAAATATGAAATCAAACTTCTAAATAAAGAACAAGTTTTGGATGTTCAAACAGGAGCTTTTGGTATCAGAGAAGTTGAACTTATCCAGGATCCCAACGGTGGAGATACTCAGCATTTTCTTT
>CAZITB010000103.1:0-9974 GCA_964542055.1 uncultured Candidatus Kuenenia sp.
ATGAACCCGCTAACTCAGGCAAAAAGAAAATTTACAGAAAAGATGTTGCTTAATCACAGCCCATCAAAACTACCCATCCCCATAGTATTATACATGAAAGAAAATCTAGATCATTAAGACGTTTGCCGGGGCTGGTCCTATCCGTCCTAACAGTCCTAACAAAATCCCTATTGTTATATATATGTGTATATCGGCGTATTACATTATAATTATTTTTAATAGAAATCATTTTTTACTACTCCTATAGACCGTTAGGACGGAAGATGTTATTAATACTGATATGGCCATGTTTTGGTACTTCTCGTGTATGGACCAAACCTGGACCATATATAGACCGATTTGGTTTTGATAGTTTTCATGTAGACTTGTGATGTCCAAATCACCATGAAAATTGTATTCGCCTATAGACGTAAACATTTTTGCCGTTGGACCAGGCAAGCCCTTATTCATTCCCCACAGTATCAATAACGCTACCTTTTTGTTATTTATTTTTGACATGAATTTTACAAAAAATTTCGCGCCGCATACCATAAAAGAAAAAAACTTCGGAGCATCTATGAAAACTGACCTTGAAAAAATACCGCCAAGATATCACAAGCAGTATGCAAAAGCACTTGCAGGAACGTTGCCACCGCGCCAGGCTATAAAGATACAGTGTCTTGAATGTGTAGGCTGGATAAAAGCAGAAGTAACCATGTGCACCAACAAAACATGTCCGCTGCATAAATACCGACCATATAAAAAAAAGGCAGCTGACCGCTAAAGCCAACTGCCTTCTAATATTGTTTAAATTGTCGGGATGTCAAACCAGCTGAACGGTTTATCCACAGAGAGCTTCTCAAATGTTATCACATCCACCTGCGAAACCTTGTCAATGAGGTGACCCATGCCCCATCGTTTGATATAACTGTTGGCCGCTGCCTCTTTGTAATCGGTCCTGAAAAGATTGGCATCCAGCCAGTTTGCAGGACCGGCAAGGTTATCAGCCGCATGGCCGCATTCATGGGCAAAAACATATTTGGCAAGGTTCAAACTCTTTGAGATTTTCTGGTTCAATAATATCACACCCGCCTTTTTACTCATAAAATCATCATAATACTCGCCAAGGTAATATCTCCAGCTAATATCCCAGTCAAAGGCTACCCAGCGACCAAGGTATCTGCTGCCTGTATCCTTGAAAATATGCACCGACTCAACATTATTGATAAGCTTACAGGCATCCTCATAACAGTTCTCTGCTATTTCATCGAGCACATATTCAATCGCCTTTGTAATATTCCTTGATCTGCCGATAATCGGCAGTCTACAGGTAAACTCCTTTGGCGGTCTAAAGCCCAGCCTGGGATGATACTGATCCTCCAAAAGATCAAGGTCCTCTGATACGAAATCATAATCTGGGTTTTCATCTATGGTATAGCTGTCAAGATATTCAAAATACTCTGTCATTGTCTCAAATCGCTCATCCATTACCCTATCCTCCTTGCCACCTCATCAGCAAGGCCCTGATTGCGTTCTGCATAAATCGCGGTAGCGCTCATGTTACTATGGCCAAGCAGTGCCCCTGCGGTTTCATAGTTGAACATCTTCCTTGCCTTGGTAGCTGCGGTGTGTCTTAGCTGATATGGTGTCCATTTAGGAAGCTCTTTGTCAGGGTCGCCACCTTTGGCCTTAATATCAGCCCTTGCCCTGTCCAGTGCCCTGCTTATTGCCCTGCCGTACACCTGAAAGTCATAGACATCACCGGGTGTGCGTTTGGGATCGTCTTTCTTATTGCTACCGACAGTGTTGCCATAAGATAATGGTGTCTTACGATTTTTAGTCATTTGCTGGCGGCGGAGCTTTTCCGATTCCGCAGGCGAAAAACAGTAGCTATTCTCATTCCGCAGTAAAAAAGGAGCAAGAATCTTCTGTCCCTCAGGGCCGATAGGAACTATTCGTTCATGACCCCTGTAAAGATTTTTATGCCGTTCAGGAAAATAGTGCCATACTTCACCGCTGCGGTCAATATCCTTTGGCTTCATCTGGAGAACTTCACTTGGCCGCATACCAGTTAGAAGTTGAATACGCACCACGGCGGATAATACAGGAGTTAAATAAGGCAGTACCTTATAAACATGCTCTTCATCAACCGCTTTCACTGGCTGGGATTCTTTTGCAGCAGAACGATTTCGTTTTAATCCCTCAACTGTTAAAAGTCCCTGATATGTTATCATCGGGATAAGTTGCCGACTGGCAGCCCACTTGAACATGCGTTTGATTACACCTATTCGCTGGTTGATAGTTTTTCTACAAATGTTTTGTTTGATCATTTCGTCTCTGACATCAATAAGTTTGAGCGGGCCAAAATCTTCAATTTCAATCAGAGCACAAATCTTTATTAACGGACCCAACGCATGATGAATGTTTGCTACTTCCCTGCTCGGTTTTCCTTCATGATCTTTGTAATATTTATTTGCATATTCAATATATGCCATAACAAGGTGAGCAATGGTTGTAATAGATTCAGACACTTTCTGACTAGATTTAAATACCGCATTAGCCAATAACATCTTGGCACATTCAACGGCAACATTGTAATCATTAGTTGCCATAACTGCCCCAACAGCTTTTAGAGGTCTTGCCTTAACTTTATCTTCACCCGGTAATTTTACTTTCCACCACCAGCGGTTACCGTTTTTGTAGATGGTTCCCGGCAGGTTGTGTTTTGATTTTTTCTCAGCCATTTTTCGTACTCCGTAAAACATTTAAAAGTTATAAAAAAAGTTATACGGCACGAAAAGACTTGTCAAATTATACAGAATTATAGTTTGTAAGTGATTTAATAGAAATGATTTACAAAAGTACGCCCGGCAGGACTCGAACCTGCGGCCTACAGTTTAGGAAACTGTCGCTCTATCCACCTGAGCTACGGGCGCCGAAGCTGGATAAAACAGGAGTTTACTGTAAATATGAGATTTTGGCAAGTTATTTGTCTAAACATTGGGCTAAGACGGATCACAGGTCGCCTAAAACAAGTTTTTTGATCTGATCGGAGTACTTTGATTTTTGGCAATCCCAAGCCTGATCCTGGAGAAGGTACCAAAGCCCTGCACGTGCTCCTTTTGCCATATTCACAGGTTCAATACCGTTATCCAGTGCCAGTTGCATCGTTCCGAATATCCGGTCATTTAGGCCGAGTTTCCTGATCGGGTCACGGGCGGTTCGCTCGATCGCGTCGGCAAGAAACGGGTTTGTCATTCTTGCCAGAAGGTCCTCTGCGTAAACATGGAAACCTTCGGGAGTAAAGAGTTCATCGCCGAGATGCTTGTATTTTTTTACCAGTGCCTTGCCGGATTCTTCGATAAATGCCTCCCGGGCGATTTGCATTAGCTGTTTGTCGTCGCTAAGCTGGGACATGTTATTGTAGCCTTTGTATGCTCCGAGGAAGCTAAGGAGTGCATGGATTGCGTTGTGGCCGTAAAGTTTGGCTTCTTCGAACGGGAGAAGGTCAGTTTTTTCTGAGAAAATTTCAATGCCGGGGTTGAAGCCTGGCAGGTTGCATTTGGTTACCATAATTTTACTGAACTCTTCAACCAGGAAGGCTCTTTGGAAGCCGTTTACGACAGTTTTGAGGTTTTTCTCTTTGATCTGCTCGGGGTCATTAACGACCTGGCTCATTTTACCGATAACTGTATTTAGAAACTGGACGTTGTCGAAAGTGCCCACTTTTTGTTCAAGTATTTCGGCGGCGTGGTTATTGTTTTCAGCGGTATAAATTATTTTAGCGGTTTGTGATTTGTCAAGACCTTGCTTTAGGAGTTTGACAACTGAATTATCGCCAGTGTCATAAAAGTTAACAGATGGCAGCGAGGTGGAAATTTCTGTGGACTGGGCTATTGCTTCAATGAGTTTTTCTTTATCCTGTGGAACGTTGGGATTGTATATTTCGATATTGTCGATTTGCTGTACTTCGATCGAGTTTGAAGTTGCCACGTTGACGTAGTATGTGCCGCCAGATTGCCTTACCGCATCGACGAGATTCTGATCGATTTCCGCGATTACGATCCTGGAAAAGTTACCGCTGTCAAAAGCTTCCGCCACAAAAAGCCCTGATTGAATGGGGCCGAAACCGAAACCTGTAAAAATATGCTTAGTCATTTGATTTCCTTATTATTGCTGTTTATCGTTGGGGCCGTAGTAGATTTGGCTGTTTTGATCAAGAGTCCATCCGGGCTGATCGATTGTCATTGGATTAAGATTTGTGTCTTTATCGTTAACGATTTGCATCGTGTAATCCCAATCCTGAATCCCGCTTAGGGTGTCAACTTCACTGACATTTTGCCAGCCGAGTGCGTTTGCGGCTTTGACGGAAGTTTCCGGGCCCAGACCATGCAAGAAAGCTGCGAGGAAACCGGCGATAGTTGCGTCGCCTGCTCCAGCGGCAGAGCCGAATTTTCGGGCTCTGTAAGAGCTGGCCCATATTTCGCGATTAGACCAGCCGGCAAGATTTTGGCTTATCGGTTTCAAGTCGTTGAGTTTGGCCTGGTCAGAGGTTCTGAGATAATAGCCTTTTATGCCTGCTTTAATGGCGGCGATTTTCACGCCCATAGCTAGAAGTTTATCGGAGATCGTTTGCATGTCCTCGGGGCCATAGCAAAACACGGGATCGCTTCCGGCAGATTGGGTTTTGCGTTTTTCGAATAATTCCCGGTCGAGCATGAAAGCTATTTCTTCAACACTTGGCAGGAAAATGTCAACATACGGCAGAGCCTGTTTTAGAATTTTATTCCAGTCGGCTTTTCCCGATTCGCTGTTAGGATCGGGCAAAGACATATCGAGGCTTGTAACTACGCCAAGCTGTTTTGCTTTTCTAAAGATTTTAACAAGTTCGGCACCATCATTTTCGAACATTTTTTTCATGAGGGTCGGATATCCGAAATGCAGCAGCGAGCATTGTGAAAGTGTATCATAATCTACATCGTCGGCGGTAAACGTATCGTTTGTGCCGGGGTTGTGCAGGAATATCCGGTCAATGCCGGGAATTGCAAGGACGATGCTGTACGAACTGCTTTGGCCGGTAACGGTTTTGAATGATGAGGCTTTATCGGTGCCCAAAATGCTTTTGATTATTATACCGAAATGGTCATCGCCGATCTTGCCGTTTAGTTTTACATCAATCCCGAGTTTCGCCATGGCTTGTCCGGTATTGGACACAACTCCGCCGGTGCCGATAACGGCTTGTTCGACGTTGATCAGTTTGCCTGGAGCGAGAATATCAGTGAAACTTCTTTGGGTATCAGGATCAAAACCTGGAGTAATATCAACACAGATGTGCCCGGCAACCATTGCTTTTAGATTTTTCGAGTTAGCCATTTTAGCCCTTAAATAAACCTTCAAGTAACGGTTTTCTCACTATCATTTCTGTTCTCAAAAACCAGTCGTTGGTCATATCAGCACTGCCTTTGGGCGGGTTTAATCCCGTTGCATATTTGGAGTTGACCATAGGTTTGTCGATAATCAGGTTCAGCGGAACTGCTGAATTTTCGTTTACTACTGCGAGATGTTCGTTATCTGGGTGAACATTGCACCAGCCGTGGGCACAGGGGCCAAAGTCAGTGGTTGCGACGTAAAGTTTCTCACCTTTATGCAGTATGACCGGTTCGAGGCCTGCAAATTCGTCTTTGATCTTTTCAGGCATGATGAATTCACTTGCCATTTTTTGGCCTCTGTCTCTTGCGGCTTTTAAGTATGCGCGTTTTTGATTAACCGGGTGATCGAATGCTTTTGGAGAAATAAACGTGCAGAGTTTTGACTTGTTGTGGTCGGTTACCATTGTGAAATCTTCGAACTTGCCGGGTATAACGTCGATATAGCCTTTTTCAACCCAGAGGCTTTGAAAGGTTCTGGAAGGATCATTAATCATGACATAAGTCCATTCATTCCTCCAGGTTTCATTTGGTGGCTCGAACCCCGGAAGAACCAGGCTGGCATCAATGGTTCCGGAGGGAACGTTTTTGCCCCCGGGATAAACCTGCGGGTCGAATACGAAGACATTATTATGCCCGTGCTGAGGCAGCAGAGCAGTTACCAGCCCTTTGTTGCAGACGGCATCATTTATGCCTAGATATATTGCCAGGGAGGTTTCGGGCACAACCGGGATCAAGTGGGCCAGCTCAAGGCAATTGATGTCTTCATCTGGTGCCAGATAGATATCGCATTGTTCGATTAACTTAAAAGATTCGATCAAAAAATCCGCATACTGCTGTTTTGTGTATGATGAATTTTCAAATACATTTATATTTCTCTTTATATCATATCTGCTCATAATGAATTCTCCCGAACTACGGTTATTTAGACATAAGTGATTTTACATACTTTGATTGAATTTTCCAGCTTTTTTGTAAGCATTTAAAGGCAATGACTTAAAACCATTATTTTTGTTTAAATAATGTATGCAAGGCCCTTTGCCTGACCTTGCATACTATTACTGCATTAAAGAGCTAGTTTATTTCTTCGGAGGATTTCCTCGCTGCAGCATGGACGCTTTGTTGAATAGCCTTTCAACGGTATGATGTGTTCATTGATGATATCCAGAAAATCAGCTGGATAAGGGAAGAACGCATCTTCAACTTCATCCGGCGGTGTGATCCAGTTTTTGGCACCGAGTACAACCGGCGGAGCGTCCAATTCGTCGAATGCAAGCTGCGATATATTTGAAGCAATATTGTGCAGATAAGAGCCTCTTTCGCAGGCATCCGAAGCAAGCAGTATCTTGCGGGTTTTCTTTACGGACTCGATGACCTTTTCATAATTGAACGGTGCGATCGAGCGGGCATCGATGATTTCACAGCTGATACCGTACTGCTGCTGCAGCTGATCAGCGGCTTCGATTGCCCTGTAAAGTGTTGCGCCTATGGTCAGAATTGTCATATCTTTCCCCTGCCTTCTGATTGCCGGTTCGCCAAACGGAACTTCGTATGCTTCAGTGGGTACCCCGCCTTCGACGAACTCTTCAGCGTTTCCGTATAGTCTCTGGCTTTCAAAGAAGATGACCGGGTCGCTCCCTGTTAATGCGTTATACATCAAGCCTTTTGCGTCATAAGGGGTCGCGGGGAAAACGACTTTCAAGCCAGGGATATGAGCACAGAGGCTCGTCCAGTCCTGGCTGTGCTGCGCGCCGTATTTGCTGCCGACCGACACTCTTACGACAACGGGCATTTTCAGTAGTCCGCCGCTCATTGACTGCCATTTGCAAAGCTGGTTGAACAGTTCGTCGCCGGCTCTGCCCATAAAGTCACAGTACATAAGCTCGACAAGTGCCCTGCCGCCTTCAAGGCCGTAACCAACTGCTGTTCCGATGATGGCACCTTCTGCTATCGGAGAATTGAATAAGCGATGGTACGGCAAAGCTTCGGTCAGTCCGCGATAGACTGCAAATGCTCCGCCCCAGTCACGGTTTTCTTCACCGTAAGCGATAAGTGTCGGATCCTGGTAGAACCTGTCAAGTATGGCTTCAAACAATGCGTCGCGGACACCAATGCAGCGGGTATCTTTCAGTCTCTGCCCTTTTTCGTCAAATGCTGACCTTGAACGGTTTGCAAGGCTTTTAACCCTTGGGTTTTCTTCTTTTGGCATCAGAACTTCGGGTTCTCTGCCCGGTTCTGATGTGTCGTATTTTTCGTTTGAGAACATCGTTTGTTCGAGCAGGTTATTTTGCTTTTTCAGATCCGCTCTTGGTGAAATCTTAGCGTCTGATGCTTTAGCAAGTGCCTTGGTAACGAGTTCATCAATTTTCTGATTGATTTCGTCAATCTTGTTCTGATCGCAAACTTTCGCGTCAACAAGTGATTTTGCAAATGTTACGATCGGATCGTGCTCGGTCCAGGCGTCAATTTCTGTCTTCTCACGGTAGCTGCTCTGGTCAGAAGGAGAATGTCCGCTGTAACGGTATGTCATTGTATCGAGCAGGACCGGTCCGTCGCCTTTTTCGATTATTTCTTTTTTGCGGATGATAGCGTCGGCAACTGCAAGCGGATTGTAGCCGTCAACTCTTTCTGAGTGCATCTGCTCGGGGTTGAGTCCGGCACCGATCCTGGCAAGGATATCATATCCCATTGTTTCGCCGCAGGTCTGGCCGCCCATACCGTAATGGTTGTTTACGAAATTCATGATCAATGGCAAGCCGCCTTTGTAAGGTTCCTGCCAGAGGTTTTTGAACTGGTCCATAACCGCAAAACATAATCCTTCCCAAACCGGCCCGCAAGCCGCGGAAGCGTCGCCTATGTTTGCGATTGTTATCCCTTTTCTGCGGTTTACTTTTTTATACAGAGCGCTGCCAACGGCGATATCGCCTGAACCGCCTACGATGGCGTTATTGGGATAAATGCCAAATGGCGGGAAGAACGCGTGCATCGATCCGCCCATACCTTTATTGAAACCTACTTCTCTGCCGAAAACTTCGGCTAGTGTTCCGTAGATAAGGAAATCGATGGCAAGGTCTTTTACATCGCCTTTGGCGTCTTTTTCGACTTTTTTCAGGCATTCGCCGCCGAAATAACTCTTCATTACGTTCAACAGTGTCTCATCATCAAGCTGGCAAATTGCCGACAGTCCCTTTGCGAGAATTTCGCTGTGGCTGCGATGGCTTCCGTAGATATGATCGTCAACTGATAAATGGTAAGCCTGGCCAACAGCTGCAGCTTCCTGACCTATAGAAAGGTGGGCCGGCCCATTGTGCATATACTCGATACCGTTGTACGAGCCTCGCAGCTTAATTTCATTGAGCATATTCTCAAAGGTTCTGCAGACAACCATATCGCGTTGGATGCGGATAAGGTCATCTTTTGAATACCTTTTGAGCTCATCAGATATTTTTTTATCATAATGGTTAACAGGGATTGATTTGAACTTGATTTCCGATTTTTTCCGGGAGTTTTCCGGACATACAAATAATGATTTAGGCATTTGCCTTACTCCTCTATATTTGGATAAATTACGTTAATATTATTTTTTTCCAGGAACTCGAGCCACTCGTCAGATGGCTTTTGTTCGGTAACGACTGCTGAGATTTCGTTGAAATCGGCTATTTTATAAAGTGCGGGCTGATCAAATTTGCTGCTGTCAATCAGGAGAAACGTTTGTTTTGCGTTTTTTATTACGACTTTTTGCAGGTGAGCGCTGTCAATATCGACAGATGTCAGGCCGAAATCCATGCCGATGCCGTCACTGCCGATAAAAGCGGTATAACCTCTTAATCTTTCAAGGGATTCGATTGCCATTGGTCCGATAGTGTCCATTTTTTCTGGCCTGTAAAGCCCGCCGGGGATCAATATTTTTGTATTGGGGCTTTTCAGCTCCTGGGCAGTTCGAATTGAATGTACCACAACTGATAAAGCCCTTTTGGCTCGCATAAATGATGTCATCTGGAAACAGGTAGTGCCGGAATCGAGGAATATCTGGTCGCCGTTTTGGACATACTCAGCGGCAAGGCTTGCGACTATTTTTTTGGCTTCGACATTGCGGGTCAACTTTGAAAGAAATGAATGGTCGGCATTTTCTACTACTTTTGCTCCCCCGTGAGTTAGCTGGAGCAGGCCTTCCTGATTTATTTTGTGAAGGTCTCTTCTGACGGTCGGTTCCGAGACGTTGAGCACTTCAGCCAGACCTTTGACAGTCACAAAGCCGTTTTTGTAGGCAAGAGCAAGGATATCATCTCTTCTATGTTCTATTGCTAAACCATCCATTACATTTTTCCAAAATTAAACTCTCAATATTTAATCATAAAAAATCATCTAAATCAATACTTTTTTGAAAAATAATGATTGAATTTTGATTAGTTTCTTATTATTATTGAAAAAAATTAAAAATTTATGTTAAAAACCTTAATTTAAGGCCAATTATTATGAGCGAAACAACATATCCCGAAAATGTTACACCAGTGTTAATGCCCCAGGCCGGACAATCCATGGAAGAAGGCACCATCACCGCATGGCTGG
>CAZITB010000104.1:0-9054 GCA_964542055.1 uncultured Candidatus Kuenenia sp.
AAACATTCCGTTGGGCAGACTCTCGGGGAGATATATATATATAAAGGGTAATCGTTGACCGAACAATTACCCTTTAATAAATGATCATTGTTTAGAGTATGTCTCCCCTGATGAATCTATTGTAATCGTCCACTGAACCGCCATCGAGGCAGCAATCGATAATTTCTTTGCCGACGGGGTCGAGATCAGGGTGTTTGAATTTCTGGAGTTCTTTATGGAAGAAGTCTTTGAGTATCTGTGCACCTTTGTCGTATCCTTCTGTTCCGACTTCAGATTGGAGGTCAACCTGGAGGAACCAGTGTGGAATGATAGTACCTTCGACCTGCATCGTATTGAAAGCATACCCCAGTAACGGGCATCTTGATTTAGCGAGCTGATGGGATCGGAATTTTGCGGAACCTTTTCTGGCAAGATACTCGCGACTGATCCATTGAGGCATAAAGCCTGTTTGCCATGCCCCAACGTTCTGGTTGGGGATAAGTGCGTAACGTACCTTTTTTGTGGCCATGATCTGACGTAAAAGCAGGTTCGCATGGTCAACTATACGACCGGTGGCAAATGGCCAGTATGAGCCTACACCTTCGCTTGACATTCCTGCGGTTGCAGTGACGCTTGGGTTGTCGTGTCCGCGTGGTGCGACAAGTCTCCATAGCCATGCGAGTGAAGGGGGCAGTATGTGCATAAAGCCAACAATACCGTAGGTTGGATTTTCTCTGGTGCATGGGGGTGTTCTTATGCCGAAGCTGCGTATCATTACGTCCACTTCGCCATTTACAGAGTTTGGAACAGATTTTCGTGGTAGTATGACCCTTGGATTTGGGCATCTTACTCCGGGTGAGTCTTCTTTGTGGTCCCATATCAAAGCTGTTGAATCTTCTACGGCTTCTATGTTTAAAAACAGCAAAGGCATTTTGGGGTGAATGGTAATTTCTTCGAGGTTGGGTTCTGTTCCATATTTAGTGATATGGTTTACACGAACGAACCATGCTTGTTCGGCGTCCCTGGTTTTGAGGTAATCGGTAGATTTGCCGGGGATTGGTCGGCACATTGCCATATCGTCAGTAACCGGGTATAGTTTGCAGGTCTGGCTCATGGCAATAGTTCGTATTTCATTTGAAGTCAGGTTTCGTCCCAAGAGCAGTCGTCCGTCTTCCTGCCGGTGGGGTTGTTCAAGCATTTCACTTTTGCCGCCGCCGCTTGCGCCTTCGTGCATTATTGTTGTTATGTTATCGTAAGGGGTTTCTACTTCGACAGTTGAAGCGTGTAGTGTGGGCCAATCTTCTGCTTCACCTATTGTGAGCAGTACGCCATAGACACCTTTTTTTGCGCTTGGGCCGGGGTAGAGATTATATGAAAAGACTTCGTGTAAATCGTTTCGGCGGTTATGTACGACTATCTGCTTGCCGTCAAAGTGGGTATGTCTAAATGGTGGTGCCAGATATATGATGCTGTAAGCGGTGAAATCTTTATTAATCTGGCTGGGGGGTATCATTCCCTGGAGATCGGCGAGACCGCCAACGAAAAATCCTGAATTGGCAGGTGCAATCAACATTGCTCCTTTGCCTGCGTTTTTGTCTATAGCTCCGAGGGTGAAGAATGTTACAAGCAGGTCCTGTTGTTTGAGCCATTCGAAAGTTTGCTGGCGAACATCTTTGAAGTCAAAATCAAATCGGTCACTGAATTTTGTTTTGTCTGTTTGTCTGTCGTCTGCCACGAGCATACAATCCGGATCGCGACGTCTCATGTACTGGTCCATGTAGTTAATTGAAAGTCCGTTGCGTACTTTTGTGACGGTTGCTTCGAGGATATCCTTGCCTTCGACATCGAATGAGACGTTGAATGTGCCTTGTGTTTTATTGCCGACAGCAAGAGAGAAGATTTCTTCCCTGGTTTCGGGCATTGAATAGCTTTTACAATTTTGTAAAATATCTTTGATGAACTGGGGTATTCCGTCTAATTTAAGTATGTTCGCACCGTCTTTAGTCACAATAAACTCCAATAAAAGAAAAAATTTGATTTTAGATATGAATTATATAATCTAAACAAACGTGCTAAGTATATCATGGTAATGGAGTTGTTTCAATAGATAAATGAGGCTAAAGGATAATTATTTATTGGGAAAAGCCGTTTATAATGTATTAATTTAAAGGATTAAAAAGATAAAGAATTGCATTAAAAGTATTCTGGCTGGATTTGTTTGCTTTAGTCTTTTATTTCGGCGATCATGAAGGTGTGGTCGGATGGTTTTGGCAGCAGGCGAGGTTCCATGTCGATATAGGATTTGGTGCATCTTTGGGTTACAGGATCGGTGCCGAGTATGTGGTCGATTCTCCAGCCGAGATTTTTTTTAAGGGTGGTGGGAAAGCGGTAATCGAAATATGTGTAAAGATCTGGCTGGGGGTTATGCAGGCGGAAGAGGTCTGTGAAACCGAAACTTACGGTATCGTAGAAAACTTCTGTAAGCTGGGGGTTGAAGCAGACGTGTCCCAGCAAACGCGTGGGATTATGGACGTCGATGTCTTCGGGGGCGACGTTTAGATCGCCGGTCCAGATCAGGGGGGTGTCGGGGGTAAAACGCTTTTCGAAGTAGGATTTGAGACGTTTGAACCATTGGAGTTTATATTGGTAAAACTCGGAATCTGGTTTTCGTCCCTGCGGTACGTATGTGTTTACTATGTTGATGCCGTTTATTTTTGCTTTTATTAGACGGGCAGGATCGGCGGGCTCGTCATCGAGGCCGAACTCAACTTCTGAAATATCATGCGGAGAAATTATCGCTACGCCGTTGTAGGCTTTTTGGCCTTTGTAAACGCAGTTGTAGTTGGCATTGTTTATTGCTTCGAGAGGGAAATTGATGTCCTGTGTTTTTGTTTCCTGAATACATAGAACATCGGGTTTGTTCGCGTTGAGCCAGTTTAAGATAATTTCCAGTCTTGATTTGATCGAGTTTGCATTGAAAGTAGCTATTTTCATGATTTTGCCGCTGGTTCGGGTCCTTCCTGTTGTAAATCCGCTTCACTTAGGATAGTGTAGTCATCGTTTGTCTCTGTTAATCCGGGTTCGATCGATTGTGCTGAATAACTTTCTATGACGCAAAGCAGTGAAAGCAGGAAACTGAGGATCGATTCTGCTCCCTGGTTGAGGTTTACGCCGCCTGCTTCCAGGCCGTCGCAGCAGCCTTTTGTTTTGAAATCGTAAAGGGAGATGCCCAGGTCATTTTCGCCGAGGAACCAGTCGAAAGCTCTTTTCTGGAGGGAGAGATATGTTTTATTTCGCGTTATATCATAGGCGGATTTCAGCATCAGGATAGTACTTGCCACTTCTAGAGGCTGCTGGTCGAATTGAGCTCTTTTGCGTCCTTTTGTGTGCCATCCGTTGCATCCGACAAAACTGAATTTGTCGCCGTCAAAAGTGTTTTCAAGGAGGAAATTTGCAGTTTGGACGGCAATTTCAAGAGCTTGCTGATTGCCAGTGTTTTGATATGCGAGGAATAGGGCCTGGGGCAAAACTGCATTGTCATAGGCTAGTATCTCTTCAAACCATTGCCAGTCTTTTGTTGAGTAGGTTTTGTATATATTGATGAGGTCTTCAGTTATTAAATTGAAGTATCTTTTTATGTCGCTAGCTCCGGGGAATTGTGATAAGTAGTCATTCATTCCGAACGCGGCGTATGCTTTTGCTCTTGGAGAGATATTTGTAACGTGTTTTATGGATCTGTCGAAGCAGGATTTTATAATGGATAGGTAGGCGGGCGTTGGTGGGCTGGCGATTACTGACCCGAAGGCCCATAGAGTTCTTCCCAGAGAATCGTTTTGCGGTTCATTTGCAAGCCAGTTTCTGTCGAATTGCATGAAGTTTCTTACCGTTCCATCGGGATTTTGAGCGTGCATTGTAAATGATAGATATGTATCGAACAACCTGGCTGCATCGGGTTCATGGTACTGGGAATTATATTTACGCATAACAACGACGGCTCTTGCGTTATCGTCAGTGCAGTATCCGTGATTTCTGTTAGGTACAATAAAATTTGCGTGCTGATATAGCCCGGTGCTGTCGGTCAATCTCCTGAGATGAGCCAGAGGTGGTTCGGGTAGTTCCATGATGGAAATTTCCGGTTCAGGTTTTACAGGGAAACCGTAACCGATCATTTTTTTCTGTGGTTGGCTGAAAAGATCGAGGTACTTTTTGCCGATTTCGGGCCAGATGATGTTTCTGCCGTATTCATAGGCTCTTCTTCGAAGGTTATAGAATTTTGTATCATTGTGGATAAGATCTATGATAGCGTTTGAAAGTTGTTTATGTTTACCAAAATCGACTAAAACGCCTCTGTCGTCCGCCAGCAGTTCTTCGGCTGCCCAGTAGGGAGTTGAAATTACGGCTTTTCCGGTTCCTACCGCGTAGGCAAGGGTTCCGCTGGTGAGCTGTTCGACGTTGAGATATGGTGTAAGATAGAGGTCGGCGGCGCAGAGGAAGCTGTGGAGTTCTTCGGGTACGACGAATCGATTGTGGAAAATCACATTTTCCTGCAAGCCTAATTCTTTGACCATTCTCTGGAGTTCGAATCTATATGATTCTCCTTCGAATTTTTTTACTTCCGGGTGTGTCATTCCCAAAACGACATACAAGACGCTTGGATCGGCTTTGACAACTTCGGGAAGGGCTTTTAATGCGAATTCAATACCTTTATTTCGGCTTAGCAGTCCAAAAGTCAGGATCGTTTTGCGGTTTTCCATCCCGAATTTGCCTTTGTAGTAGTTGCTGTCAACAAATGTCAGGTCTGGAATTCCGTGAGGTATAAGGATGATTTTTTCTTCCGGAATACCGTAGATGTTTTTGAGCATGTCCACGCCTCTTTTGTTCATTACGATGACTTTGTGAGAGGCGTTGCAGATGTCAAGGGTTGATTTATAATACGGGGGGTCTGGTTCGTTAAGTACTGTGTGAAGTGTGGTATAAACAGGCAGATTTACCCTGGAGAGCAGAATGTTGAGGTAAGAACCGGCATCACCGCCAAAAAGTCCGAATTCATGCTGAATGGAAATGGCGTCAACATCCGAAAAATTTATGTAGTCTGCTGCGCTTGCATAATCATTTTTAACGTTTCTTCTTATTTCAAACTTTACGGGATCTGAATAACCATGGTCGCTGCCGGCTTCTACTGCCACTACTAATGGTTCAAAATTTTCGCCGGCTGCAAGTTTGATATTATCAATTAAATCTTTGCTGAAAGTGCCGATTCCGCATTTTCTTGGCGGGTAAGTGCATATAAAAGCAATTTTTTTTTTGGTCATCGTGTCCATTTTTACCTTTTGCCCCTTTAATAATTAATAGTAACAATTATAAGGTATCAAGCGGAGATGTCAAGAAAAGAAGCTGATACATTCAGTCTTCAAAAATGGAAAAAATTCCAATAAAATAAAAAAAATGTGGGTTGACTTTTATAATTTTCGTATATATACTAGTTTTCTAGTAGGAAATTAGGAGAAAAATATTATGAAACTATCTACGAGAAGCCGATACGGCATGAGAGCGTTACTTGAATTAGCTATGGAATATGGCAAAGGTCCATTGCAAATAAAAACTATAGCTAAAAAGGAAGGTATTTCGAATAAGTACCTTGAACAGCTGATCTCAATTTTGAAATCAGCAGGGCTTGTCCGGAGCATTCGAGGTCCGCGAGGCGGTTATATTTTGTCCAAGGACCCAAAGGATATCAGCCTGAAAGACGTTTTTACGACATTAGAAGGGCCTTTAATGACGGTTGAATGTGTTGATCACCCAGAATACTGCAGCCGGTGTCTTGATTGTGTTACCAGGGAGATTTGGGTGGAAATGCAAGATGCCATGATGAATGTTCTTGAATCGCGAACCCTAGCAGATTTGATCAAGGATGTTGAACACAGTAATAAAAAAACAGATTATCAGATATAATTTTATTATTTGATTCAGGTGGAAAATGGGACATATATACAACAATATTGCAGAGACTGTTGGTAAAACGCCTTTAGTTAAGTTGAGTAGTATATTTAAAGGTAACGCTACAATTCTGGGCAAGATGGAATTTTTCAACCCGTGTTCGAGCGTTAAAGACAGGATCGGCAAGTATATGATCGAAGCCGCAGAGCGAGATGGCAAAATAAAAAAAGATACTGTTATAGTAGAGCCGACAAGCGGTAATACGGGAATCGGGCTTGCCTTTATCTGCGCAGCAAAAGGTTATAAGCTGGTTTTGACGATGCCGGAATCGATGAGTATTGAGCGGAGGAAACTTTTAGGTCAGCTTGGTGCTGAAATTGTTCTTACCCCGGCTCCAGATGGAATGGCTGGTGCTGTTCGTAAAGCCCGCATGATGGTTTCCTCTGATAAGAAGTATTTTATGCCGGGACAGTTTGAAAATCCTGCCAATCCTCTTGCCCATAAAGAAACTACAGCAGAAGAAATCTGGCAAGATACAGATGGTATGTTTGATATATTTGTTGCAGGAGTTGGGACCGGCGGTACAATAACCGGTTGCGGAGAAGTTTTTAAAGATCGAAATAGTGATATCAAGATCGCAGCAGTTGAACCGTTGAGTTCTCCGGTTTTGTCGGGCGGAAGTCCGGGGCCTCATAAAATCCAGGGTATCGGTGCCGGGTTTATACCTGAGAACTACGAGAAAGAATATGTTGACGAGGTAATTCAAGTCAGTAATGAAGATGCAATTGAAACTGCAAAAGAACTTGCCAGGAAAGAAGGGATTCTTGCGGGAGTAAGTTCAGGTGCAAATGTTTGGGCATCTATCCAGTTGGCCAAACGATCAGTAAATAAAGGTAAAAAGATTGTTACGGTCATTTGTGATACGGGCGAAAGGTATCTTTCGACAGATTTGTTTGAATGATTTATTTTAGGTGAAAAGATGGA
Source organism: uncultured Candidatus Kuenenia sp. (assembly GCA_964542055.1). GTDB lineage: Bacteria > Planctomycetota > Phycisphaerae > Sedimentisphaerales > CAMDDF01 > CAZITB01. The sequence continues at coordinate 6,901 of CAZITB010000104.1, forward strand.
ATATACAGCGGATGGCGATTTTATTGATGGAATAGTTGATAAGCTTACCAAGACATACGAGAATGATTCTGGAATAAATTTTATTGAGATATCTAATTTGCCTGTTCGAGAAAAAGTTTTAGGTGTGCTTGACAGGATTTTTGAGATACTTTTTCCAGGTTATGCAGGTAAGCGATCAGTTACCCGAACCAATATCAGTTTTATAGTTGGCGATTTATTGTGCCAGGTGTTTTCTGATCTTTCGGAGCAGGTGAAAAATGCCTTGAAATATAAATGCAGGGCTCAAAACTGCGATACCGGTGATTGCCAGCGGATGTCCATTGAGATCAGTAAAAAAATATTGACGAAACTGCCTGAAATACGAGATTTTCTGAAGACAGATATCGAGGCTGCTTTTGCGGGTGATCCTGCGGCAGAGTCTTTCGAGGAAATAGTTTTGAGTTATCCTGGTGTTCTGGCGATAGCAACTCATAGGATCGCTCATGAACTTTACCGGATGGAAGTTCCGCTTTTGCCAAGAATGATGAGTGAATGGGCCCATGAACGGACCGGTATAGATATTAACCCCGGTGCAAGTATCGGCAGTTATTTCTTTATAGACCATGGAACGGGTGTTGTTATTGGTGAAACGGCTATTATTGGTGAGCATGTGCAGATATACCAGGGTGTTACTCTTGGTGCATTGGCGCCTGCCAAGGGTCAGAGTTTGCGAGGTAAGAAACGGCATCCCACGATCGAAGATAACGTTACAATTTATTCGGAAGCGACCATTTTGGGTGATATAACGATTGGCAAGGGAGCGGTAATCGGGGGTAACGTATTTGTGAAAGAATCTGTACCTGAGGGTACTGTTGTTACAACGCCTGTTCCGGAATTGATTTATCGGCAGCATAAGAAAAGGATTGAACTTTAGAATGGAAGTTGCAGAGAAAATTTTAGATTTGAAGGAAAAGCGTAATGCTGTGATACTTGCGCATAATTATCAGATTGGCGAGATACAGGATATCGCGGACTTTACCGGCGATTCGTTAGGGTTGAGTATCCAAGCCGCTGAAACTGATGCGGATGTGATAGTTTTTTGCGGTGTGCATTTTATGGCAGAGACGGCATCTATTTTATCGCCGGGCAAAACAGTTTTGCTGCCTGAGCTGCATGCTGGCTGTCCGATGGCGGATATGATATCAGGTGACCAACTTCGGGAAGTAAAAGACAAATATCCTGACGCACTGGTTGTAAGTTATGTAAACAGTACGGCTGAAGTTAAGTCACTTAGTGATTATTGCTGTACGAGTTCCAATGCAGTAGAACTTGTCAGATCTATACCAGAGGATAAAGAAATAATATTTGTGCCTGATCAACATCTTGGCAGTTATGTGATGGAACAGACGGGACGAGAGTTGATATTGTATCCGGGATATTGTCCAAGCCATGCAAGAATTTTGGCAGAAGATATTCATGATTTGAAACAGGAACATCGTGATGCTGTCATTCTGGCACATCCAGAATGCAACGCGGCGGTTAAAATGCTGGCCGATGAAAAGCTCAGTACCGGTGGAATGCTGAAATTTGCAAGGGAATCCGATGAACAGGAATTTATAATTGCAACCGAGCCGGGTATAATTCATACTTTGCAAAAGGAAAATCCGGATAAGAATTTTTATACAGCGACAGCAAAGGCGATTTGTCCGAATATGAAAAAAATTACGCTTGATAAGGTTTTGTGGTCGCTTGAGTCTATGAGATACGAGATTAAAGTTCCAAATGAAATTTCGGAAAAGGCAAGGGGGGCTTTGGAACGGATGATAAGTGTGGTGCCGTAAACAACAGTAGGTATATAGCATAAGGACAGTATAATGGATAACGAAAAAAAATATAAACTTGAAACATTGACGTTACATGCCGGTCAGGATGTTGACAGTGATACTTACAGCAGGGCGGTTCCGATTTATCAGACTACAAGCTATAAATTTAAAAATACGGAGCATGCGGCTGATCTTTTTGCATTGAAGGAGTTCGGCAATATTTATACCAGGTTGATGAATCCTACTACTGATGTTCTGGAAAAAAGGATCGCGGCTTTGGAGGGCGGTGTTGCGGGGTTGGCGTTTAGCTCTGGAATGAGTGCTATTACTGCCAGTATTTTGAATATCTGCA
>CAZITB010000104.1:9064-9937 GCA_964542055.1 uncultured Candidatus Kuenenia sp.
GCAAGGCTGGAGAGCATTTTGTTTCTTCGAGCTCTTTGTACGGCGGTACGAGCACGCTGTTTACACATACTTTGAAGAAGATGGGTATTGAAGTTTCTTATGTTGATCCGAGTGATCCGGAGAATTTTGGTAAAGCGATAAAAGATAATACCCGTTTGGTGTTTATTGAAACGATTGGTAATCCTAAGAATGATGTTCTGGATTACGAGAAGATCGCAGAAATTTCGCATGCAAATAAAGTGCCGGTGATTTGTGATAATACCGTTGCATCTCCGTTTCTATTCAGGCCGATAGATCATGGGATCGATATTGTGGTGCATAGCTGTACGAAAGTTATCGGCGGTCATGGGACATCGGTTGGCGGAGTGATTGTTGATTCGGGTAATTTTAACTGGAACAATGGGAAGTTTCCTGAGATGACTGAGCCGGACCCGAGTTATCACGGTGTCAAGTATTTTGAGGCTTTTGATAAGCTGGCGTATATTGTGAAAGCCCGTGTCGGGGTTTTGAGGGATATCGGTTTTTGCCTGTCGCCGTTTAATGCCTTTTTGCTTTTGCAGGGTTTAGAGACTCTACATTTGAGAGTGCCTCGTCATAGTGAAAATGCATTGGCTTTAGCAAAACGGCTTGAAAAGCATCCTAAAGTGAGCTGGGTTAATTACCCGGGTTTAGAGAGTCATAAAGATTATAAGCTTGCGATGAAGTATTTGCCGAGTGGTCAGGGTGCGATTTTAGGTTTTGGTATCAAAGGGGGCAAAGCGGCGGGCGAAAAGTTTATTAATAATGTGCAGCTTGCCAGTCATGTGGCGAATATATTAGACAGTAAGACGCTTGTTATTCATCCGGCAAGTACGACACATCAGCAACTGACCA
>CAZITB010000105.1:0-9806 GCA_964542055.1 uncultured Candidatus Kuenenia sp.
CGCTCCATTTATTCTCGCCCGGCTTATCATCAACAACCATCAACATTGTCGTATCTTCCGGCACATCAATACCCGCTCCTTCTGCGATATTCTTCGCTGATACCGCAATTATTGCAGGATTTAATGCCAATTGTCCTGTCTTTTTACTCGGAACCCATAACCAGTTATAAAGTTTTTCCTTTTCCTGAGCATTGCACAGATAGCCACCTCGTTTTTCAAATGCCTTTACTGTTTCATTGAAAACAGATTCCTGAATAACGATCGAATTATCCGAAGAACAGCTTGTTGCATTATCAAATGTCTTGCTGACAAATATCTTCTGGGCTGCATCTTCAACATCAGCATCCTCTGCCACAATAATAACCGGATTACCTGCACCAACACCATAAGCAGGCGTTCCACTGGAATACGCTGCACCAACCATCACAGCACCACCGGTCGCCAGAACAAGATCAACTTTATTCATCAATTCCTGACTAAGTGCAACAGAAGGTTCCGGCACCCACTGGATCAAATCTTCAGGTGCGCCAACTTTTTTCAGACCTTCTCGCATAAATTCACAAACAACTCTGCAGGATTTTTTTGCCTTAGGATGGGGAGCAAAAATGACAGCATTTCTACCTTTTAATATTGAAACCGCATTACTTGCAGGCGTAGCTGTCGGATTTGTAACCGGTGTTAAAGCTCCAACAACACCAACAGGCTTGGCATATTTGTCTATTTTTTTCTCGGCATCTGAGTCGATAAGATCGACACTTTTAGCGCCTTTAATGTCTTTACAAACTCCGAGAACTTTAACCTTATGCTTTGTCAGCTTATGCTCATAAACTCCCATTCCAGTTTCTTCGACAGCAATTTTTGCACATGCGGCGATATTTTCATCCTTATAAACCTGCCAGCCCACCGACAAACAAACTTCATCAATCTGCTCTTGAGTATAATCAGCTATCTTCTGCTGAGCATCACGAGCTTTTTTTATAAGATTTTCAATTACATTTTCCATTTTATCAACCTCTTAAATTAAAACTTAAATCTAATATTTGCAGTAGCAACATTTTTTAACGCCTTTCTTTTTGCTGGGCTTTACACAAAGCAGAAAGAGATAAAATAAGCAATAAAATCAGGTAAGCTTTCTTAATAATAGTATTCCTATCCTTTCATTATTAATAGTAGCCCCAGCAATAAAAGCATAGCATTAATAACTTTAGTTAAGTGTTGGTTTTTTAGCCTGTGTGATATCAATGAACCAATAAAAGTAAAAAAAATAATAAATGGCATAAATGTCAAACCACTTGCAACGATCTGCCAATTTAATAGTTCCATTTTCCAGAATGAAAAAATAATCATAAAAGTCATTACAGAAAAAATTAGCTGAAGATTTGCCATAGCATTTCGAACAGGCAAATGCGAATTATAGCTATACAAAACTAATGGTGGGCCGGGTATATTAAAGGCACCGCCCAAAAGACCACTAACAGCTCCAGCAATCCACTTAAAATATCGATTTGCAAAAATTGTCATGTGTTTTTTTTGTAATAAAGCCGTCATGAAACAATTACAATAACAATACCTAATGACCTAATAACAAATACAGGGTTAATATTTCTTAGATAATATGTTCCAAGTGGAACGAATACGAAAGATAAAATTATTATAACTATTGTATCTTTCCAGATAATGTCTTTTCTTAACAACCATGCTAAATAAAAACAATTTGCAGTAGCAGCAATTAAATCTAAAGGCACAGCAAGTTTTGGGCCTAATACTAATGATAATATCCCAACAGATATCATGCTAAAACCAAAACCACATGTACCATGTACAAGGCCTGCCAGTGAAAAAACAACTGCTACTACAAATATTTGAAGTCCTGATAGCATTAATTAAATTCTTTTTTTAAACAAATATAAACAGCTTATCTTAAATACTCTTAATAAGGTATGACCTGAAAACAAACAATCTAACAGTCACATGTCATTTTTGATTATCCAGATAAGATTCCAGATGGTTTCCTGCTGCAATTATCGCAGCACCAATACTTGTCTTAAACTCAACAGGTTCCCCAAAAATTACTTCCGGAGACTTTATGCCAATATTATCTATATGATTTGCTATGCTTTCTCTAAATGGCTCAATGAATATATCTGAATAATCATTGTAAATCCCATTAAGTATCACCGCTGGACTATAAAAAAGTTTCAATAAATTTGAAAGCCCAATACCTAAATACTCGGCCCTTTTGGTTAATTCTTTTTTAAGTGATAACTCGCTGGAAAATTCAGACAAATTCCATGTTCGACCAGATGCGAAGGTGTCCAGGCAACCTCGCTGGCCACAAATACACTTTTGACCTTTGATATCTATTTGCATATGGCCAATCTCTCCGGAATTAATATTATTCATAGAAAGTACCGAACCGTTTGAACAAATAGACATCCCAATGCCATATCGAGTTAGTATCGAAATAAAATCTTTTTTATCTTTTGCTACACCAACAGCTCTTTCATATTCCGTAATACAAAAAACATTATTTGCTGTTACAATTGGTAAACCTAACTGTGAAAGTTTTTTCTCAGCATTAAAATCAACCCATTTACCAGGAGGCAAGTAAGTTCTGGAACGATGTTTTTTGCAATCAACTAAACCCGGTAAACCTATGCCAACACCTGCAATTTTCTTTCTATCGATACCGGAATTTTCTAAAACCTCAGCTATTAAGCCGAGCCATTGCTTTGTTATCATATTTTGCGACCATGACTGCACAAGAGCTCTTTTACCACGAGAAATAATATTCTTATTACAATCAATCAGACAAACTCTTAACGCAAGCCCTTCCAAGTCTGTTCCAAGAAAGTAGGCAGTATCAGGTCTTATATTAAGCGATGTAGTCTTGCGACCTCTCTGAGTAGCGTTGGTCTTTTCACCTTCTGTAATAAGCCCCAGCTCAAACATACGATTTACTATCAAAGTAACTGATGCTTTGCTGAGATTGAAGTGATCCCGTATTTCCATCCTGCTTGAAAGGCCGGAGAGAAACATTCCCTTGACAATATTACCTAAAGATATACCAGTATTTACCATATTTTAATATTAAACTAATTTTTTAACTTTAAACATAAAGCTGTTTTTTAGTACAAAAAACGAACTTTATATAGTTTAATATTAAATTATATTTATGTCAAGAACTATTTTTATTAAAAGTCTGGTTGACAAATCAGTTGTTTAATATACAATCATTGGCTATTTATTAAGGACTTTAGATATGCATAAATTACGATTTCGACAGGTTCATCTGGATTTTCACACATCTGAAGCCATTGAGGATATTGGAAGTCAGTTTGACAAATTACAGTTCCAGCAAGCCCTGAGAGATGGGCACGTCAATTCAATTACCTGCTTTGCAAAGTGTCATCACGGATGGAGTTATTACGACACCCAAGTTGGACTAAAACATCCAAACCTTAACTTTGACCTTTTAAAAGCCCAATACGAAGTCTGTAAAGAAGTCGATGTTAATATTCCGATATATCTTTCAGCAGGTTTCGATAACGCTATTTCTCATAAGCATCCAGAATGGCGAGTCAACTTTGCAACTAACTCAGACTGGGCACCTTCCCCTATTAAAGCTAACTGGCATATAATGTGTTTCAATAGCCCGTATACAGAATATTTGTGTAATCAAATCAAAGAAGTACTAAAAAATTTTCCAGATTGTCATGGGATTTTTCTTGATATAATATGTAAATTCGACTGCGTTTGCGAATATTGTCTTGACTGGATGCACGAAAACGACCTTGACGCATCGAAACAGGAAGATCGTAATATTTGCTCTGAAAACGCTTTAAAAAGATATTATGAAATGACAACAAACACCGTGAGGTCGATAAATCCAAAAATGCCGATATTCCATAATAGCGGCCATATTCAGCGAGGTAACCGTGATCTGCTTAAATACATTTCACATCTTGAGTTGGAATCACTGCCAACGGGCGGCTGGGGCTATGACCACTTCCCAATATCAGCTAAATATTGTAAAAACCTGGATTTAGATTTTCTGGGAATGACCGGAAAATTCCACACCACCTGGGCAGAATTTGGAGGCTATAAGCATCCCAATGCTCTGAAATATGAATGTGCAGCAATGATCAGCTTCGGTGCAAAATGCAGCATTGGCGATCAATTGCACCCATCCGGAAAAATGGACGAAAGCACTTACAAAATGATCGGCCAAGCATATCAGCAAGTTAAGGAATGTGAAAGTTGGTGCCAGGACACACAAAATATTGCTGACATTGGCCTGCTTTCAAGCCAATCAGCCGCAGATGCCGCAGCTGACAGACATGCCGGCGATGACGCTGACACCGGTGCCGCAAGAATATTGCTTGAGGGCCATTTTCTTTTTGATGTTATTGATACTGAAATGGATTTTTCTAAATATAAACTTATACTCTTGCCTGACGATGTTAGAATCTCTAATAATTTAAAAGCTAAACTGGATAATTATCTGGAAGCAGGTGGCAAACTACTTCTGTCGGGTGAAAGTGGACTAACCGCTAACAAAAAAGAATTTATGTTCGATCTAGGAGCTGAATATTTTGGTCCCAGTGAATTTTGCCCCGATTATGTGTTGCCGGCGGAAAATTTACGACCAGAATATCTCGATTCACCATTTGTGATGTACATGCGTTCACAAAGAATTAAAATAAAAGATGGCCTGTCAATCGGCAAGATTTATGATCCATATTTTAACAGAGCATACAAACATTTTTGCAGCCACCAGCATACTCCGCCAAGAACTGAGCCTTCTGAGTTTGATTGTGGCGTAATTAAAGACAACATATGCTACATATGCTACCTTGCACACCCTGTTTTCAGCATATATAAAGCAATGGGAGCTGCTGTTTATAAAGAATTTATTATCAATGTCATCAACAAAATGCTTGAAAATAAGACACTAAAAACAAATCTTCCATCAACCGCTAGAGTCAGCCTGATGTCACAAGAAGATAAAAAAGTTCTTCATATTCTTTATGCTAACAAGATCAACCGTGGCGGCCCAATGAAACTTGAAGGCGGCACAATTAGCGATGAAAGCAAAAGCATTGAAATAATCGAAGAGTTGACACCTCTTTATAATGTCGATGTATGCTTAAATTTAGACCAGAAAGTCGAATCTGTAAAAATTCAACCACAAAATGAAGCCGTAGAATTCACACAGGAAAATAGCCAGCTAAAACTTAAAGTAGATAGGATGATTTATCATCAAATGATAGAATTAAAATATTAGGAATCAACAACGTTCCAACTATCTATGGTTTCTCGGTGTAAGCGTGATGTATGCATACACCGCCTCGTTACAATCTATTCATTATGTTTTCATTTGAGCATTGGTTAAGAGTTTTTTTAGTTGAATTCCAATATCTGTAAGCTGGTATCTGGGGTATGCCATTTTTTTGACTTTCACAGGCTCAACTATATTTTTGGCTGCAAACAGCCTTATAATGTCCCTGATATTGTTGGCACTGATATTGATGTTAGGTTTATGTAGTCTCAACACTTTTTTTATCTCAGAAGCCCTCATAGGCTCATTTAAAGCCTTAATTACAGCTGCCCTGTGATCAAAGCACACCCAGCCATACAACTGCCAGTCAATATCCGGTGAATTATATTTTTTCATAGGTATACCTATTTTTTTATTAAGTTGATTTCGGTATACCTGCCCTTTCCTGGTCAGGCCATATAATCTGCTGTTACGCGATTTGGGATTCATGCATGATGTAAGATTTCTTTTTTTCATTTTTCTTAAGATATGGCTGCAGCTGTCTAAAGGTATACCGACCCTTTTACTTATCTGCCCTGCTGTCAAAGGCTGATCTAAGGTAATCAGTATTTTTCTTCTATCTTCTTTCTCTGTTAACCATTTGTGAACATTGCTATTTTGCATCATTATAATGCATTAGCCGGCTAATGTCTTACTCCTTCAAACCACACATATCAGTTTGATGAGCCAATTGGTATAAATGACAGGTAAAGACTCTTTTTAGTAATTGAACTGTTTTGCCGAATAACAGACAAATCTTAAGTTCTTACTACTTTAGAGTAGTTAGTGCCACTTAATAATGACACCATATATGGGTTTAAAAAGGTTTCGGTCGCAGTTGTTACCTAGAACAGTTGAAACTAATTTAAGCAGCTTTGTTTTTTCCTGCAATGGAAACTAAAAAAAACTGTGCAAACTGCGATAGACCGCTAGATGTAGGGCTTGATGCGAAACGGGTTGACGAGGGAGTGATCGGAACAAGAGGCTTCGTGCCTCTCGACAAGACACTGTTTTTCTGCTGCGAAGAATGCATCAAAGATTACTACGACCTAAGCGATCTGCCAAGCATGCCCCGAAGAATACCGTAAGATAAAAAACCCTCGCAATAAAATCTTTTTTTTATTTTTTTCCTGTCATCTGTCTTAGTAGTTCCACAGTACCCCTTAAATCTTCAAGAAGGCCTTGATATTTCTCCTCTCTTTTTTCAAGCATCTCAATTCTTTTTTTATAATCCTCAAATTCAATATTTTTTCTCTGGCTTAAGGCAAAATTACAAAACCCGCAAACTTCAGCGTCCCAGGCATTGGACTTACCACAGTGTGGACATTTCAAAGGTGCTTTTTTAAGTTCGTAGGATTTGTCTTCTCCTTGCTTTTCCATACCAGCAAACCCGAGCTGCATATCCTTAACATCATCACTGCCGTAATGTTGATAAGCACCAATGATATTGCTGGTCTGGGTATGGCCGGCAAATTTCTTAAGCACTGAAAGTGGAACATTGGGATTTTTACCCATTCTGGTCAAAGTTGCATGACGAAGGACATAAGGCGAGAATTTACCTTTAATACCAAGTTTTTTCTTTAGCTTTCGAAAAAGAGTCGCTAATGCGCCATGTGCGATCGGTGTTGTAGGATCATCAAGCCTGCAAAAAACATAATTTTCATCATCCCTGGTGCCGGGATAATTTTTCATCCAGTCAAAAAGATAAGGCTCTGAAAATATGACCCTGATCGGCCTTTCTGCAGTATCGCCGGATTCTTTCGCAGTTTTGATATTGAAATAATAGCCATGATCATCTTTTTTAAGGTGCTTCCATCTCAAATTTCTAAGCTCTACCGGCCTTGCCCCGGAATCAAGCCCCTCATATGCGACAAATAATTTATCCCTGTAATTTCGACACAATTTAATAGCTGCATATATTGTTTCTTCAGAGGGCATTTCATCTGGAAGTTTTAACAGCCCCCTGCCCTTTGGTCTTTTCATGCCACCAACTGTTTTAGGATACTGTTCATCTTCGCCGAACCAGTGTTTAAAAACTTGTCGAATATGTAAATATTCATCCTGCTTACTTTTTATTGACAGGTCAGTAGATGAATATATGATGTTCCATGCCTTAGTTATGTCTGTCTTTGTAGCTTTATCAAAATCGATTTCCAAAAGATCGGCAAATTTAACCATCGAGTTATGGATCAGCATTAATCTTTTTTCTGTAACAGAACCTTTTTTAAAAGCCACAAATTCATCGATCATTTCACGATTTTTTTCAGAAAGAGTTTTTTTGATTTTAGCGATGGTCGTTCCTCTGGGCACTTTTCCATAAGTCTTTTTCATGGAACAGCTAAGAAAATAAAGTTTATAAATTTATCAATTTCATCACTGACTATTTACAACCTGTTTTCTGATACGAAAATCAGCTGGTTCAATTACCGGGTTTACCTTTAATCAGTTCGCCGATTTCGTATGCTACCTGATAAATCTCTTCAAGTTTGGCAAAGATATCATCGAGCATTTTTTCATCAATTTCCATAATAAATAGAAGAAAACGATATTTTTAAGCAATCAACTGAATTATCGAACAACTATGGACCCGGGAGGGATCGAACCTCCTATCTTTTCGATGTAAGCGAACTGCCTTACCACTAGGCCACAGGTCCATCAATCACAACATCAAGATACCTTTGAGTTAGCTCTTTGTTGATTTCTCTGCCAGTCATGGGCATCCTTTATACGGTCAATCTCTATTGCCCTTCTCGGCATCCATTCGGTGTTCCTGGTGACCCGGCGATTTTTGTGATCCCGCATATAATAAAGGTCATCAATATTAAAATGGCCCCAGCAAGCTCGGTGATATTGATCCTGTGGAACATAGTAACCGAAAAATGTTCTGCTAAAGGGATTGTATTCTGACAGGTACCAGTCATGCCCATCCAGAAAAAAATGCATATGCATCACTCTGTCTTCTAATGGCGTATTCTTATCGATTTTAATCTCTGCCAGCTTTAATAACTCTGATTTAGTCGGTCTATTTATCATACTGCAATATTGGCCTGTGGGTTTATAAATGTTGTTATAGTTCAATCAATACGGTGACTTTTCAAATTTAAGAAAATGTTCAAGGTTGCATTACGAGGCTAACATCTATATAATCCCTTAGCCTTGACAGATATGCTAATTTTGCGGACTAATCTTTGGCGCCTCATCCAAGATATCCATAACCGCATTTGCACAAAAAACTCTATCCCTTTGTGAGGCATCGGTTTGAGTAATGATTTGTTTTTCCTGCAATATATTTATTGCCCGTTGGGCAGTTGTAAAGGCAACATTAAGACGCTGAGCCATTTTTTTGATCGTCCAGAACGGATTTTCAGCCAACAGCCCAATTACATCAAAAAGTACTTTCGGTTTTTGTCCGGCAACACTTTCACGCCAATTCTGAATAAGTAAATTAATTCTTTCGGCCCTGCTTAAAGCATCTTCAGACATCCTTGCAATGCCATTTAGAAAATACTCCAGCCATAGATCCCACTGGCTATTTTGACTTACGCTAAGCAGTCTTTCATAATACTCGCTGCGGGTCGCCTCAAAAAATGCACTTAAATATAAAAGAGGTGATGTAAGAACTTTGCGTTCTATAAGGAAAAGGATGATCGACAACCTACCTACTCTTCCATTTCCGTCAAGGAAAGGATGGATGGCCTCAAACTGATAATGCAGCAAACCTGCCTGAATAAGCGGTGGAGTGTTGGTATCATGTAGAAAGTTTTCCCATTTACCAAGACAATTTATCAGCATATCCGGAGAAGGCGGAATGTAGGTTGCATTTCGTAGTGTGCAACCTGCCGGCCCTATCCAGTTCTGACTTTTCCTAAATTCACCCGGAGTTGCAAAATCACCTCTTACACCTTCCATGAGTTTTTCATGAATTTCACGAATCAATCTTAACGATAATGGCAAAGACTCCAGCCTTTGAATTCCATGATCTAAGGCCATAACATAATTACCGACCTCTTTTAGATCATCAGGACTTCTGTTAACCGAAACCCCTGCATCATTTGCCAATAATTCTCCCAGTGTAGCCTGTGTCCCTTCGATCCTGCTGGATAGCACAGCTTCTCTCTTTATAAAAGGCCTGATCAATAGATGCGGGTTTGGCAATTGCTTACCTTCACCTGACAGCTGACCTATTAAACGGTCTGCATCCGACAGAGATCTTATTAGTTGAGGCGTCCAGTTTAGTTCTGGTGGCAAAATATCCGGTATAAACGCTTCATAACCGCTACATTTAACAAATTTTCCTGATGGTTTTCTCATAGCAATATATTAATTACATAATTTGTAATAAGCAACTATATTATTTTCATTAATTAAAAAATTAAAAATAACTCTCCTTGTTATTATTAAAATATTTATTTTCCTGCCTTTTTATGCCACCTGTCACGCAAAACAGTTGATTGTTTATAAAGCAAAAATGTGTTTGTCGGTTATG
>CAZITB010000106.1:0-9603 GCA_964542055.1 uncultured Candidatus Kuenenia sp.
GTTGTTGGATTTATAGTTTCAGTTTTGACATTGAAAACTACCTATTATCACCATTCTGGTGAGGATGAGGTTTTTTCGGTGTTTTTGCCGCTTATCGTTTTGGCGGTGCCGCTTTATGATTTTGTGAGTGTGAGTTTTTTGCGTATCTCACAGGGCAAAAGTCCGTTTGTCGGTGACACTCAGCATTTTTCGCATAGGATAAAAAGACGCGGATTGACCGACGCGCAGACAGCCTGGACACTATATGTGGCGACGCTTAGCTGTGGTATAAGCGGTTTGTTTTTGTATGGCGTGGGGCTTGGTGAGGCGATATTGATTTTTTTGCATACTGTTTTGATACTTGTTTTGGTTGCAATACTTGAATCTACTGGAGGAAAAGTTGGAGCAGAATAAGTCGAATTTTTCGTTGAAGTTAATCGGGTTGGTGGTAGTGCTTGGTATTTTGGGAGTGCGAGCGACTTGTACGGAAGGGCTTGGCGGGGGTGAGGCGAATCTGGCGTTGATGAATTTTATAGATGTGGTTAAGAGCCTGTCGCTTTCGATGGTACTGTTAGCAGTTGCTATTATTGGATTACTTATGGTTGTTTGGGGGAAAGTGAATTTTAAATTCGGATTCATGGAGTTGGGGATCGGTATTTTTTTCGTCGGTGCGGTAATTAGCAGTTTTTTGGCATCGGATGTTCGGACGGCGATTACCAGTTCGTTGATTTTGATGGCGGCAATGTTAGCAGGGGTATTGATCGTGAACCTTGCAGATGGAAAAGAAAAAGTCCGCCTGGTGCTGGTGGTTTTAACAGGATTAGGGGTGTTGAATTCGCTGGTTTGCATGGAGCAATTCTGGGAAAGTAATGATCAGTTGATAAGGCAGTATGAGGAAGACCCCGGTGAGATTCTTTCGCAGCTGGGAATTGAGGAAGGTACGCTGGAGGAATTTATGCTCGAGCATCGGCTTTATTCGAAAGATGTGAAGGGTTATTTTTTGACGGGCAATTCGGCGGGATCGTTTTTTATTCTGGCTGGGGCGGGATGTGCTATGCTGGTTTTTGAAAGCTGGCGTTTGAGAAAAGGAGACGGTTTGCGGTTTTTGTGTACAGTTGGCGCATTTCTGATAATACTGGCGGGATTGGTTTTGACCAGAAGCAAGGGCGCGATAGGGGGAGTGGTAATCGCGGCGGCAGCTTTTGGTTTGTATCGGATTTTTGGCAAATATTTGAAAAATTACAGACTTGGGTTTCTTGTTGTTATTTTGGCGGCGGTCTTGCTGGCAGGTTTGTTGTTGATATGGTACGGGATTGAAAATGACAGGCTCCCCGGTGGTAATTCGATGCTGGTGAGGTGGCAATACTGGGATTCTTCGGCGGAGATGGTGAAAGATCATCCGTTCGGTGTTGGGGGCGGAGGTTTTGGTACGTTTTATCCGAGGTATAAGAATCCGGCATCGCCTGAGACAGTAAGTGATCCTCATAATTTTATATTGAGTTTGTTAAGTCAGTATGGATGGATCGGTTTGGCGGGATTTTTTGCGGCGGCAGGTTGGCCGATGATGAAGGTGGTTTTGAGCAGGCGGGATGATGTTGATCAGGTGCGTGGAAATTATATGGGTATGAAATGGTTTGTGGCTGTGGTGGTTTTGACCGGGTTAGCAATGGCGTTTTGCAAGGGGCTGGATGTGGGGGGAGATATGGATTTGGCGGTTTTGATGATTTTGATTGTTTATATTTTGCCGCTGGCGATACTGTTTTTTGGCGGGTTTTTGCTTTGGCCCCGAAGTGATAAGCTGATAGATAAGAAAGGATTCGATTATGTGATACCGATTTGCGGTGTCATTGGTTTTGGGATACATAATCTGATCGATTTCGCGATATTTGAGCCGGGGGTTTGGCTGGGTTTTTGGATTTTGGTCGGTGTTATTGTCGCGTGCTGGCGGATGGGTAAAGGTTATGACGACAAGCCTCTAAAATTATCTAAAGGCAAACGGATTGCGGCTTCAATTGTTGCGGTAGGGGTTTATGTAGGTATGTTTTTGTGGGGATATCTGCCAGCAGCCAGGACGTCTGCGTTGCTCGATGAAACAGTGAGAGAATATAAAAAGTTGCGGGAGCCGAATTTGGATTTGTGGGGCGCGAGACAAGGACAGGTTTACGGCGAGAATATGCTGAAAGGGATTTTGGCTAAATTAGAACAGGGTTGCGAAATAGATAAATTTGATCCGACGGTTTGCGAGGTCAGGGGGAAATTTGCAGCCGGTTCGGTTGGTTTGATTGGATTTGACCGGGAGATTCTGGTTCAAGGTCGAAAATCTTTTGAGCAGGCGATCGAGCGGGACAGGCACAATTTCAAGCATTATGAAAACCTTGCGGAAATTTATATTTTGCTAAGCAGGATTGGAGATGAGCGGAAGAATTTAGGACAGGCGTTGGAAAACCTGGTCAGGGCGGTTGATCTTTATCCGGGCAGTGGGCGTCTGCAATATAAGCTAGCGAGTGTTGCTGATAAACTGGGGGAGAATTTGGTGGCACTGGAGCATTACAGCAAAGCCGTTGAGATAGAGCAAGCCTTCGAGGGACAGTTTAAAGAGATGTATCCCGGTCTGGATGTGGTAAGCAGACTGGGTAAGGAAAGGTATAAAAGGGCGGTTGAGAGGACTGAGGAGTTGACGGAGTAATTTGTTAATTCGATTTTTTGTCGCTAAGTTTTGAGTTTTGTTATTTCATTGTTTGGAGTTGTTGCTGGAGGGTAACCGGATCGTAAATTGGTGATTTGCAGGAGAAATCGGTGCATATATAAACAGTGGGGTTGTTTGCAATTGCGGTGAAGTTTTTTAGATAATCGTTAATCGCGAAAAGGTTATTTAAATTTTCCTTTGTGATAGTTATAGTTACGGCGTTTGGCAGATAAACAGGTGTGAGGATGTTTTCGAATTTGTTGTTAGCGTCGGCATTTATGGAATGGACGAAAACGATTTCGTGTGAGGGGCCCAGATAAAAGTTCAAAGCACAAAGCATGCTAAGATGAGAGAGCGGGGACTCTTTTATATCCGCCGAAGCATTTTGGATTATTGACAAGGCTTTGTTTAAGTACGAGTTATTATAAGTGAATTTGGAAAGTTTGAGCAGGGCGATGGCTGCAGCGGAATTGCCGGAGGGGGTTACGCCGTCATAAAGCGGGACATTTTTGGCGATGAGTTGGGAGCTATATTTTGGGGTTTGCTGGAGCAGGTTAAAATCGGTGCTGAAATTGTCGAGCATCGTTTGGGCAAGGCTGTCGGCTTTGGCAAGCCAGTCGGGGTTATGATCGGCTTGGTAAAGTTCGATCAAAGCATTAATCATAAATGCATAATCTTCAAGAAATGACTGAGGATGAGTTTTGCCGTTTCGATAAGCATGAAGGAGTTTACCGTCCTGATAGAGATTATCGAAAATAAAGTGAGCTGCTTTTTGAGCGGCTTGTAAATAATCTGGATTATCTAAGACTTTGGCAGCGCGGGCAAGAGCTTCAATTGTGAGTGCATTCCAATCGGTTAAAATTTTATCGTCTAAAGATGGACGGACTCTTTTATTTCGGATTTCTAATAGTTTGATTTTTGAATCTTGTATGATCTGTTTGATTTCATCCGGTGTTTTTTTGAATTGCTGAGCGAGGTGATTATAGGTTTTATTTACGTATAAAATGTTTTCGCCGTTTTCAAAGTTTCCTTCGGCGGTTATGCCGAAACGTGCCTTAAAGATGTCGGCAGATAATGAGGGCAGATTGTGATCTATAAGACTCTCTGTCCATGTGTAGAATTTTCCTTCTACGCCTTCGGAATCGGCGTCCATCGCCGAATAGAACCCCCCGTCGGGATGGGTCATTTCTGTCTGCAAAAAACTGAAGACATGTTCGATCGTCCGGAGATGTTTGTTCTGGTAAGTCAGCATATAAGCGGTCGTATATGCCTGGATCAGCAGAGCCTGGTCATAAAGCATTTTCTCGAAATGGGGCGCAAACCACTGGGCATCGGTTGAATATCGGTGAAAGCCGCCGCCAAGGTGGTCGTGTATTCCGCCTCTTTCGATGGCATTTAAGGTGGTGATGCACATTTCCAGTGCGGAAGAATTTTTTGTAGCGTGAAAATGCTGAAAAAGAAAGTCCAGGATCAGCGGCTGGGGAAATTTAGGTGCACTGCCAAAACCGGCATTTTGATTGTCATAAATCTGTTCAAGAATTTCGAAGGCAGTAGTTAAAGTCGTTTCGTCAATTTGGGATACCTGGGATTGAGTTTGCTTATTGAGGTAATTTGTCAAATTTTGGGCCGATTCCAGAAGGTCGCGGCGGCTGGATTTCCAAGCTTTGGAGATTTGTGTTAGAACCTTATAGAAACCGGGTTTACCGAACATATCATTTGGAGGGAAGTATGTACCGCCAAAAAAGGGTTTACCCTCAGGGATTAGAAAGACCGAAAGCGGCCAGCCGCCTGCGCCTGTGAGGGCCTGCACAGCGTTCATGTAAATTGCATCGATATCGGGACGGGTTTCACGATCGACTTTGATGGAGATGAAATTGTCGTTGAGAATCTTCGCGATTTTGGTGTTTTCAAAACTTTCCTGTTCCATAACGTGGCACCAGTGGCAGGTTGAATAGCCGATGGAAAGAAAAATCGGCCTGTCCAGCGATCTGGCAAGTTCAAATGCCTCGTCTGAATACGGATACCAGTTGACGGGGTTATGTGCATGCTGAAGAAGGTATGGCGAATTTTCATCTATGAGAAAATTTGTATATTTATGGTTAGAATTAGTATTCATTTTTCCCCTCAAATTTTGTTATATCAGTAATTCCATGTTAACAAGATGGGGTAAATTGTCAAAGAATAATTGCAACCGGTAGTTGAAATTGGAAGAGGTATTTAGTACAATATGTTTTCTATAAATTTTGAAGTAATTAAAGGTATAAATATGAAACTATTGTTAGGTAATGAAGCATTCGCGCGGGGTGCCTATGAAGCGGGGGCTACGGTAGCTGTGGCATACCCCGGTACGCCATCGACGGAAATTTTGGAAAATGTAGCGGCTAAATATAAAGATGATATTTACTGCCAATGGTCTCCCAATGAAAAGGTTGCCCTGGAAGTTGGTGCCGGAGCGGCTCAAACGGGTGCTCGCGTTCTTGTTACGATGAAGCATGTGGGCTTGAATGTGGCGGCTGATCCGTTGATGACACTGGCATATACCGGAGTTGCGGGCGGGCTGGTAATAATTGTGGCCGATGATCCCGGCATGCATTCATCTCAAAATGAGCAGGATTCAAGGAATTACGCATATTTTAGCAAACTGCCCATGCTTGAACCGAGCAGCCCAGCTGAGGCGAAAGAGTTTGTTAAAATAGGTATGGAATTATCGCACAAATATAATACTCCGGTTCTGGTTCGTTCTGAAACTAGGATAAGTCATTCGAAAGGACCGGTTGAACTTAATGATAGAATTGCACCGCCTACCGAGATCGGTTTTGTAAAAAATCCTCAGCAGTATGTTACCATTCCGCTTTGGGCGAGAAAAATGCGAGTGCAGCTCGAGGAGAAACTCGGGAAAATGCGACAGGCGTCCAACGAAAGCCCTGAACTTAATAAGATCGAGTGGGCTGAAGAATCGCTTGGGATAATAACCTGTGGTATCAGTTACGCTTATGTTAAGGAAGTCTGGCCCCAAGCTTCGGTTTTAAAACTTGGATGGATAAATCCTTTCCCGGATAAATTGATCAGGGATTTCGCTGCTGGTGTTGACCAGCTGCTGGTTGTCGAAGAAATGGATGATCTGCTGGAGATGCGGGTAAAAGCCATGGGCATCGATTGTATCGGCCGTGACGTTATTCCTGGAATTGGAGAGCTTACACCGGCGGTGTTGAGAATGTGCAAAGCGAAAATTGAGGGCGGGGATTATGAGCCGAAAACTACTGTTGAACAGGCAAAAGATTTGCCAGGCCGGCCGCCTGTGCTTTGTCCGGGCTGCCCGCACAGAGGTGTGTTTTCCGTTTTAAGTAAACAGCGGGATTTGGTCGTTACAGGTGATATCGGCTGTTACAGCCTTGGTTCTCTGCCGCCGCTATCGAGTCTTGATACGATATTGTGCATGGGCGGCGGTTTTACAATGGCTCATGGAATGGATAAAGCCGGTGCCAAACATAAAGTTGTAGGCATAATGGGCGATAGCACTTTTTTCCATAGCGGCATTACCGGTTTGATCGATATTGCATACAACAAAGGTGCTTCAACGTTGATTGTCGTTGATAACAGGACCACGGCAATGACCGGCCACCAGGACCATCCGGGTACAGGTAAGACGCTTATGGGAGAACCTACCATTGAGGCATCTATCGAAGCGATCGGAAAGGCGTGCGGGATAAAACGGGTCTTTACGGTCAATCCTTATGACCTGAAAGAAACTACCGAAATTATCAGCCGTGAAATTGATACCCCAGAAGTCTCTCTTATCGTGAGCAAGGCCGTTTGTCCGCTTGCGGTGCGTGAGCCGGTTGGCGAGAAAAAATGTATCGATGCGGAAAAATGTAAAAATTGCGGCGTTTGTTTGAAACTTGGTTGTCCTGCTATCGAACGCGGAGAAAAGGGCGAAAAGCCGAAGATTAACACGCTTCTTTGTTCTGGATGCGGTTTGTGTGAGCAGAGTTGCAATTTTGGTGCAATAACAGTTGAAAAGGAACTATAATGAGTGATACAACAAGTATTGTTTTGGCAGGTGTCGGCGGACAGGGAATTTTGCTCGCTAGTACGATAACGGCAAAAGCTGCGATGAACAGCGGCTTTGAAGTTAAAATGAATGAAGTACACGGAATGGCTCAGCGCGGCGGATCGGTTATTGCGCAGATTCGTTATGGTAAACAAGTTTACAGTCCGCTTGTAGAAGAAGGAACAGCAAAAGTTTTGGCTGCACTAGAACAGGTTGAGGCTTTGCGGTACGCTCATTATCTGGCCGAAGATGGATTGGCAGTGATTTCCAGCCAGAAAATTGTTCCTGTGACAGTTTCTATGGGCCAGGGAAAATATCCCTCAGATGTAGAACAGAGGGCGAAAAAGATATTTAAAAATTTGATATTTGTCGATGCTGTGGAAAAAGCGATCGAATTTGGAGATATTAGAGCAGCTAATGTTGTCGTTCTCGGTGCGATGAGCAAGGGGCTTGATTTGGAGCTGGATGCCTGGAAAAGTGCAATCGAGGAAAGTGTTAAGCCGCAGTTTGTCGAGATGAATATTAAGGCATTCGAGGCCGGTCGCGCCAGCAAATAATTCGGAAATTCGCGTAAATACATGCAAAATGGGGATAAAAGGATAAAATAAGAAGATTTTGATAATCTGTTTATCGTTTTAATATTTTTTATCCAAAAAAACTCTTTACATCACATAAACCCGCGGTTAGCATTTTATATATGTGATGTAATTATGTTTTCCGGATATGGATGCGGAAAAAACAGGGGGCAAGAAGCCACCGAAAAAAATTTAAAGATAATTTTTGGAGGTGTATCATGTTTAAAACTTTAGTTAGCTTTGTTTTGGTCGCTGGTTCGGCAATGTTTTTGCCCGGCTGTTGTCCTTTTGCCGATCAAACGGAATCTCAGCGGTTAAATGATTCTGCTCAAAAGAGACCACAACAAAGAACGATGGAGACAGAAGAATTTGAGGTTATTTACCCATGTGAGGGATGCGGGGTGCTGAAAATCAAAAAGGAAATGCCCGAAGAAGTTCAGCTAGGCAGAGAATTTACCTATTATATCACTGCTGAAAATCTTACCGACAGGCAACTGGCAGACGTTGTGATTACCGAGTATATGAATAATGATTTTGAATTTGTGCGCTCAGACCCAAAGCCGCAAACAGTTGAAGGAAACTTAATTGAATGGAGGCTCGCTTCAATCAAACCCCAGGGCAGTCGCAGGATCAGTGTTGTTGGAACAGCTGGTTCGGTAGGTGATCTAAGGCAATGTGCGACAGCGACATATAAGATGCCGGCATGTGCTACGACCACGGTTGTTGAAGCTAAGCTTGCGCTGAATAAAACCGCTCCGGAGATGGTAGTTATTTGTGATAATATTCCATTGCAATATACTGTAAGGAATACCGGAACAGGTACAACAACTGAGGTTGTGATAAATGATCAGCTTCCACAGGGAATGAGCCTGGTTGGCGGTGGTAATACCGTAAATATTCCAGTTGGAATATTAAAGCCCGGCGAAAGCAAGGATTTTACAGTTATGACAGTTGCCGACCAGACCGGCCAATTTTCCAGCAAAGCTGTTGCAAGAGCTGCAGGCGATATGAGAGCTGAGTCGAGTGAAACTGCTGTAGAAGTAATTGAGCCTGTTTTGGCTATTGAAAAGACCGGCAGGGATTCGGTTTATGTAGATCGAAATCTCACATACGACATTACTGTGAGCAATGAAGGAAATGCGCCCACAACGGGTTTGGTTGTTGAAGATATGATACCCGCAGGAGCAGAGTTTTCTAATGCTTCTATGGGCGGCCAACGTGAAGGCAACATGGTTGTATGGCGTTTAGGATCACTTGCGCCGGGAGCATCAGAGCAGCTGCAAGTAACTTATGTACCCGCAGTAAAGGGTGAAACTCGCAATACTGTTAGAGCCAGCGCAGAATGTGCCCAGGCAGTTGAAAGCTCTGTGGTAACAGCAGTGGAAGGAATAGCAGCGGTACTTCTGGAAGTTGTCGATATACATGACCCAATCGAAGTCGGCCAGAATGAAACTTATGAAATCACCGTGACCAACCAGGGTTCGGCTCAAGCAACTAATGTTGCAATAACTGCAGAACTTGATCAGGGCATGGAATATGTAAGAGGCAGCGGCCCAACCGCAGTTAGTGTAAGCGGTAATAAAGTTACTTTTGCAAGTTTGCCTTCTATTGCTCCAAAAGACGAAGTTACGTGGAAAGTTGTAGTTAAAGCACTTGAACCAGGCGGCAAGAGAGTGCTGGTTACCATGGATTGCGATCAGATAGATCCAGCAGTGGCGGAAACAGAATCCACACACTTCTATGAATAAGATTTTTAAATTATTTAGGAAGCAAAAAATGAGAAAATTAGGTTTATTGATTGTTGTTTGTGCTGTAGGGTTTTTCATGTTAGCTGGATGCGAAAACAAGGAAGATCAGAATCGAATCGCAGAACTGGAAACAGAACTTTCTCAAATCAAAGCTAAGTTAAGCGAAGTTCTTGAGGAAAATAAATCTTTAAATCAAAAAATTGAAGATATGCGAAATCAGGTTGCCGAAGCAGAAGCTGTTTCTAAAGCCTCAAAGCGCATCGAAGGACAACTAAGTGCAATCGAACAAGAGAAGACAGCAATAACAAAACAGCTTGCAGATTCACAACAGCGGATCAAAGATTTAACTGGGCAGGTTGAAAAATATATGAAAGATCTGACATCATTGAAGAAGACTAACAAAGAATTGAATTCTTTGATCGAACAACTTCAAACTGATACTGCCCAGCTGCAAGTTCCGGGTCAGGATGCACAAGAGCAGCAACCACAGGAGCAAACGACAGAAGATGCCGAAAAATAGTTCGGTTATTTGAAAATTTAAGCCGGAATAAGGTCTGATAAAAA
>CAZITB010000107.1:0-9595 GCA_964542055.1 uncultured Candidatus Kuenenia sp.
CCAAAGAACTTGTTGAAAAAATAGAACTCTTACATATCAAGAGCGAAGAACTTTTGGAAAAATATCAATCAATGGTCCACAACAAAGAGGTTTTGGACGAGATGCAAGATTTTAAGGCAATTCAGCGCGCTATATTTTACGCGGTTATTACAGATAAAAGTGCACGCGCTGATGTTTTAGATGAGGCCGCAAAAAGGAATGATACAGAGGTACACGCTATTTTACGAGGAGGTAACTGATGGGTAATGCAGGTAAATTTGCAGGGATTTTCTTTATCTTGATGACAATTCTATTTTCTACGATTGCGATCAATAACAACAAAGCAGTTATGACAATCATCGAAGATGAGTTTTCACTAAAAGAAAAAGCTGCCCAGGCAATGCAACAACACGATTCAAATGACACAAACGGTACTACGATTAAGCGTTTACCCACCCCTGCTGAAACAGGCGGTAAATGGGGTGAGTTCGATAAGAAATTTGAAAATTTCGATAAATCTTTTGAAGACTTTTAAAAAGGAGCAATCATGAAATTAATACTAACAGCAATTGCGCTTTTTTGTTTGGTGGAACAGCCTGTTTTTGCAATGAGCAGCGCTGAACAGAGAACTGAAAAGCAGAAGCAAGATCAAAAGACCACGCGCGAGCAGCAGCAGAGGTCGAAGCAACAGCAGATGAGCAGAAGCGAGCAAAAAAGTAAGGGGAATGAAAAGTCGCTGAGCCGAACTGCTACGCAAACTTTTAATAGGATTCAAAGCAATACAAAAACCGCAACGCGCTCGGAATCCGGGGCCTGGCAGGTTACGATAAATCCCATTTCTTTCATTTTGCGAGAAATGCGGGCTCTCGGCTGGGACAAACGCGCGTTTTTTATCAAAAATGAGGATTTGGGCGTTAGCTACCACGTCCAAGGGCGCGCGAGTAGCGGGATTATTGATATGAATAAAAAGAACTTCATGGAAGCAAACTCTCGGATGCACGCTCAGCTGGGCCCTGATGTTGTTGAAAATTTAGAATTTTATATCTCTCTTTTGAACTACACCGGCGAAGTCGCTAGCGCCGCCGCCGATAATATGCGACAATTTCCTATTCCGGGATTAAATGAGATTGAGGATCACGCCCGACGTGCTGTAACTGCGGCTGCTCGGGATATAAAAGGGGAAATGTTAAACATTTATGACTGCCATTATGCAGGATCAATTCAAGATTTTAGGTGCAATAATGGCGAATATACATTAAAATTGACGGATTCAATTCCTATCCTTAAAAAACAGGGTGTGCCTTTTTTTAGCGGCACAGACGTTGGCTTCACTAAGCCAACACTTACCGTTTCGCTCAGCGAGTCAACCCGCCAAGCGCTCTCCATGCTGGAGCAGCAGCAGGAAACGGCATCAATAGCGCGCATGATCCGAGACTACACTCAAAAATTAAGGTCGAAGGGAAAAACCGAAACGGCGCAACGCATTCAAAACGCTTTTGTAGAAAAAGCGATGACTGAAAGCAAAAATTTATCTACTACCGCGACGGCTCAGGCAATCAACTCCGGCTCTCCAATGAATGTTCTTAATATCTTCAAATAACTTTTCTCCCCTTTTCTTCTGGGCTGAAAGTAACTACTCAAGTGTAGTTACTTTCACTGTCTTGAAAAGTGCAAATTGTGTATACAGTTGAAGGGCCGCAAGAATTATATTCTCCTTGATGACAATAGCGGCCCTTATCTTCACAAGACAAGAAAAAGGTTTTTTTCATGAATAAAAGTTTAATTCTAAGCATAATTGCTACAGGTGCTTTCTTACCATGGTGGGCTGGCAATTGGACAATATGCGTATAGTTATTCTAACTTATCTTTAGCTATAGGAAATTTTGCTTCTGCAGAGCTTGACTCATTTGGTGTAGCGATTGGCAATGGGGCGGCAATTGACAGTTCTGGTGCTATAGCGATTGGTCAAAGTGCTGATGGAGACAACCATGGGGTCGCATTGGGCGGCGCTGCTAGCGCGACACATCATCAATCTGTCGCCATAGGCGCTTTTTCCTCTTCTAGTGGGGATAATACTGTTTCAGTGGGCGACACTGATTCAAGCTTTTATCGGCGCATGACGGCAGTCGCTGATCCAATTAATATCCATGACGCAGTCAATCTGCAATACTTGCAAAACAATCATTATTCAAAAGCTGAGATCGATACAAAGTTGCAAGATTATTATTCAAAAACGGAAACGGATACAAAGCTTGCTCTTGCCACAAAAGCGGATGCTGATAGTGTTTATACGAAAACCGAAACCGATTCAAAAATTGCAGAGGCGAGCACATCCGGCGGCGAAGATAGCGGTAGCGGTGATGGCAACGGTGATGACGTTTACGACGAACCCACAAAAAACTTCACATCTCCAAATGCGACGGTGGCGGCCGAATCACGAAATTCTGTAGCGATTGGCGAAGGTGCAAATACTGATGCAAATAATAACATTGCGGTCGGCAATGGCGCAACTGCAAAATACGATGGTTCCATCGCTATTGGGCGCGGTGCGCAGGCGCTTTCTGACCCGACAACAGCGGTCGGCGATAGTTCTTATGCCGCCGGTATTGATAGTGTTGCATATGGTTATAACGCAAAGGCCGATGCGGACAACCAAGCTGCCGCCATTGGCGCGAATACGGAGGCTACCGCAGATCACGCAGTCGCGCTTGGGAACGAGTCAGTAGCTGATGAAGAGAAAACCGTATCGGTTGGTAATGACTCCATGAAGCGGCGGATCGTAAATGTGGCTGCAGGCCAGGAATATAACGACGTCGTTATTGTCGGACAGTTAGCCGACCGGCTCGCTGAATTCAAAAAGAATATGCGCGGGGAGATCGAAAAAGCAACTAATGAAGTGCGCGAAGAAAGTCGGCGCGGGTCAACATTGGCTATGGCTTTATCCAGCCTTGATCTTCGATTTGCCCCCGGTGCTACAAAAGCCGTGTCGATGGGTACAGGCTTTTACAAAGGAAATACTGCGATTGCTACCAAATATGGCGCAAAGATCAATGACACTACCACTTTTTCAGCGGGTATAGCTTTCGACGGTGAAGAAACAAGTGCCACGACTTCTGTTGGCTGGAGTTGGTGAGGGTTATACCTTGCTAGTAAGGGTAAATTGTGTATAGGGGCAAGGACGCAAAACGTTCTAAACTTTACTTAAAGGATGAATTATGAGAAAGGTAATTACGGCAAGCGTAATCGCCGCTGCTTTTGCAGTGGCAGGTGAAACGGGAACAATGGTTAAAGACGATACTACGATGCAATTTGGAATAGGCCAAATTGACAATAACGCAGCAATTAAATTGGTGCATGAAGAGGTACGGTTAAGAGAAATTAATTTTGCTGATATAACACTTGAGG
Source organism: uncultured Candidatus Kuenenia sp. (assembly GCA_964542055.1). GTDB lineage: Bacteria > Planctomycetota > Phycisphaerae > Sedimentisphaerales > CAMDDF01 > CAZITB01. The sequence goes on from CAZITB010000107.1 coordinate 3,385, forward strand.
GGATGATGACTCGTATAGGGGGTGAAGCTTCTGAGGGTGGTTACATGAATTATTATGCAGAAGTTTTAAGTTCAATTGCTGAAACTCCTATCATTTTCGGTGCTGGGGCGGGTTGGCTTCAACAGGATGTTATAGCCGAAGATCTAGTGTATGATCCAATGTATCCTAATGATCCGTACGAGGCAGAGTTGAAAAAAATTGATGAGACAATGGACACCTTCTACGTAAAACCACAATTGAGTACACCTAATTTTGGGTATGGAAATATTTATGGAAGAGCTTATGTCAACTATAAGCACGTTTTTGGGGGTGATGCAAAAGGTGGCAACATCGGGTTTGGACTAGAGGCGAGGTATCACATTGATCCTTGGATCAAAGACGCTGTCATTATAGCTTCATATGATCTAGAGACTGTTGAGTTTGACAGTGTGGGTGAGCAGGAAAATGGCAAAATGTTTTTAACACTGTCAAAACGTTTTTGACTGTACGCGGCCAAGTGTCGCGTACAGCACTTTACATTGATAAATTAGGAGATGAATTATGAAAATAGAAGTAAACAATGAAGAATTGGCAAAGGCAATTTATAATCTTGCGGATCAAGAGGGCATGGATGTTAATGCGTACTGCGAAGATCTCTTTGCATTTCACTTGGACCATGGGATCGCGACCATGGCGATGAGGCGGATTGAGAATACACTTGTGGACGATATATTGCCCGCATTGCAGAATAGTCAGGTAAATGGTTATGCGGTACGTCATCAGATTGTTAACTTGCATGCAGATATTTTGAACGATCCGAATCGGGCGATTGACATCAGTGACCAGGGAACAGAAGTTGGAAATTCAGCAGTATTTGACGAATCATTTGGCGATGAAGGGAATTAGCTATGGAGGGTTATAATATTGGTCAAAACAGCAAAATCACAAAATGTCGGTTTAATGGTAAAGCTTTTAAAAATTTGGGAACTATAATTGCTGCAAATAGTACACTAAAAAGTTTGAAATCAAAAACAGTGAAGGCTGATGATCACGTTGGCAAAAAGTTTTTACATGTTAGTGCCAAAATATGTATAGAAAACCATAATTTTCCAAATGCGATAACAAAAACCAAAAGCAGTAAAAAACGAGTGTCTAGAAACTTTAATGCCAATTCTAATATTTTAGAATTGGACTTTTAGTACGTTCGTTCAGCGTTGATTTGATAAAATTTGTATCTTTTAGAAGATAGTCATTTTGTGTATAGGGGTAAGGACGCAAAACGTTCTAAATTTTACTCAAAGGATGAATTATGAGAACAATAGTTTTGAATATCGGTATTTTTCTTTTTTTGTATTGGGTTTTGTTTGAGCTGTTGTGGAATAACTGGATTCTTGAGAAATTGCCAAAATTGGATAGCTCAAGCGTTTGGAGTATCGCATTGCATGAATTTGTAAAACTTGCAAGTGGACCGGTTGCAAGTTTGGTTCTAACCGGTATTAGCTTACTGATTGCGGGAAGATTGCTAAGACACTACAGGAGTGTTGCATGAATACAGTAATTGAAATAATCATTTCTATGCACAATTATGTGAATGATTTTACAGAAAGGTGGGCTGAGTTAGCTTCAAATGACCCATATCCGGAAAAACATCTTTTCGTACTAGCCGCGATCGCCAGTATCGCCATATGTTTTATGTCAATTAAAAAAACAATAGTTGGGAGAAAATAAAATGCTTAATTTATATCACAAATCACTGTTGCCAATAGCAATTAGTGTACTTTTATCAGGTTGTATGTCCGTTGCAGAAATTGTTGCCGTCTCAAACGGCGACACTCGTCCCCTGGTTAGAGAATTTGGCGAAAAAACACCTCCGGAGACTATTGTCACTAACAATGACTATGCCGCATTTAGCAAAAAAATTCTTTGGACCGGAGAGCAATCATTTAAAGAAAGTGTAATTAGCGCAGCATCGAAAGTCTCTCCTGACAGTAAACTATACTCATGGGTTGAAAAATTTTTCTTTGAAGAAGTAATTAAAGAAGTGGCAAAAGACCCTATGCGTTTTCGTAGTAAAGAAGATCTTATAGGCTTTTTTCAAAGATTATCTAAGGCCTATAATTTAGGAGATGGAGCAAACTATTTGTTATCTTATTCAAGATGGAATAAAATTAAAAAAACCGTTGAATATTCGCTGGATGAATACGAACAAATACTCTCTTCTCGTTATGCAGAACTCTATGCGGCATACTTTAAATCGCAAATGTTGCAAGATCCAGGCGATACATGGAAAAATATTAAAAATGCTGGATCATATATCACCGCTAGTCCAACCTATAAAATCATTGATAAAAAAACTAGGAATGCAAAAAAAATATCGAATGCGATGGGGGGTGATGCGGATTTGTCTTCTTGGGCTAAAGTAAAACAGTACCTAGCACAAGCACCAAGTATGGAAGATTTTGCGGAGGCTAAAAAGCTATCACAGGAATTTAACGACAATGTGGACTTAAGCAATGCAGATAAAGTCAAACAGTATCTTGCACAAGCACCAAGTACTGAGGAGGTTGCGAAGGCTAAAAAGATATCTCAAGCACTTGATGATAATGCAGATTTGAGTAGTTCAGATAAAGTCAAACAGTATCTTGCACAAGCACCAAGTACTGGGGAGGTTGAAAGTGTACGCCTTGATAGGCTGGGGGCAAGACTATTTCTCTTAGAAGAAGGAAAAATAGCTAACAAAAAGGTACAGGATGAATTCGGAAATGAATCTACAAAAAGAATCTGCAAAATAGATGATGTTTTGAAGAATTTATATGACAATGGCAGGATACGTGATGGCTTAGCTGCTTATCATGCGGCAGTTGTTCATGAAAAAGGGTCTGATGAAAATGAATATCGGTTACCATCAAGGCACCTCGCCAATGCAACCCTTCAAGGACTTGGAACCAGTTTGCCACAGTTTGACATTGTGACAACAAACACACAGCGTGAAGATGCACAAACCACAATAAGAATCAACAACCATGCACTTTTAGCAAAAATTGTTCGTTACGTAAGAAGACCTGACAGTGAGGACACTCGTGCATCACGGGCTCTTGTATACGGGGCTTTTCTTGCGTCACAAGGATTTGCGGTTGAGCTTAACGAAAAAGATGATTGTGCTCTAAAACACGCAGACGATATTTGGTTAGCAGTTTTTTTATATACTATAAACAATATTGATGTTCCCGAAAATAGAACATTTATTAGGATTATGTACGAGTCAAATTTGTCAATCCGGGAAAAAACTAAATTGATTATGGATCTACCAGGAGTTTCAAGTGCCTTCAAAGCCACACAAAAATACTACAAGTCATTGCAAAGGAATTAAATGAGAGTTTCAAATGAGATAATGCAAATAGACAAGACAAACATGAACAATGATGCATTTTGTATTATGCTGTGGTTCTTAAAAGAACGACAAGGGGTTTATACACTCTCGCAAATATCAAAAATCATCAAAAACAAAAACAGAAGAAGTCATGACTATATCAGAAATACCTTGCAGTGTTTGGGTGGTACTTATTATATTGGGTTGTTGAAAACAAATCCTTATAAGATTAAACTTTTTAACTATTTCGATATTTTTGCTGATGTTGTCCGCTTCCAAATAAGCGATGAGTTACAGCGAGCTCAGGATAATGCTCTTAGTTTTACTGGCTTTGATTTCAAAAAGCTTAGAAAACTTGGTTCTACGGAAGCATCTATGTTTTATTATTTTCAGTCGACTAATCGAAAGGTTGCACTTGATTATCCATTTTTGAAAGCAATAGGAAGTAAACAGTATAGTTTGTTAAAAAAATCAGGACAAAAGAGAATTAATTCTCATCTTTTGAAAAATAGACTTAAAGAGATTGAGAGTAAACTTGATACCATAATTAACGTCGATATTGAACGTATAAATAAAACATATTTTTTGACATTTTATAACTCCGAAGCACGACATCTAGCTGAAATAGAAATAGATTGGAAAGACTGATCTAGTTAATCCTTAAAAAAGCCCAATGGGCTTCGTCCCATTGTTTAATTCAATAATCATTTCTTCGATTACCTTCTTAATACCTAAAAATGTGTATATGAGTAGAGCGTCACTGCTCAAATTATTATAAAAGGATCTAATGTGAAAATTACAATACACGAAGATAATCTGGAGTTTATTCGTAGCGCAGCAAAGCGTCAGGGAATGAACGTAGAAGAGTTTATCAATGCTTCTGTTGGTTGGATTATTGAAAATGGCTCAGCAGCGGCATCAATTGAGCGTTTAGAAGAATTTATTACCAGCCAAATGAATGTGTCAATATCGGAAATAGCTGTTAACAGTTTTGCTCTTAGAAATCAAGTGGCATCATTACATGCCGATATCAGCAATTCTTCAGAGAGAGCAATCGAGGCTAGTGAAAAAGCTACTGATGTAGGGGTCTCTACGGTATATGGTGATGATGCTGTAAACGATGAAAACGATTAACAAAGCCGAAGGATTATTTTATGTTTAATTCAGATCCAATCTTGTCATCTAAACAAAATAAACCAATGAGTTTTGCTCCATCTCCTGAAATGACGCAAAGTGCCCTGGTGGGAGGAGTTGGTCCAACTCCTGGTGTTTCACATAATAGCCCAATAGGTGGGAGTGTGGGCAATATTTTTGGTTCTGGTTCAGTTGGGGTGACTAACCAAATTGCTGATGTACGCATTGGCAAAGATGCGGAAAATGCTTGGAGTGAAGGTATGCGAAAAGTAGATGAATCCAATCGTAAAAAATCATCTTCTCCGAGATTGAATAGCAAAAATAAATTTTTCGGTAATCTAGATAAGTTTGCTGGATCTTTAGGGGCGGGTATCGGTGCGAGTGCAGCCGGCAGCTTTGCTTTGCAAGCTGTTGCGGCCGGTGGGGTGGCAGCTCTTGCTAGTCCTATGGCAATCGGAATAGCTGCTGCAGCACCGGTTATTAGTGGAGCTGCGGCAATGGCTTTAACAAAAAGTGGAAAAGAAATTAGTAAGATAGCTGTGAAATCTGCACTTAAATCATTTGATAAGAAATTTCATCCGAAACACACAAAAACAATAAAAGAGATGGAAGGATCTAAAAGCAATCCACAAACAAAGCGATCTTTTGCAAAAAATGAAGGATATAAGCGTCAACTTAACAAGCTTGAACATTTTGTAAAAAACGGCGAAAATAATGATGCAAAATTGCTCGCGCGTGATTTGTTGGCTTCAAAACTTTCTGGAAAGCAGTTAAAGCAAGTTTCAGCGTTGAATGCCAAAAATGCTATCAATCAATCATTTACAGATGGTAGGGCACTAAATAAAAAATCTATTGATAGATACATTGCATCTCAAGTAAGATCATTGCCAAAGTCTTTAGGGAAATCAAAAATAAAAAAAATTAATGCGTTTCAAAAAGCTGCATACTCTAATGAACTAAATAGAAAGAAACATGCTTATGAAGTTACACTTGATAATAAAAGAACTGGAATCTCAAAACAGAACAATACCTTTACAATGCAGCTAAGTAAGCAAAAATATAAAATCAGTCAAAAGATTAACAGTGCCTATAAAAAATTTGTGGGTAATCTGAAAAATGGTTCCGTTCATTTTAAAGCTAAGTCTTTTTCAGGGCATGAAGAGAAAACCAGAGAAAAAAGTGCAAATTTGAATAAAGCTGCAGCTTCAAAAAGCAAAAGACTGACTCAAGAAAATAAGGATAAAGACTTTAAAAAACAAGCTGAAAATAAACAGCAGCAGCAACAAGAAAAACAGAGCCAAAAGCTGCAAGTGCAGCGGGAAAAGGTCTCTTCGGGAAAGGACGAAAGGGGCCTGTGAGGACAAGGCCCTTTCAGCGCCCCTGGCATAGGCGACTAAAAGCAATAAATAATTCAAAAGGAGGTGGTAAAAATGTCTCGCAAATCAGAGAAATGGGGCGATAAAATCAATGAATCGTTCCGCTCAAACCGCTATCGCGCGGTTGAAAAAATGGAGCATGAGACGGAGATGCGCGTCAAAGCTTTTTTCACTGAAAACTTTATCTACTTGCTGCCTTTCGGCCTATCGGTCGTCGGCTGGTGGATCTTCACCATGTGGAAAAATTCGCAATTGACGTATGGTCAAGAGTATTCCGCTTTTCAACCTATCGGGTTAATCCCGATTTTGATTGGTTTGGGGCTAACAATCTTCGCTTTTTTGTACGTTAAAC
>CAZITB010000108.1:0-8987 GCA_964542055.1 uncultured Candidatus Kuenenia sp.
TATATAAAGATGTTATCGCAAAATCGCCTAAAAACTTCGTCGAAGTTCAGATTAATGATTACTAATCAATGACTTATGAAACCGGCAGTTGCACGTAAGTTATCCAACAGTAAACCAAAAGTACATCGCTGTTGCAAATTTTGTTGCACCACCATATATTCGTAAGCACACGGCTAAGTGCACCCCTGCAAAAAAATAGTTAACGCTATTTTTGGGGATTATGCTACTTTTATTATTTGCTCATCAATGACGCTGGTATCTTCTGGCTTAGATTCTGGCGGTTTCCAGTTACTCGGCAGCAACTCATCAATTTTATCAGCCCGATGAGTGCTTACTTTTCTGAGCACATCATTAAAGTATACAAACGGGTCATGACCATTCAATTTGCAGCTTGCCACAAGGCTATAAATTATCGCTGCTCTTTCGGCACCTGCTTCACTGCCTGCAAACATATAATTCTTTCTGCCAATAACAACCATTCTCAATGTTCGTTCTGATAAATTATTATCAATATCAAGTATGGGATTTTCAATATACTGCATCAGAGCATCCCACTGGTTCAATGTGTAATTTATTGCTTTTGCAATAGGTCCTTTGGGAAGTACCTGATCTTTATATTCATATATAGCTTCTCTGATTTGCTCAAGTATTGCCTTGGACTCTTCCTGCCTGACTTGGAGCAATTGTGCTTTAGAGAATTTTTCTTTTTTCGCTCTGCTTTCAATTTCATATAGTTTTGCCCATAGTGCCATCATTCGAGCAGCTCTTACAGGATCGCTATCCATAGCATGTTCAAACTTTCTTCTTGCATGGGCATAACAACCAACTTCCGTGGCAGGTGTTTTCTCAAACAACTCATCGTAACCACTATATGCATCTGCCTGAACATAGCCAGTATATTTTTTGCCGATAAAATCAATTGGGCCTTGCCTGCTTCTGTTAGGTGTAAAATCAAATACAGCATTGAATTTATCATCGATATAGGTCCACAAGTAGCCGTTATGCGTGGAACCTTTGCGGTTTTTGCTTTTAATGGGTATTTTGGTGTCATCAGTGTTTATCTTAGGCGACAATCGGATGTGATGATGCATTCTTTTGACCAGCGGCTCTAAAAGATAAGCACATTTTGCAACCCAGTCACACATGTTAGATACCGTTATATCAACGCCATGTCTTTTAAGAATGCCTTCTAATCTGTTCAAGGGGGCATGATCGGCATATTTTGAGGTTATTATATGAGCCAGCAATCCTTCACCGGCAATACCTTTATCGATTGCCATCACAGGAAGTGAGCCAATTGAGATATTGCCCTGGCATTGTTTGCAGGCATATTTATGTCTGATATACTTTTTAACTTTGAATGATGCCGGAACATATTCAAGTTTTTCTGTTACTTGTTCACCTATACGCTCCTTATCACTGCTGCATACAGAACAAATCTTCTCTGCTTCATCAGGCTCTATCTCAATTTCCTGCCTGGGAAGATCTTCAGGAAGAGGTTTTCTGCCTTTATGATTGGCATTGGCTCTGGATTTTTTAGTATTTTTTGTTTGCCGTTTTTCTTCTACCTTGGCCTGGACTTCATTATAAAGATTTTCAAATAACAATCTCTGCTGGGGATTAAGTTTTTCGCTCTTTTTGCCAAATAACTGTCGTTTGAGATAAAGCAGCTGACCTTCAATATCGTCGATCCTGCCAAGCAATGTAAGTACCATTTCCTTAAGCGTATCGGTATCATCGGGAAGGTGTTCTTTGCTGGTTTGAGATGTTATTTCAGTTGTCTGTTCCATAGAAGATATTATAGCTATAAATGCAATATTTGCAAGCCAGAGAGGCTATAAATGCAAAATAATTTCAAATAATTTTGTGATTATAGCGTTTTCTTCGTCTGGCCTTGAACAGATCAATGCCCTCAAGTATCCATGTAAGCTTAACAACATCAACTTCAATTGCTGGAGACTTGTTTTTATTAGGAAGTCTCTCAAACGTACCTTCCTCTAAACATTTATACCAGGTGACAAAACCCGTCCTGTCCCAGAACAATATCTTACATTTGTCACCGGTCTTGTTAAAGAATACAAACAGATGACCGCTTAATGGATCCTTGAGCATAAAGTTTTCCGCCAGCATCGAAAGTTTTCGAAATCCACTCCGCATATCTGTAGGCTGAGAATATATGAATATCTTAACCGATGAAGGCAGACTCAGCATAAACCCGCCTTTGATAATGCTAAAAGAATATCATTCAACATCTTAGTATTGAAATCATTTGGTATTTTTAAGATGTTACCGGATGTCAGAACAAGCTCCAAATTACATGATTGCTGATCAGGAATTGAAACCTTAATAAATGATGATGAGTCTATTCCTTGTTCTTCGTTGCTGGGGGTATTATCTTTCGAAAGCCTCTTTCGCCACGAATAAAAAGATGGTTCAGAGAGACCCTCTCGCTTACAAAACCGGCGAACTGATAGTCCACTTGATCTGAATGTCTCAAACACCATCTCCCAGAACTGCTGCTGGTCGGTATCAGTCTTTTCTAATTTGCTCATGATAGCCTCCAAAATTTATCACAAGCAACATTATCAACTTTTCAAAGATCACCGCAAGATGTCGTTAGCCATAAACTTACATATATTCGGGCTAACCTAATCATTATGCTTATCAAATATGATTTTTCCATAACTTGATGGTTTATGAAATTTGACGGGATCATTTAAGGGCGGTGACCAGGCCAAGTAATCTTTAAAGTCTTCCTTCAATTGATGACACCTAAATAAACCCATTCCCCAGTGCTCACCATTTTGAGGTGTTGAAATTTTTAGCGTAGCAAAAGGTAACTTGCCTTCGAAGCACCAACCGTCATAACTATTATGAAAAACAAGTTCATCAAAAAAATTGATTTCCATACCTTCTGCTTCCCATTCAAGAGATTCATTCAAACTTGACCCCTTCAACCAATGCAAATCAATGTAATCTCCAAAGCAATTAAACAGAAATTCATATTCATTATAGAAAGGTTCAGAGTACCATTTAGGTGTAAAAATGAATTCTACATTATTTCCCTTCCAAAGTTGTTTCCTGTTTATGTTTTCTGAATCACAACTGTTATCTTGTACTTCTACGTAAAAATATAAATTATTTTCTGTCCAGGCAAATCTAACAAATGTAAAAAGGCCAGATTTTTTCCCATCGCTTGCTCGATTGTCAAATGCAATCTCTGGTTTACTTTTCCAGAATTCTAAATTCACTTCGTTGTTATCTAACTTATATTCATCTTCCGAAAATTCACAAATGTAAGTATGTGTTTCATTTGAGGGAACAAATTTTGATGGAGTATTGACAAAAGTGTTTTTAAATTCTTCAATTTTGCCTTTATTACATGAGCTTGATATTAAAAGCAAATATAATAGCAAACTATATTTGATAATTTTCATGTTGATTCCTCTCACAATACAGAATATATACTAAGCCACAAAAATTACTGAGGCGCCGAAACATCCATCGGTATATTAGCTTCGGCCGGCTTTCCGCCGCTCATTCGGGTGGCGTCCTTTACGTACTCAATTTTCTCATCAACGCCGTTGACAACAAACTTTGGTTCCGGCAGTCCTGTTACCAGTTCATCTATTACAATGTCTTTCTTTTCCTTTATCGATATATTAGCCGCTATGCCAGTCAGGATCGAATAGGCGCCCTGAACATAGTCTGCATTTCGTTTGTGTGGATCCGGTTTGGGTGTGCCGAAGATGTCATTGAGCATAACCTCATCACCGCCGCCGTGGGCACCTTTGCCCTCATCGACTTCTATCTCGTATGGTGTTTTAAAGTGCGGGTAAACTCTGACCCAGGTGCCTTCGGATTGGAAACCGCCCTGAACCTTGCCATCACCGCTGACATAAGAAGCTTCCTCACAGTGCTGTTCCAGCCTGCCTTTGGTGCCGTTGAAAGCCACATGATAACCTTCCCAGGGACTAAAGGCGTTCAAGCTGTAGCTCAAATATACGCCGTTTTTGAATCTGGCTGTGACATTCATCGTGTCTTCGATATTGATCTCGTCTGAAAAAACACATCTGTCCCGCTGATAGCCGTCGTATTCTTCCTGATCTAGATAGAGCTGCTTCATTACGTCGTAAGAGGCCATATCAAGATGGAAATTACATTTATCACTTACCGGGCAGGTTAGACATCTCGCTGAGTGGTTTTCCAGGCCATATCTCTTGGCCTGCTGCTCGTTATAGAATACCCTGTCGCCCTTGGCAAAAACAGATTCAGGTCTGGAACCCAGCCACCAGTTTATCAGATCAAAATGGTGGGTTGACTTATGGACCATCAATCCGCCGGAATTGGATTTCTCGCGATGCCATCTGCGGAAATAGTCTGCACCGTGGCTTGTATCGAGCATCCATTTGAACTCGACGCTCAGGACCTTGCCGATGATACCGTCCATCAGGAGTTTTTTGATCTGAGTACGAGGCGGAGAATAGCGATAATTAAAAGTAACCCGCAGGCTCTTGCCTGTTCTTTTCACGCAATCAACTATTTTCTGGCATTTCAAAGCATCGGTGGTCATGGGCTTTTCGGTTATCACATCGCAGCCGAATTCCATTGCCCGGCAGATATATTCATCGTGCACACTGTCTTTGGTGCAGACGATCACGGTATCAGGCTTTTGCTCGCGCAGCATCAGATCGAAATCTTTGGCGTCGTAACACTTAACATCCACGCCGGCTTTGGCCAGTTTCTCCCGGCGAAGTTCCATTCTGCCTTTGTTGTTATCGCAAAGAGCGGTTAGCTGAGCTGTTTCTTTATAAGGACCGGAAAGAGCATCGGTAAACATTAATGATCTTCCGCCAACTCCAACTAAAACATATTTTTCCATTTTTCCTCGAGATAATTGATTCACACGTAATAATTCGAAATTTTAAATATACCTATTCAGATTTCTATATTCCTAATTCTATGTTCACCAAATCTGTAGTTGGCTTTATTGGTAAAGTTACTTCTTCGCCATTGACCTTTATGAATTTGTTTTCTGATTTCATTATCGAAATATTAAAATGAGTTCCTCTGAACTGGCGGTTTATTTTTATTTGATTCCATGCTGAAGGTAAAACAGGTTTGATTTGCAAACCTTCATAATCCGCCTGAACTCCACAAAGCCTTTCTATACAGTTCTTCAACATCCACCCGGCGGTCCCGGTTAACCAACCGTAAAGAGTTTTCCCTGGGGTTCTTGTTTGTGGTCCCATATAGAAATTACTGTATGCAAATGGCTCGGACCAGTTTTTGTCAAGAGGATTGGCCGGATTCAGAGGATTGATTCGTTTGTATATATCATACGCCCGGTCTCCTTCGCCGATAGCGCAATAGCCTGCCATTAAAAAAGCTGCTGCATGATTGTAAACTGAACCATCTTCAGAGAAACCTGGTCTATTTGAAATCTTACCTACGCCTTTTTGATATTCTGTAAATTCAGGGGCAAGGACCATTGGACCATATTCTATCAAAAGCATTTCTTCAATGGCTTCGATCATTTTTGAATTCTGTTCTGAGCTTGAGATTCCGGCCAACATTGCCCATGCTTGAGGCAGTAGAAAGATCTTCCCCTCTTTACATTTCGAAGAACCAATTACGTTTCCATAATCATTAATAGCTCTTGTGTACCATCTTCCATCCCATGCAACTTCATTAATTATGTTTGAGATTTGGCTTACTTTTTCCTGAGCTTCTTTAGCTTTTGCATTTTCACCGATATATTCAGCAAGTCTGGCAAATTCTTTGAATGCCCTTACAACTGCCATACTTAACCAGACACTTTCACCTTTTCCTTTTATTCCTACTTCATTAAGGCTGTCATTCCAATCACCTCTTCCGATATGGTTGAGACCATTAACTCCCCTGTCGTTCCAATAGAAATCAAGAATGGTTGTAATATGTTCATAAACTGAACCTTGTCCCTTATCCAAATATGGCAGTGTTTCATTTAAAAAGTCTTGATCTCCTGTTTCTTTTACATACTCACAAAGAGAATAAACCAACCATATAGGGCAGTCGCGGTAATCATCTTTGTTAAAATTGCCTCCTGGTTCCTGGGGCCAACCTCGAGGAGAACGTCCATCGTAATACAGGTTGATCATTGCTTCTTTTATAATTTTTTTAGCGTGTTGACAATCAAATGAAATCAGATTTTCAGCATCCTGACATTGATCTCGAAATCCTTTATCTCCGCCGGGACCAGCCCAGAGGCTGCGATGATAAACCTGATTTTTCATCCAATAATTTACACGCCAATTAAGTTCTGAATCAGGAGTTTCAATGACAGTTGTCGACAATTTGTCATTCCAATGTTTTTGGAGTTTTTCAAATTCCATTTCAATCAAAGCTGAGTCAAGATATTTTCGCTTCAGCTCAATTGCCTGTTGTTTTCCATCAACACTACCAACTAAAATGTTGAATTTGAAACTTTCAGAGGGCTTCAAAACAATTGATTTCTGTAAGACACCTACCATTGGTTCATAATCTACGAAATCAGTTTTGTGAGTTTTATTTTCCACTAACATTTTTGGACTATCAAAAGTTCCATAGTTGCCTAAAAAGTCTCGTCGGCTAAGTTCATAATCATCCGGAATGAAATCAGATGCCATAAATGCTGCATAGTTTTGTTCAGGTCTTGGGATGCGTTTAAGCCAGGTATAAATCAGGTTTTCAGTCTTATCATATCTTGCGTGGTTATCTGAGGCAAAACCAAACTTCATAATATTGTCAATCAAGAACCAATGAACAAATGGAAAAACATCTAAATCTGCCTTTTCAGAATGTTCATTTTTCACTTCAACAGTCCAAATTTCAAAAATTTGATTCAAAGGAACGAAAATTCTCAAACTCGATAAAATGCCGTTAGTTTTAGATTCTATTTTGGAATAGTTGATGCCATGAGAGCATTTATATGATTCATAATCAGCTTTGACAGGCTGCCAATTAGTAGTCCAGAATCTACCATTCTGATTGTCTTTGATATATATCCAACGGCCCGGCTGATCGCTGAACCATTCAGGGCTGTCATCATATTGCCCAAAAGTTACCATATTAACCCTGGGAAAACGGTGAAAACTATCACCACCACCTGTCTGGCTGAATCGTACACAATACTTTTCATTACCAATATAATTTATCCAAGGCTTAGGGGTATCGGGTCTTGTAATAACATATTCCGAAGAATTCTTTTTTATAAATCCATAGTCTTTACACATTATCTACCTCTAAATTTTAGATATAATCATTATTTGTTTGCCGTAAAACTAAACCCAAATCTAAGCCTGTTTCCAGACTTTACATTTGAACCATCTTACAAACCTGAGAACTCGGGGTAGAACTCTTTTCAATTTGCTACTAAGGTAAGCATGATCAATAAATAAAATAGTTATAATAGCCCAAATGTCTATAAGCTAATAACGGATTTTCCATTGTTAACATTTTAAAGTATTTATTTAAAATTTTATAACCAAGGTCGTTTCTAATTTTCTCACATTCAGTTATATAGTTTTGATATAATTCGTTGTTTAAATCTATTATATTTTTAACTTCAACTGCTTTTAATAAATTTGAATCAGATGTAATAAAAGGAAAGTTTAACGATTGATCTATCGCTAACCATTTAGTTTTATCAATCAATACCTCAATAATTACATGGCCATATTGATTGTCAGGATCATAAATGAACACTAAACGAGAGTTTAAACCTAGTATTTGTATTAAAGCACAAGCTACCCTGGCCTGCTCATTACACCATCCATAACCCGATTTAATTATTTCTTCTTCAGAAATACCGCGGTCGGGCTCTAGGATTTTTCCTTTTTCCTTCAAATAATAACCAGCCCATTTTACTTCATTACAGCAGAACAAGATAATCGATTTAACTTTCTCCAAAGAATGCATCTCAGAAGTCGTAATCTTATCAACTATGTTTTCGAGAAACGGTCTGTTGCCTTTCCGATATAAAACAATTTTACTGGTATAATCGCCATAAATAAATTCCTCACCTACATCTTCTAACTTAATGTAATTCAAAGCGTGTTCAAGATCTATGCCCTTTACTTTAGGTATTTTACGCTTGGATTCTTTCGTTTTCAGTTTTTCCATTTTTTATCTTTCTTACAGTCTCATTATTGCGGTTGAATAATTTATCAAAATCCACAGTGTTCTCAGGAGTAAATAACGACACAATCACATAAACAGTAATTGCAACTAACGAATTGTAAAAAGCTATTTCCATACCATTCAAGGGGCAAGCTTTGTACACTGATGATAGGTAAGGCAGAAAAGGCCACAATTGACGCACAAAAAGACCAATTACAGCTCCGGAAGCTCCCGTAATCATAGCAGCCCAGGCACCGGCAACTGTTCCTCTTTTCCAATATAACCCGCCTATAAGAATTGCCCCGGCACCGGAAAAATAGATAGCCATTGTAATCTGCATAAACATGATTAGATAGTCAGTTTCCCTGTACAACATACTTAGAATCCAAACAGTCAATGCGACGCCAACAGAAGAATATTTAAGTAAACGAATATGGGCTTTATTCGATAGTTCTTTACGTTTAATCTGTCCGACAATATCTTGCACAAAAGTACCAGACCAGCCCAGAAAATAAGTATTGAAAGTGCTAATCGAACAGGCTAACAGTGATGCTATAAATGCGCCTGTTATTCCAATTGGCATGATTTGCTTTAAGAACATAGGTACAATCAATTGAGAACGTACTTTTTCGTTCGGAATTTCAAGTACAGCTTCCTGAATAGGAGCGGCTAAATTTGAAAATTTTGGTAAAGTCATAACAGCAAATGCAGCTACTGCTACAAAATATATTGGTACAGTCAACCCTACTCTTAATTGATTAATAATAAGCATCCAACGAGATTCATCGGGATCTTTTGTTGATTGGAAACGGGCTGTATCAGGGGCTGAACTAAGGAAATTATACATT
>CAZITB010000109.1:0-7771 GCA_964542055.1 uncultured Candidatus Kuenenia sp.
TAATTTGTGAGTTAAACAGAAAGTGGAAAATGAAAGCAGTTTTATAGATACAGAGATTAAGGATTACTTGACAGACTTACCTGATGGGTTTAAGTGTTTCGTTTATAATAAATTGATCATGGTAATAAATAACTACATCTCTCACAAAAAGATATCAAACGGTATTTGGTTTTACATCAATTTAAAAAAAGAAGAACTCATTGGTTATCTGATTTTTGAATATTTAAAAGCTGTAAGCAAATGCAAATCGAAAGGAATCTCATTTGAAAATCGACAGAAATACATAAATGGTTTTCTTAGAAATTCTACAAGGAACTTCATTAAAAGAAATGTAATCGGAAAAAGAGGTTTAATTTTTAGTGATGTAAATATGTCTGAAATTATAAAACCTGAAAAACAATCAGGAATAGGTATATCACTTAGACCTTTGAAAACCAAAGAAAAGCAAATCATCTATTTGAAATATTGTAAGGATCTCAGCAATCAAGATATCTGCCAAATACTGGGACTTAGTTATTCAAATCTTAACAAGATACACACCAGAGCGATTCACAAGCTTGAAAAAGCATACCCTGAACTTAAATCACATTATGATAGATTGGTTAGGTTTCGAAAAGATGATGCTGCATAAAAAACTGTTCAGAAATTTAAGGTTTTTCTTTTTTCATTTTGTAAACTTTTATCTCAAGAACATTTTTCTGGCAAAGTAGATTTTCTAGATGATCATTCAAAAATACCAAATGAGTTGGGTCTTTAGTAAATTCCATAGTTTCATTGGTTTCTTGAATCTCTATATCTACTTGATTGATTTGTTTTATAAGGTCATTAAATTTCATAGAATTAGAATAATGATTTTAGTTACACTTTTCAAATTTATCATCAACTCAAAGGGTTTTCTGAAATAGAAGAGCTTAAAATCGACCAGGTGGCTCACTGACAGGTTTTTACTGGATCCTGAGTAATCATACTAATCCAAGGACAAAGCTCCTCATAATTGAACTGGTGAGGTCTGGTGAACTTTTAGTAAGGGTAGTGCAGATCAAACTTCCATTACCTTTTGAACAATGGTAACTTCCATTCAGACCCTGAATAGAAGTTGACATATAATAGCAAACCATTGAAATCATATTCTGAAACAAGTAATGGGAAAATTAAGTGGACATTTTGTCCACTTAAAAATACCGGCAGTTTGCCGTTCTTATTTTAGCAGGTAACGGTTTTAGTTTGACTATTTGGAACTGAGTAGCCATGATTATCGCACTTGCTTAACTTGCCGCTTCTATTAATTTTAAAACCTTTTGCTTTATATCAGAATATTTATAGATCAAATCTTTGTTATAAATGATAATGTTATCGTCGTCTTTAAGATTTTCAAACCATGCTCCCAACCAGGTTTGTGAATTTTCGATATAAGCCAACGCTAAAAGTTTCTCTATAGTTTTCGGTAATTTAGATATGTACCTGTAATGGTAATGAAAGGTATCATATTCGCTAAATACTAACAGTACATAACCGTAATCAGGATCTCTGACAGGTTTCAATATCCAATTTTTCATCTCTAGTTCCTTATAAAGTTTATTTCTAATTATTCAATAAAGATCAACTTTTCACTATTGAAGCATTTTTGATTTTCTTGATAATCCAGACAGTGGTTCAATTACTAATATCCATGGTAAAAATTCCCAAGCAGTTATATACCGGCAGATACAGTTCCCTTATTATCCAAAAAACCTTTTGAATAGCGGAATTTTTTAACCTGTTTGACAAGGTCCAATTCTTCTATCATTCCGTCTGCCATTAATTCTTTGAAAATCTGTAATTCTTCCAAATCCTCGAACATATCTAAATCCAATGAATCTTCTATTGTTTTTAATCCTCTGTATTTTTCAACCGAAAATAATTCTATGGTACCGTCATGAAGGTCTTTCATATACCACGAACGCATATTATTAAACGTATATTTGCAATGATCATACTTATCTAAATCCTTTGTTAGATCATCTAAAATTTCCTCACTAACAGCACCAATGCTGTTTTTGAATGTATGTTTTTTTCGAAATATATAACTGCCCTTGGGAAAGATTTCTTCTGTTAACCAACATTGGTCCATTAATTCCCAATCATTTTGACCCTCAGAAGAACTTTTGAGAGATTCATATTTTTCGTGATTAAAGAAGACATCTTTAGAATAACCACACCTGATACATATGACACTTCGATTGCGTCCTTCAATTTTTCTTTCTTGCTGTGCGTTTTCAAATCCACATCTAGGACATTGTATTTGTTCTACTATCCAACCCATTTTACATTACTCCTATAATTTACCATTTCCAAAAATCTACAGAATCATCACATTTTGATTCTTCAGAACAATCTGATTGTTCCAGCTTTTTAAGTTCATTTTTGATTACCGAATATTCCTCTGATTCCATACCATCAGATAACATAATCGGATAGAATTCATACTCATGTTCTCTGGTTTTAACTATGAAGCTCAGCTGCTTATCACCAAAAGTAAACTCTGGCAAGATATGCTCAGATTCCAAGTCATCGATGGTAAGATCATTTTCCTGCATAATCATTAATAACTGATGCAAAGCTTTGGCAGCTTCAAAGTGTTGTATACTGCTCGTTCTTATACCACTAATCATCAAATGGTGTCTGACATCGCATGTTGTTTTTTCAGCCCATAAACCATTTACTACTTCATTGATGTTAGATATGCAAACATTTTCATTGATTTCATTTTTTACGAAATCCATCAATTCCTTTGCTGTTACACATGGCTTTTTTACTTCTTTACTACTTTTATTCATTTTTATTCTCCTGTAAAATTATCTTATAACTACAAAAATACAAAAAACAGCTACACTCTAAAAATGAATTCTTCTATGATTGTTTGAAGCTGTTATAAATTTAATAATTTTTTTATAATCACACCAGAATCCACCAGAGCCTCACTGGCAGGTTTTTACTGTATCCAGAGTATCAATACTTACAATTGAAAAAGACCTGCCAGGAACGAACTGGTGGCTTATAAGCAATTATTTACACATGTCATCCTTCATCTATTAAGTTAATTATTTTTTTACAGTACTCAATGCACAGTTTGTTTCCTGCTAATGCGTTTGCATCATTATTGTCTATCTTTTTTTCTGCATCTTTACAGATTTCACAAAACATATTTACATCTTTTCGAATTGGTTTTTTCTTATATAAATTACGCATACAATGATGCACTATAATCAATGATGAAGGGTTTATAAATGGCAAACCTAATAATGATTCAACTACTTCATCAAAATTGGTCATTTCGGTTTTATTTTCAGGCTTTGTCAGCAGGTTATGACAATAAAACATTTGGTTTAAAATCCCTCTATCGTCTTGACGGAAATATCTAAAATAACAATCTAAAAGAAATTTTATCTCTAAGTTGCCCTCTATTGGATTTCCCTGCAGTTCTATTTCCAACTGCTCTATCAGTCTATATGCAGCAGATCCTATTAAAACACCGTAATCTGGCATTGTATCTAAAATCATATTTGCCGAAATGTAATCGTCTTCAGCTTCCCAACGTTGATATAATTCATTGCCAGAATCTATCTTACTTATGATATTCATTACCAATGAACCCACAAATCCACTGATTAACTCTTGTTTTGGAATATCAGAACATCGATATTGTGTGATAGCACTTGCCTTTACCGCTTGCATGTAGTTTTCAAGTTCTTGCCAGAAATCTATTTTTTCATTTTTATTACTCATTTTGAAAATCCTTATAATTAAATTTACTTTTAAGCTGCTTTTGCTTTGGGTCTAAATACAACAATAACTGAGGAAAATGGTGCAGGGCTGGTATCTCTGCCGGCTATTTCAAATTTTACCCTTCCTTTAATGAACCGTATTTCACCTTGCATTACGAAATCATGCCACCACCTGGTGTCGGTCGAGGAGGGTATCAAACACACCACAATTGCTCCTTCTAATGAAGATTCATATGCTTTTTTCATCCATTTATCTATCTCAGATCGACCGTAAGGAGGGTTACACCAGCAGGTGCCCTCCCATTTTTGTTTCAATCCATCTGTTTGCTTATCATAATAATTGGCACATTTGTGATTGTCCTCTGAAGCGCAAACATCAAGATCGAAGTTGAATTCTTCATTGAGTTGGTCAAACAACGATTGCGGAGTTGCCCAAAAGTCGTAACCTTTGTTACTTTTCCTTTTCGATACATCCATTTCGAAATACCTTTCTATTTTAATCATAAAGTCTTTTATTAAGCTGCTTTTATATGGAGATCCTCATCTAATTTTAGAATCTTTTGGTTATAAATATCATCGATTGCCTCAAAAACATCCTTGCCATCGATTTCATTGCCAACCGAATCCCAACCTAAAGCAGTTTCACGAGCGAATAATTCAATTCTTGGGATATCACCCATCAAACTTACTATCCTGTCACGTATCTCTGGTGGTTTCGCGGAATGCCGCCCCAATGGTGCCATAATTACCTGTTTAACATTCTTGGCTAATCGTTTGGGTCTTCCGCGCTTCGCAAACAGGCACACTTCAGCATTACCATTTGTCCAATGTCCCAAACCAGAATATATAGTCTTCGATTTACGATTCAATTTGATCCAGGTAAATGCGCAAGTGGTGTACTTAAAGCCCCATGCATCAATTATTTCAAGGACTTCCTGGAGTTTTGGCATTGTTGCCCATATGAAAAGAACGCAATTTTTATCACAAATTTTATGAACTGGTATTCTTTTTAGGTCATTAAGACTCATGGTAGGGTATGTAATACCGCCATCCGATGGTTTATTTCCTCTTGGGTTATCATATCTCACAGGACAATCCACATACATTATTTTATACATACTTTTCCTTTCATTAATTTTCCTAAAACGCTCAAATTGAGCGTTTTGTGTTTGTGTTAGTAGAATCAACCACATGCCGAATAATGAGCCTTGAGTTCAGGAACATTAAAAATCAATATTTCGGCATGAAATTTAACTCCTTCAAAACAATCCAAAGGCAATGAAATTATTGAAGTAATTTCCATATTATCTTTTAACCAGTTCCAGCGAGGGCTAACTTTCTTTGAATTAAGACGTAAACCCATGGGAGTAAATAAAACGATAGGAACTCTGTTGCCAAATAAATCAACCATGTGTCTTAGAAAAATCTCAGGATATAACTTTCTTTTGGGAGCACCATTAAATGGTGGATTACAAAGAATCAAATTAGGTAATTCATAATCCCAAGTAGTGATATCCTCAAATTTTCCCTCAATAAAAATATCACAGTAATTTTTAGATGAAGGATCAATATCTGAGCCTATTATTTTAACTGTTCCATCATCCCATGGTTTTGTCAACGAACCCTGACCAATTGATGGATCGAAGATAACTTTAGGTTGGATGTGAGCACTTAGAATGCCATGTAAATATTGGCTAAGAGGCTCAGGTGTACATATTGATGAATTCTTTTTATTATTTTGGTAATTGTTAATTCTGATGTTATACATATTATTTGCCTTTCTTTTCGAATTCATATTTGAGAATCATGGGTTGATACACAAAACAGCGCCAACTTCAAAAACAAACATTTAAGCAGACTTATTTTCAAAAACTTTATTTTCTGGCAATTTTGCCATTTGAATTGTCTTACCGGTGGATTCTGAAAATAATTTTGATTTGCTTAACTTACCGCCTATGAATTCTGCATATTTTGCTTTTAAAGCCTTAGAGTCCATATCGATTCGATCTCGGCTGTATTGGCAGTAGTTAGGATTTTGATCAACTCCAACAAACTTGCGACCAAGATCGGCACTAACTTTACAAGTGGTGCCAGAACCGCAGAAAAAATCTCCAACCAAACCACCTGGCCATGTAAAAAGTTTAATTAAACGAGCACATAACTCTTCCGTATATGCAGCAGGATGCGGTGTTACATGTGTTATAGGACAAATATCCCAGTGGTTTCGCGCCCAATACTTGTATTCAGACTCTGTAAGATCAGGTTTGACATTGTTAATGTTTTCAAGTAAATCTGTTTCTTTACATAATACTAAGATTGTTTCATACTTATTTTTGAATCTAGGCCTTTCTGGTGAATTTTTAGTCCCGCCCGCAGGAATCCATTCGCTGCCCGAATGTTCCTTGTACCAAACAATTTTTTCCATCTCAAAAAATTCAATACCCAATTCTTGGATTATTTTGAAGATATCAACCTCCAACATGTTATGGCGATTACCAGGTAGACCCCTCCTTGATATTTCATCTAAATCAACAATTAACCGACCTCCTTTTCTGAGTAATTCATAACTGTGTTGAATGAACAGCCTAACCA
Source organism: uncultured Candidatus Kuenenia sp. (assembly GCA_964542055.1). Classification (GTDB taxonomy): domain Bacteria; phylum Planctomycetota; class Phycisphaerae; order Sedimentisphaerales; family CAMDDF01; genus CAZITB01. The sequence continues at coordinate 6,357 of CAZITB010000109.1, forward strand.
TTTTTAAATAGTCACAGTATTTTTTAGAATCATTGTAGCTGTTGCCAAATACCTGCCCCCCATTGAAAGGCCAGGATGTGATTATTGCATCAAAAACACCTTTAAAACCATTAATGATCATCTCCGGCATTATCTGCTCAAATTGACCGCAAATTATTTGATTTGTATATTCACCTTCAGGCGGATTGATATACTTGTGCTCCCTGTTGGCAAATGCTTCTCTTCTTCTTTTTCTTTCCTGATCCTGCTTTTTGAGATATGCGGTTCTGTCTTTGCTCTCTTTTTGAGTTTTTGACGGATCTTTATAGTTTTGATAAATTTCACCCAGTTTCAACTTGCTCAAATCCATATAAGGATCTTCTTTCATGTATGCAAAGACTCGCATATACCTCTTTGCAGTAGCGATTGAAAAATCAAGATTTTCCTCTACCCATACTTGCCAATTACCATGCCCAACCTTTGCTTTTTGCAAAGTCAGCAACGATCCTATCTCAAAAGCTTTCTCGGCTGTGGTCCGTACCATTTTATGGTGCAAATTATTGATTTGTTGTGCTGCATCTGATTCTAACTTATCTTCTTTTGACATTTTATTGTCTCCTTATTCAATCCTGAATTTCATTAAAATTAACGAATTTATAAAACACAAAATAAAGAATTTTCTGCAAGTTTCAACCAATAAATCCTCGTAAGTTCTTTGTTTATATGAAGTTACAAGATAATGGATTTAAAAATTAGATGTATTTAGTTTTTTTTTAAAAAGAAATAGGGGTTCTTTAAAAAACATTAGAAATAAAACATATGAAAATTTTTTTTGAGGATACTAGTTGCTACTACAGGCTATATAACTTGAAAATAACAACAGGAGAGGGGATTAGTGGGTATGGAAAAAACTAAATTTTTTTGCTTTTCACTTATTGTTTTATTTTTTTCAGATATGCGATGGCGTTTGATAGATGTGCGTTTTGGGGATAGATCAATAATGCCTTCTTAAATAGACGCTCAATGAAATCTATCCTTGCTTTCACCCAATGTGTAGTTACAGAGTTGTCTTTGATAGTCTTGATTACCCTCTGAGATAACCAAGATGGAAAATAGTCACCCTCTAAAACTTTATTCAACTCACTAAAGTAACCCTGAAAGGTATTTGGTTCAATTTCATTAATATTCTCTATGCCGGTAATTGATTTAAATTCATATAACCATGTTTCGGTTCTATTAATCCAATTTTGGCTTAGAGGTTCTAAATCCAAATATTTTTCTCGGTTACTATAAAATTCAAATAGATCATCTAAAGTCAAGTTCTTGTTGTTGATTGTATCTTGAATTGTTTGGTAATCTTTCGATCCAATGATGGTTTTCACAAATTCAGGATTTTCAACAAATATTTTGATAAATTCATTTACTATAAATTCCTT
>CAZITB010000109.1:7781-8780 GCA_964542055.1 uncultured Candidatus Kuenenia sp.
AACAGATTGTTTAAATCTAATTATTCTGCCGTCATACATTAACTTGAACCGTGTATTTGCAAAATATTCCTCAGCATATTTTTCAAAAGTTATTCGATTTGATAACATTTTTTTTAATTCATTGATTGTCTGTCTATCTCTTTTTTTTATACTGTTGATGGCATTAGTTATATAGAATTCATTAGTCAAATCATAAAATTCTTCAGTTGTTATTTTTAACTTTTGATTTTGTGGTTTACCTTCTATATAGTGTCTTATGAAATCGTTATGAATTTTAAGTTTGATATTGTCAGCTCCGGTACCATACTTCGATAAAAGATTATCGAGATATTTCACTAAATCTTCATTTGTTTCAACTTGCTTGCCAGTATCTTCTAATTTAATGAGTTGATTTGGAGGGTAGATATTTAAATAAGACTTCTTTTTTTCTTCTAAAGACTGACCCATCTTTTGTTTTAATGATTTGTAATCCTGTTTAATATTTTGTTCAATTTCAAAAATTTGATTTTGGAAAGCTTTTTTAAGACTTTCATATGTCCATGCACTCTTATAATCAGATTCCATATTACAGAGACGAACTAAATCCCTTTTTATCTCCTCTTTGGTTAAATTGTCATCAAAAGCATGGAAGGCAAATCCCTTATCTTCTTTAATTCTTGCAATTGCCGGCAAAACAGCCTGATCGCACTCCGGAAATTCATCTAAATATTCAGCAACTTCTTTAAAAACCCTGTAACTCCTACTGGACTGAGGAACCATTTCATTAGTGTATATGTAATAGTAATCATATTTGAAGTTTTTATGCTTGTTTTCCAATTCTATAAAATATGATTCGTCATAACCGTCTAAGAGATTTGCAATATATTTAATTGTTGGTTCATCGGAAGTACGGTCCTTTATATCAAACCACTTTAGTGAGATTTCAATTTCATCATAAAAGGAAGAATACTCTGGTCGGATTTGAACAAAAGCAGTATTTTCTTGGTCAAGGATATATTT
>CAZITB010000110.1:0-8395 GCA_964542055.1 uncultured Candidatus Kuenenia sp.
TTCTAAGATACGAAATAGCAAGGACTTAGCAAAATATGGTGTCGAAGTTCCGTCATGTTCAGTCGGAATCACATCAGGATTTGTTTTTGTGTTAAAATTCTCGCTTCGTAAAAATCTATCTGCCGATGGTGCAACAATAACAGCTTCATGCATTTTGGCGAATTTAACAGCATTTAAAAAAGGAGTTCGGTTTTCATCAATTATCCATCCCGAACCAACTTCTTTATAAATTCGAATTATAGATATGTTTCGTTTTTTCATTTCTTTTTGTAAAACCTTTATGTAGTTTTTAAGGTTTTTATTTAAACCTTGTTCACTGCTTGAAACTCGGACATATAGGATAACTTTTAAATTTGGATTACTAGAAAAGTAATCTTCAAAATCATATAGATAATGGCTTGCCTTTGCAGATTTTGTTTTAGTAAAATTCGCAAGTTTAATCTTTTTAAGTTTTTCTGCCCGTTTCTGTTTTCGTAAAGCTCTTTTATTAAGTTTTTTCATTTTCATTACCCTCCACAAGTGTCATTATTGCTGTCTGTATATGTGAGGGTAAGTTAGACCAACGATTGATTAAAGTTGCGAGATTTTGCTGTATTTTATCGTTAATTGAGGTTAAATCAGTGGTTAAAATAGAATTGCCGGTTCCGTAAGTGTATGTTTCTAAAGTGTTTATAGAACTAACAGAATAATTCCCAAGCTGGACGTCGTCGGTTCGAATCCGATCGCCCGCTTTTTTGTTGGTTTTCATTTTTTGTAATTATCTGGTTGAATCTGTTGCTGGATTTTCAGTGTTAAACTCGCATATCGATGCAGTATTCGATGCCGCTGGTTCCGGCAGCGCTGGAGGCCAGAACTTGGAACTTTATCGCATTTACATCGATTCAATATAAGCCTGCAATCCGACCAAGTAAATAAACCCTGGAATGATACCGCCTTGATATGCGTCATTCGATGCGTAAAATACGGCATTTTAAACTAGGAATACGGCATTTTACCACTTTTAAAGCCCGAAAACCGGCTTTTGCCCCCAAACATTGACTATTGACTATTAACTACTGATTATTAATTATTTTATTTTTGAACGCTGAAAATGTCATTCCTGCGGAGGCAGGTCGATAAAGGAAGGAAACATAGTCAGGCTGAACGGTTGCAAAAATTGCTACAAGATAAACTTTCTGCTATGATAGAAGTCAATCGTACTAGATTGGATTACTTGGAGAGATTCCAGCGTATGATTGATGAATATAATGCAGGAGCAATGAATATCGAAGAATTCTTCAATAGGCTGGTAGATTTTGCCAGAGATTTAAATCGGGAAGAACAGCGAGCTGTATCGGAAAACCTTACAGAGGAAGAATTAGCAATATTCGACTTGTTAACAAAGCCTGAAATGAAACTTTCGAAGAAAGAGGAATTGCAGGTCAAAACTGCTGCTAAAGATTTGCTTATAAAGCTAAAACAAGAAAAGATAGTTTTAGATTGGAAAAAACGGCAACAAACAAGGGCTATGGTTAAGCAAGCTATAGAGCAGATATTAGATGAAGAGCTGCCCTCTGTTTATGACCGGAAAGTTTTCAACAATAAGTGTGATTCTGTGTATCAACACATCTTTGATAATTATACTGGGCCCAATAAAAATGTTTATGTTGCGTGATGAGGCTAATATGGATATTAAACAAGAAACAATTGATTCATTAGAAAAAATGCGTGATGAATTGCAAATATGGATAAATGAATTAAATCAAAATGTATCCGAATGTTTTGAAGACTATTCAGAAACACAACATTTACACCTCAACCGTGGAATAACACCCTTATGGATAAAATGCTCTTTTTGTTCAGTTTTCGAAAAACATAATATACACAATAAGTTAGAAATCCTAAAAGGCGTTGAATATGCTCGAGTTTTTTCAAATCGTGTTTATGAGCTAACACCTGAAGTTATTTCATTTGCACATTCTCTTTATAGTTATGAAGGAATTGTGATTAATAAAGTTTTCTCAAAGTTATTCAAGTTAATAAATTCAGGACAAAATATTACTGAAAAAGATATAAGCTCACAGCTCGATGCAAAGGTAGCTAAGTTTTGTAATTCAGTTAAGTTAGAACAAACAACTTTAGAAAAACGAGCATTGAATTTACTTGAAAATATAAATTTACTTTTTAAAGATTTCAAAAATTCAAACAATAGCGAAACTAGTATTTCTATAACTGACAACGAAGAACCTAGTGTTTCTATAACTGACTACGAAGAAACTGTATTGTATGATATGGCCGAGTATAAGCACCAGTCCAGAATTCGAGCTGTAATATCTGCTAGTACAAATTTGGATGAATCTACAACAAGAAATGTACTAGAAAGCTTAGAAGACAAGAAATTAATCCACCGTCCTAATGGGCCTCGTAAAGGGTATGTAATCACAAAAGAAGGGGAAAAGCTATATAAAAGCATTTCAAGTGACTGATTAGTTACTGTTTAATAGTCTGACATAACTGTGTAAGCACAGTTTTAAAGTTATCAGCCGACTACTGACATGAAAAGCCTGAAATACGGCAATACCACAGACGTAAACCACTTATTTTTTACTTCTTACATCCAACAAAGTTGCCCGTTACTTGTCCCTAATTTAGCCCTTATTTACCCACAGCACTATGAAAGTTCGGCTATACTCTCTTAAGAAGCGGTTAAAAGATTGAGATGTGTATCTTAATTTTTAGCCTCAGATATTTATTTTAAGGGTTTGATTATGTCTCCAAAGGAAGTAGATGATGATGTTAACGCTAAAAACAATAATTCAAGAAGGGAGGTGTAGAATGAGCGACTTTATGCAATATTTTGAATCAATATATCATCAAGCGAATGACATTACTGAGTTGCTGCTGATAGCGAATGGTGAAGTTGTCAAAATGGTTTTTGCTAGCCAAAAATATGAAAAATACAAGGCTGAATTGCACGCATACAATGAGCAGGGATTAACACGTATTTTGGTATTAATCCAGAAGAGCTCAATTTCTTTTTTCAGTAATTTAAATATGAAAGGATTTTATAATGAAAATGAAAGATTTAGTAAAAGATTTCAACAGTACCGTCTACACACCAGAATTAAATAAAATAACAGGTTCGGTCACTGCTACACTACTGCTAATGCAGATGATTTACTGGTGGGACAAACAAAAAGGAAAGAAATTTTACAAATTCAAAGAACCCTGCAATCACTCACTATACAAATCAGGGGACAGTTGGACTGAAGAACTGAACATAAGCAGAACTGTATTCGATACTGCACTAAAAAAAATAGGCTATAAAAAAGGTAAAACAAAAAAGGGAAAAAATCGAACCGAGGAAAACAGCTATATAATATATTTCACAGATAAAAACGGACTTACGTGGTATAGCTTGAATGGTGACTTACTAAGAAAAGATGTAAATAAACTTTATAATGAAAAGAGGGGAAACGAACATACACAAAAGAGCGGTAATAATGATTTACAATTATCAGAGACTACTTCAAAGACTACAACAGAGACTACTCCACAAACTTCTAATAAATTAGAAGTTTGTTACGTTCCCCAGAATTCTTTTAAAAAACAAGAGGGGGATACTGGTTCCATCAGTAATCTTTTAAAAGAAAAAGAAGAGGGTGAAGCCAATATTTCTGGTCGGATACATCCTGGCTTAGAACCAGAAGTTTACAACAGTGAACCAGTGAAGGTTTCAACAAAAGATGAATCTAGTCTGGTATCGGATGAAACAACTACAGAAACTGATGTAGTCAATGACCAGTATTACCAAGCCACTGGTATGCGAAGAAACATAACAGGCTTTGCAGAAAATTCTTCACAGTTTGAATTAGCCTTGTTGCTTTGGCTTTATATTTCAGACAGGAAGAAAAATTTAAAGAACTTCCATCAATGGCCTAAAAAAATCAATCAGCTTATGTCCGAAGGTGAAGCACCTGAGACAATCAAGGAAGTCATTGAAGGAATTTTCGACAATGACGATAGGTTTTGGGTTAAGATTATTTTCTCCATTGAGCAATTTATGAAGCAATATGAAAACATCAAAAACAGTCTAGGCATCACTGATAAAGAATTAGCTAAGAAAATTGAACTTACAGGAACCGCTAAGAAGCTAGCTGATGAATATGCAAGAATTACAGTAGGTAGTAAGAATCCTGACAATGAAGCATTTGGATACAGTGGTAAGTATACATTTAACAAAGCAGGGCAAATGGTTGATGATTTTGCTAGTATCGCTGCTAGAGATAAAAACCCTCAAATAGTAGATGGTATTAAAAAATCAGTACATAGAATCATCTTTAGTACTATCAAAGACAAATATTTAGATGAAGGAAAGGAGGTTCCACTTAGTCTTTTTACAAATCCTGATTTTTGGAGACAATCAATTATTCAAACATACAGACAATCATCTTCGTCATCAGATTTGTCACCATTTATTAACAAATATCAACTAATTGATTCAAGGAAAAGAGTATAAGTGAAAAAATTATTTTAATCATGATGTAGGCGTGAAAATAAATTATTCAATTAACGTTAAAATAAAATTTAGGAGTATTCAAAGTGGAAAACATTGAAATTACACAACACGTACAAGACAGTTATTTATTTTTAGCAATCACCGATGATGATTTCTTAGATTACATTAGAAAAGCAATTCCTGCTACTTTTTTTGACAACAGTGTTGCTGAAACAATTATTCGCTGTTGTTATAGGTTTTTTGACCAGTTTAAGAAAGCACCTAAAGACCACATTAATCATTTAGTAGATTATCAAACTAAAGAGTTAGATGAAAGTATGCAAAAAATCTACGATGATTATTTAACAACTTTGGCATACTTTCAAAATGTAAACAAAGATTACGTACTTAAATCAATTAATTCATTCTTACGCAAAAGGGAACTTGAAAAAGCCTGTATGGAAATGGCAAAAAACCTTGCAAATAATGAATTAATCAAAGGTGAAAGGGTAATGTATGATGCATTGAAAAATGGCGGTATTGAAAAATACAATGTAGGACTTGATTACTTTGAAAACGAAGTACCTACCTATTACCACAAGCAAAAAGATAAACAGTTAATGTATACTGGTATTCCACATTTAGATGAATTGATAGGTGGCATACAACGTGGTAAATTTATAGTAATAGCAGGTGGATACAAAGGTAAGAAAACTTGGGGCTGTGTCCACTTAGGCAGAATGGCGTTAATACAAGGTTTGAAAGTTTTGCACATCAGTCATGAAATGCCAGAAGATGAAGTTGAAATGAGATATGATATGGCATTTGGTAGTCTAGTAAGTTCACCTGACCCCCAAGAAGTTGAGTATAAAAAATTCAATGAATTTGGTGAGGTTGAAAAAACAACTACAGAAACTAGACAATCAATTTACAACTTAGATACTGTTCAGCATTATAGAAAACAAGGTAAAAAAATGGGTGGTCAGTTAAAAATAAAATACTATCCAATGGGTACTTGTTCAATTGATGAAATTGACAGATTATTGGATTACCTTGAAGCAGTGCATAATTTTAAACCTGACATATTGATTAATGACTATATAGAAATTATGGATTTAGGTAGTGGTAATTCTGATTTAAGAAACAAAATCAATTCAATGTATATCCATCACAAAAGGATAGCTTCTGAAAGAGACATTACAGTTGTATCAGTTTCCCAAGTTACTTCAAATGCTTTGCAAAAACCAGTGATTAAACAAAAAGATTTATCTGAGGATAGGCGCAAATTGGGAAATGTTGATTTAGCATTAGCTTTAAGCCAAAGTGAGGAACAAGAACGTAACGGTGTGCAAAGAGTAACAGTCTTAGTGAACAGAAATGGTATGCAAGGTGTTGGTTGCTACATGAGTCAAAATATAAACGTAGGTCAGATTTGTATCAATTCATGGCCAATTCCTGAAGAAGAATGGGATTAAATATGAAATTACTAACTTTTATAAAAGGCTCAAGCAATCCCGCTGATAAGATGCCAGGCTGTGCTAATTATGACCATCATCATGGTGGATGCTTATTTGCTGATAAAAATATTTGCAAAGTCGAAGATGGAATAAGATGTTTGTACTTTGAAAAAGCAGTTTTACCAACAGCTGTTGAAATTAACCAGCAAGATAGAATTAATACTTTGTACTTAGAGCAGGTAGGTAATGATGAAGAACTGTCAACGGAACTAGCTACTAAAAAAAACCAAAATAAATGTCCTGGAATAGGCGGTATTGTCTGTGGTGTAGAAATATTGTCCAGGAAAAGATTATGTGATAAATGCAGGATTGAAAGCAATAGAATTAACAAACGAAATTGGAATCGAAAAAATCGAGGTCGGTAGTGGAAAGTTAAGTTGAAAAAAACCTTGTTTATGGCCCCCAAAAGGACGTTTTTTCGAGGCAAAAAAACAAATAGGCACTATGGGTCATATTTTGTCAATTTAAGGACTTAACTTTCCACATGAGTGATATAGACATAATTTTAATTCGAACTAAAATATTAAAGAATGGAGCGTTGAAAATGGTAAAAGCAAATGATTATCCAAACAGACTTTTGAAAGTAAAAGAAGCAGCTAGTTATTTAGGTGTCAGCGAGAGAACAATTTGGAATCTAGAGTCCGATGAGTTGATTCCAGCAGTAAGGTTTCGTACAGCAGTTAGGTTTGATATCGAAGATTTAAATAAGTTCATTGAAAAGCAGAAGAATACTTATTTGAATAATTGAACTAAGATGCTAAAATGATAGATAAATCGCAGGGAAGGTGTGTTATGGCAAGTATAGTAAAAAAGAAAAGCAAAAAGGGCGTAATTTACGTCATCCAACTTAGTTCAGGGGAAAATGCTGCTAGACCCAAAATATCACTGGGTAAAGTAACAAAAGCTCAAGCTAATACGGCAAGAATTAATATTCAGAATCTAATAAAATCCAAAGATACTGGAGAAACTGTTTCTCCGGCTGTTGCAGACTGGTTGAATGGTATATCTGATGGACTTCGCGGAAGGTTAGAGCGATTGAATATAGTTGAACCTATATACGGTGGTAAAAGATATACTGTTGAAAAATGGGTTAATACTTATATTCAAAGTCGTCCAGATGTGAAAGATATCACCAAAGGTAAGTGGCAGAATGCGGCTAATAAACTTGCTGTGTTTTTTAGGGGGGATTACATTGATGAAGTTACAGCGAATCAAGCCAAAAACTTTAGAATCTACCTATCATCAAAGATGGGTTTGGCAGAAAATACTGTTCGAAGGTTAATTGGTTTGTCAAGACAGTTTTTCAATGCGGCTATTGAAGCTGGGTACTTAACTAAAAATCCATTTGTTGGACAATCAGTTGCTGTAAGAGCTAATCCTGCACGTTTCTTCTATGTGACCCATGAAATGTCTTTAAAAGTCCTCAATGCCTGTCCTGATACGCAATGGCGATTAATCTTTGGCTTGGCAAGGTGGGGCGGTTTACGCTGTCCTAGCGAAGTCCTGAAGCTTAGATGGCAAGATATTGATTTTGAAAATGAACGCTTTACTGTCCATGCTATAAAAACTGAACATCATGCAGATAGTGGAATCAGGATTGTGCCTATATTTCCCGAACTTAAAACGCTATTTCATGAAGCTTTTGAAAAAGCGAAAGACGGCGATATATACTGCATTAACCGATACAGTGATACTAAGGTAAATTTAAGAACACACCTAAACAGGATAATCAAAAGGGCAGGACTTGAACCATGGCCAAAGTTGTTTCAAAATCTCAGAAGTACGAGAGAAACAGAATTGTTTAGGAAGACAGGAGGTAATGTAAAGGCTGTTTGCACTTGGTTAGGAAATAGTCCAGAAATAGCACTCCAACATTATGCTCAAGTAACTGAAGAAGATATACAAGAAGCAGCTAAAATGTCTTTACTAGAAGATGCAGAAAAAAGGGTGCAGAATCGGGTGCTGACTACAATTGCAAGCAGTTGTACCGACTTAAACAACAAGAAAATTGACAGTAACGTAAGTCCTTATTATTGCAATGCTAATGAAAAATATGCAACGCTTTGCAATGTCGTGCAAAAAGACCCAGAATACCCCCAAGGGGACTCGAACCCCTGTTACCGGGATGAGAACCCGGCGTCCTAGGCCGCTAGACGATGGGGGCGGCAGGATAGGTTGCTAGTTAATAGTTAATAGTTAATAGTTAATAGTTAATAGTGATTTTTCAATAAAACTAAAACCATTAAAAATAGCGGCGAGTGGATTCGAACCACTGACCCTGGGCTTATGAATCCCATGCTCTAACCAACTGAGCTACGCCGCCAAATGGGTAAATAACCGTTGTTTATGGGGTTATCGCAATTATTAACTTGTCTATCTTACTAAAGCCGGTTGCATATTT
>CAZITB010000111.1:0-2374 GCA_964542055.1 uncultured Candidatus Kuenenia sp.
CTCTGGCCAGAGCTTACGGATATTCCGGCCCAGCGCGTTTTGAAATTCGGCAAAAAGGACAACTTCTGGGAGATGGGCGATACCGGCCCATGCGGACCGTGCAGCGAAATACATATCGACCGCGGAGCCGAACATTGCGACATGGGCCACGTGCCCGGGCACAAATGCGAAGTTAACGCAGGTTGCGCACGCTTTATTGAAATTTGGAACCTGGTGTTCATCCAGTTCAACCGTACCACCGAGGGCAAGGTCATTCCGCTGCCTGCCAAACATGTCGATACCGGCATGGGGCTTGAACGGGTCGCGGCAGTGTTGCAAAATAAGCCTTCCAATTATGACACCGATTTATTTACGCCGATCATGAACGGGATATCCGATATGACCGGTTTGAAATATACCGGTAAACTCGAAGATAAAAAAGACATTGCGTTCAGGGTGATTTGCGATCACCTGCGATGTTTGACGTTCGCCATTACCGACGGCGGCATACCAAGCAATGACGGACGCGGATATGTGCTTCGCAGGATACTCCGCCGGGCAAGCCGGTTCGGACGAGTGCTCGAAATTCATGAGCCGTTCATTTATAAGCTGGTGCCGATCATTATCGAAACTATGTCGGAGGCTTTTCCCGAACTCAAACTCCGCCAGGAGCTTGTCCAGACGGTTATCGAATCGGAAGAGGCCAGCTTTGGCAGAACGCTCGACCGCGGACTTGCGATTTTCGAAGCTGCCGCGAAAAAAGCGAAAGACAATACAATATCCGGCGAAGATGCTTTCGGGCTTTATGATACTTACGGATTCCCGCTTGATCTTACACAGCTTATGGCTCGCGAGAGAGGGATGAGCGTTGACACAGAAGGCTTTGACAAACTAATGGCCCAGCAGAAACAACGAGCCCGCGCGGCCAAAAAAGATACCGGCGTCGCGATGGTTACCGATACGCAGCTGCCGGCAACTGATGATATGTTAAAGTATGAAACTAGTTCATGTTCGGCTAAATTAATCGGCTATCTCGATGGTAAAGGTTTTCACACCAAAGGCAACATAGATGAATCGACCGGCGAGGTCGCGCTGGTTTTAGATAAGACATGTTTTTACGCCGAAAGCGGCGGACAAAGCGGCGACTGCGGAATGATCAAAACCGATCTGGGCACGTTCGCTGTGGAAACGACCGAAAGGATCGCGGATTGTGTGATCCATAAAGGCCAAATTGCCAGCGGCAAAATATCGGTTGGCGAAGATGTCAGCGCGGCCGTCGATAACAATCGTCACGCGAGTATGAAAAATCATACCGCAACGCACCTGCTGCAATGGGCGCTGCAAAAAGTTCTCGGCGAAACCGTCGCACAGCAAGGCAGTTTGGTTTGTCCCGAATATTTACGGTTCGATTTCACATATCCCAAGGCAATGACCGCAGAGGAGATAAGCAAAGTCGAACATCTTGTCCGTGAAAAGATCGCACAGCGGATACCGATCGCAACCAAAACAATGCCCATCGATGCAGCGAAAAAGATCGGCGCCATGGCGCTGTTCAATGAAAAGTACGGCGATGATGTTCGCGTTGTGGCTATCGGGGCAAAAAGCGACAATGAACTTGATATGGCATTTAGCCGTGAGTTCTGCGGCGGTACGCACGTGCAGAATACCGCCGAGATCGAGGGCTTTAAGATCGTAAAGGAAGAAAGCGTTTCAGCGGGCGTTCGAAGGATAACCGCTTATACCGGGGCTGAGCTGGTCAAGTATCTCGAAGGGCGGAGCGATACCGTTGATAGCTTGATGGGACTTTTGAAAGTTCCGGCTGAAGGGATCGTTGAGCGAGTGGAAAAACTTATCAAGGACAATAAGCAGCTTGCCAAGGAACTTAAGTCTCGTCCTGCAGCTGTGGGCGGTGTTGATCCGCTTGATAAGGCGCGGAAGATGCTCGCAGATTGTGAAAAGATCGGCGAGACGTCTATCGTTGCAGGCACGTTTGAAGCCTCGGTCGATGACGCTCGGACCGCAATCGATATGATAAAGAAAAAGGCTCCGTCCTCGGTTGCGATATTCGGTGTCGCGATGGGCGACAAAGCCATGCTGCTTGTCGGGGTTACCGATGACCTGATCAAAAAAGGCATAAAGGCGGGCGATATCGTCAAGGAGATCGCGCCGGTAATCGGCGGAGGTGGCGGAGGTCGCCCACAAATGGCCCAAGCAGGCGGCAAAGACGCATCGAAGCTAGACGATGCAATCGCAAAAGGCGCAGAACTGGTAAAGTCAAAGCTTCAGTAACAAGTTGACTTAACTACTGCAATCTTTTTTCTACGCTTTTGGCATGGGCATCGAGGCCTTCGGTTTTGGCGACACGAATTATATCCTGCGCATTTTCCTGCAGCTG
>CAZITB010000111.1:2384-8276 GCA_964542055.1 uncultured Candidatus Kuenenia sp.
TTGACGATTTCAAAAAGTCGTTGCTGGTAAGGGCAGAGAAAAATTTGCTCGTGCACATCGTCGGCAGGGTGTGACTTGGCCCGGCAATGTAATCGCCGGTTGCGACGGGCGTATATTCACCAACGAAAATCGCGCCTGCATTTATAATTTTCTTTTCTATTTCGTCGCTGTCATCGCCGCATTGTATTTCCAGATGTTCGGCGGCAAAATCGTTTGCCAACTCAACCGCTTCGTCCATAGTTCTTGCCACAATAATCGCGCTGTGGTCAAGCAGGCATTTTTTTGTTTCCTCGCTTCGTGAGAGTTCGTTTAGCTGTTTTTGAATTTCGAACGAAACATCGACCGCCAGCTTCTGTGAATCGGTCAGCAGTATCGCCGAGCCCGGCGCGTGTTCTGCCTGGCTGAGCATGTCGGCAGCAACCAATTCCTGATTGGCCTGGCTGTTGGCAACAATGATCACATCGCTTGGCCCTGCGAAGCTGTCGATCTTGACCAGCCCGAAGACTTTTCTCTTGGCCATCTGCACGTAGCTGTTGCCCGGTCCGACTATCATATCAACTTTGGCTATGCTTTTTGTTCCCCAGCCAAGAGCCGCAACGGCCTGGGCACCGCTGATGCGGTAAACTTCCTTTACGCCAAGTTCGTGGCAAAGGCCCAGAATCACCGGATGAATCGAACCTTCGTATCTCGGCGGCGAAACGACAACGATCTCTTCAACGCCTGCGACGATTGCCGGAACAACAGTCATAATAACGGTACTGGGCAGCGGAGCGGATGCGCCGGGAACGCAAACGCCGATCCTGCGAATGGGTGTGTACTTTATGCCTGGGTGTTTTACTTTGTCAGCGATGCAGATTTCGGACTGGTATTTTTTTACGTTTTCTATCGACACGCGAAGCGACTTTAGCAAATCTTTATCGAGACTTTCAAAGGCAGCTTTGATCTGGTCTTGGCTAACGCGGAAATCTTTCGCTGAAAAATCAACGTTATCGAAATTATTTGTATATTCAGAAACGGCGACATCGCCTCGATCGGCAACATCGTCAACAATATCGCTGACGGTTTTTTCAATCTGTTTATTGGCCTTTAGGAATTCCGCGAATGACCACTGGCTTTTCAGCTTGGCGAGTTTCCTATCAAAATCCGAATCCGTCGTTTTGAGCATTAATTTTTTACCTATCTCAATCATAATTACCTCCCGGTGTTATCTTCCAAAATTTCCAAAATTTTTCGCCTCTGTCGCACTGTGAATCAAAATGTATCGTTTATCGCCGAACTTTGTTATCCTGCCCGAAACATCGAAACGTACCGGCGAAAGACTCCGCCGCTGCTGATACCGAATGTACTCTACCACGTGGGACCGGTGCAGTATAAACATTGTGTCATCGACCTTCCGCCCGAGCGAATCCAGTTTGAAAACATACCGGCTGTTCTTGCGGTCATAGACAATAAATCCGGTTCGGTTTATCAACATGGCGTCCTCATCCGAAGCGATTGCCTGGCTGACCTGTTCGGTAGTAATCGCACGCACCGGTTCTAGTTTTTCCATGACATCTTCGGGCAGGATCCCATCATTTGCGTCATCCGCTTGCGGCGTTTGGGGTTTTTCGGCTTGCCGCTGTGTGCCAGCGCTCAATGGCAGAAAATACAGCGGATAAAAACTGTTTCGACTGCGGTACCTGATCGTCGTGGCCCAAAGACGAAAATCGTTGACATCGTTGGCCTGATGTATATCGACCATTTTTTCGAGCATCGCCGATTCGAGCAGCCTAACTTTTGCGCCTGCCTTTATCAGCCCATACCCATCGCTAAGGTCCTGATCCAGTTCGAAGCTCCACCTGTCTCGCGATCGGTCATAGCTTAGCTTGCCGTCGATACCTTTCAAGACAAAACCTTCTTTGAGTGGGAACTTCCGAGATGTGCGTCTTGCGGCATCGTTGGGCTCTGCGATTTGTGCGTAAGCCGAACAAGCGATCATTGACATAACAGCAGTAATCAAAACTTTTTTTAACATTTTATGCTCCTAAATTTCGGCTCAATATTTCAATAGCCCGGTCAACGCCGTCCGGCAGGCCTTTTCAGGCTGTTCGTTTCAACACGATTTACTCGAAATCGGATCAGTCTTGCTTATAACTTATTTTTAAATATCTATTATACTGGCTCCTGACCCAAAGAATAATATCAATTTCTATTTTTTGTATATGCCAGCAGGCCGCCTGCAAGGAGGATGTCTCTGTCCCTGGCTGAAAGATTCAATTTGCCTTTGAATTTCATATCGGCGGTTCTGTCAAGAATTTCAAGTTCATCGCTGGCTTTAACCGCTTCGATGAGATTTTCGATCACGATCTCATCGTCAGCATTTATTTTATCATAATCGCCTGGGTCGGCGAATTCAACCGGAACGATAGCGAAATTTATCAGATTCGCTTTGTGAATTCTCTCGATGCTCTTTGCTATGACCGCCCGCACTCCGAGGTACATCGGGCAAAGTGCTGCATGTTCACGGGAAGAGCCCTGGCCGTAACTTTCAGCCGCCACAATAACACCGCCGATATTTTCCTGCTTTAACGCCAAACCTCGTTGGGCAAAAGTCGGCTTGCCTTGTTCATTGAAGCAATCAAAAACGTACTGCGAATAAACCGGCACGTTCGAACGATACTTCAAGAAACTACCTGCAGGCATGATATGATCGGTGGTAATCTTGTCGCCGCATTTGAGCAGTACTTTTGCTTGCAGATTTTGCGTGAGTTTTTTTGGCGATTCAGGCACAACGATTGTCGGGCCACGTTTGACCTGCGCGTCTTTGGCCTGTTCCTCGCTTAGCGGTTTTTCGATCATACCATCATCGATCAAATATTTATCGGGAGCATCTATCTTTGGATAATCGATTTTCAATTCATCGGTCAATTTTCTCGGATCGGTTATCTCACCTGTGAGCGCCGCAGCGATTGCTGTTTCGGGGCTTACCAGATATGCCTGGTCGCCGGTGGTTCCGGTTCGTCCAGCGAAGTTGCGGTTAAACGTTCTAAGGGTTACCGATCCATCGGCAGGCGAAAAGCCCTGACCGATACACGGACCGCAGCCTGATTCTAAAATCCTCGCACCCGAATTGATGATATCTGTCAATGCGCCGTTGTCAGCCATCATCGCCATTACCTGCTTGCTTCCCGGGGCAATACCGAATTCTACAAAACGGTGAATTTTGCGGCCTTTCAAAACTTTCGCTACCATCATCAAATCGGTATAGCTTGAATTCGTACAGCTGCCAACAACAACCTGATTAACGGCAGTGCCCGCAAGCTGGCCGACCGTTTTTATATTGTCGGGCGAAGAGGGACAGGCCGCCATCGGCTCAAGTTCATCGAGGTTTATTTCGATGACTCTGTCATACTGCACATCATCATCGGCTTTGAGTTCCTGCCACATATCACCTCGACCCTGGGCTTGGAGGAATTTTTTCGTTTCATTGTCGCTTGGAAAAACGCTGGTCGTTACACCAAGTTCGGCGCCCATATTTGTAACGGTCGCGCGTTGTGGAACGGTAAGGCTCGCAACGCCTTCGCCGAAATATTCGACGACGCATCCAACATTGCCTTTGGTTGATAAAATGCTAAGCAGCTTCAAAATAATATCTTTGCTCGCCACCCAGTTTTGAAGTTTGCCGGTAAGTTTTACACCGATAACTTTGGGAGCTGTCATATAAAACGCGCCGCCGCCCATAGCTACCGCCACATCCATTCCGCCTGCGCCGATAGCGATCATTCCGATCCCGCCGCCGGTTGGCGTATGCGAATCACTGCCCAAAAGAGTTGCGCCGGGTTTTCCGAAACGCTCGAGATGCACCTGGTGACATATTCCGTTTCCCGGGCGTGAATGATATGCGCCGGATTTTGTTGAAACCGTCTGGAGATACAAATGGTCGTTGTGGTTTTCCGGGCCAAACTGGCTCATGTTATGATCGATATAACTGACCGAAACATCTGTTTTTACCCGCTCGGTTCCCATTGACTCAAAAAGCAAAAACGCCGTCGTGCCGGTGGCGTCTTGTGTTAAGGTTTGATCTATGCGAATGCCGATCGGCTCGCCAGGGAGCAGTTTGCCGTCAACAATATGATTTTCCAGAATTTTATAAACGAGACTTTTTGCCATTCGATGCTCCAAATTACTTTAATTACGGATTTCCAATAAACTTGCATTTAAAAGGAAACTCATTCTATAACATTTAAAGCCAAATGTCAGCAAAAAAAAGGCCACAAGCTTTTACACTTGTGACCTAATTCGTCCTTGAAACTTTTACCAATATCCATATTGCTATCTTTTTTCATCCGCGACTCATACAAAACCGCTACCGCGCACTCCATCCGCAGATTTATTTCGGATTATTTGCTTCCCTGCGTGATCCCTTCTCCAAGTTTTCGTGATTGCCTTACCTCAAAAACTTAACGGGATTCTAATATTGATTGGCGTTTACATCAAGAGTAAAATTTGATGTTTTAAAGTTTTTTTACTGCTTCAAACCTATTGCCTTAAAACTAAAGAACTTAACAGGCTAAATTTTTTACAGAAAATTTTATTAACAACTTTACACCTGGCTTAAATTGCTCATACGGCATATTTTCGATTTCATTTATTATTTTATATCGAACCTGTTTTTGCCTCGCAAGTCTTCGTCAATGTCAAACCTGTTTTTGTTTCGCAAGTTTTCCCGACGATCTTCTCTTTCGTCAAATTCGTCTTGTTCCCTTCTGTCGTTGCGCTCATAAAACCTTTCACGCTGACCAACCGGCGGTTCATTATCTTCAAATCGGTTAAAACTCTGGTCTGCTTTGTTTAGCTGGTCGCCTCGATTGTAGTAAGAATAATCAGGATAGGCGTCCGGGCGGTTTTTATTCTGACCCCCATACCAGGTATCATCGTCATACCAGCTGTCAAATTCATCGTTTGTGTTTTCCCAGTCATCTGTCCAGAAATTCTCATCCTGAAACTGTTGGTCGTAGCCCATCTGGTAATCGTCCGTATAATCGCTGGGT
The DNA here is from genome assembly GCA_964542055.1 of uncultured Candidatus Kuenenia sp. Classification (GTDB taxonomy): domain Bacteria; phylum Planctomycetota; class Phycisphaerae; order Sedimentisphaerales; family CAMDDF01; genus CAZITB01. Next base: position 7,415 of record CAZITB010000111.1, read on the forward strand.
TGTTCAAGTTCCTGATATGGGTCCTGATAGCCGTAAACGCCGTAGCCGGTATCGATATAATATGGGTCTTGTTGAAAGCTGTTTTCATCATAGACATAACCTTGATTTTCATAGTCATACCAGCCGAATGGGTCATACCAATTCTCATTTTTTGTAAAACCCGAAAAAGCAAAAGACATGACCATAACAGCCACTAATGTTAATTTGGTATTCATTTTATACCCCCTTTGTATGAATTATCATTTGACTTATACGATTATAATAGCCCACCGGCTGCATAAAATATGTAGGCAAATTCTTGTATATCGATAGGCAAAATCATAAACGGTTCTGTGAATCTGACTACCCGCAAAAAACTTTGGGCAAAAAACTCATCCAGTATCAGTTTTTTACTGAACCGCCGAATAACCCTTTAATGACTCGACAAGTTGTGGTGTAAAATTTACGTGCCAAGCCAGAAACCCCGACCGCCCATTTGCCAGACGGCGTAACCGACCGCCAAAGCGATCAAAACCGATAAGCTAAAGGCAAGAAAATCGATGAACTTGCCCCGGGCAGATACCGCGCGGAAACCGGCGAAAAGTGCTATGACCGTAAATATCAGCAAACCCCTTCTCAAGGCAATATTCAAATCTGCCATTACCCATTTTTCGCCCATCTCACCGCCTTTTACGGCATGGCGAAACTCGAAATCACGCAAAAACCAGCATACCCCCGCCGCAATTATGCACAAAAAACTCATTATTGCCGCTGTATTGCCCGGCTGGGGCTTGTATTTTTTCAACTGCTCTTTTTGTTTATTTTCGGTCACTACTGTCCGATTGTTGAGGTTTAATTTTCTCATAACTTTTTAGCTTACAAT
>CAZITB010000112.1:0-8275 GCA_964542055.1 uncultured Candidatus Kuenenia sp.
ATGAACCCGCTAACTCAGGCAAAAAGAAAATTTACAGAAAAGATGTTGCTTAATCTATCTTAATTATAGCTTCCTTCAAACATCTATTAAGGTACTTATGCCAGCTTTTAATAAGATTATGGAAATGATGGTCAGTAAAATGCCTACTCATATATCTCGCGTCCGTTTTCCAATATTTTTCATATATTTCATGGAAAAGTTTAGCATTTTCGAGCAAAATGCCAATTTGATACTTTATTTCAACAATGTCATTCTCGCTATTCGCCAAACCATTTCGTACTTTTTCAGCGGCATTTGTAGCTTCGGAAAATCTATAAGTATATTCAAAATGTCTTTTTACATCATCTACTCTTTCTTTGAATATTCCATCAGTTTTCGATTCCGCGTTTTCTAACTCTTGCCAAGCGTCTCGAATCAAATTCGGGTCAAGTATTTCAATCTCTTGTTTAATATTACATAAACCAAAAAACCATTTCCCTTCTCTTGATCGCATCCAATATTTTTCAAGAATATCATAAAATTTTGCCATCTCTTTTGAAGCATTTCCATAAAGGCAATTAATATACTCATTAATAAGTGAATCACCATCAAGTTTTGCATCCCACAGTAAACCGGCCGCCATATACATCTGCGGCCCTAAAATTGACCAGTTAGGATGTCCAGTTGCATGAAAACCCTTGGCGTTATTTTTATTTATAAATTTTAAATTTTCAGCGGCAAGGTGCGGGAAATATCTTGGCGTTATCCAACGAAGTCCGTAATAATCCCATCTTTGCAAATTTTTAACTCGGCTTGCCCATGCTGACCAGGCATTCAAATCGTTTTTCTTATATTCAGAATCAAAATATTGGGCAGATTCCTGAGTCAATGTTATATAGGTATTATCTTCAAAATCCTTAATCTTTAACGGCGGGATTTCTGTGGGCCAATAGGCAAGTGAAGAAACGAACTTTCCAGGGTAAGTTTTTTTAATCTCTCGTGCCACCTCATTAAAAAAGTGGTAATAGCTGTCCGAGCATACTTCACCTCCACCAACATTTTTCCTGTAAGGTGCGTCCAACTTCTTACAATCCGGGCATTTACAGAATAATCCCGAATCATTGATGCCAACATTAAAAAATAAGCTGTCAGGATTTTTTTCAAAATATTTTTTTGCCGCTGCAACGGTGATTTTTATTACATCTTTATTGGAAAAACATGGCTGTGGATTTTCTACTGCATCTTTGTCTGGTACCAATCTTTTCCCATCAACCATTGCAAAGTATTCGGGATGTTTGTCTCCATAAACACTGGGCTTTATGATATCACCTATAGCATGACCCATTCCTATGTCGATTATACTTTTGTTGGTTAATGCATTTCTTATTGCCCATGCACTTGTTTCTTTATCCACACTAAGTCCGAAATTCCTGATCATAAAGCTGGGAGATTGGCTCATGTTTACCTCTGGGAAGTTCATGGAAGTTTTTTTGGGAACCACCTCATAAATGTCCCCTGGAGCAAACCATCTGATACCATAATAATCCTTCAATAGTGTATAAATGCCATTAACCAAGCCCTGATTACTTTTAGCAGTTATGGTAAGAATTTTATTTTTGGTATCGATAATAAAACCCTCTAATCCAATTTCTTTATGTTTGTATTCATTAAGGTAATTGGTGCCGACTCGAATAATATATTGGCTATCAATTTGTTCCTTCTGGCCGACTAAATCAACTTGATAATTTGGTATCATTTTAAGACATCTACTCAAGTCATCTAAAGCAAAATTCAACAAATCATCTTCAACCTCTGGAAAAACAACTTTGACATTTATCCTTTTTTGATCATTTTCTACATATGAATTCGCAGACGCCACTACGAAACATATCTGAACCAAAAACAAAACAAATATAATTTTTAAGACTTTTAACTTAAATATTTCTCTCATCAGTTTTTCACCTAAATAATGTAACAATTAACTTAAGGTAATATGCCATTTTTACACTTTTATTTAGCGTCATAATGACAATTTTGTTTAACTATTTGCAATATGTCTTTATATTCAGCAAGCGTGATTTCGCCCGGAATAGAGTGATCTGAATGAAATATATAAGGTATCCTATTTGCCTTTATATACTCAAACTTGGACATAATTTCGTCTTTTATTATCCGCTGGTCGTGGCTGCAAAGAGCGCGTATGTCTATATTTCCCATATAACATATTTTGTCTCCATAAACCTCGGCTATTTCTCGGATATCATTGCCTGCTTTAACTTCCATGGCCTGCAGGCAGTCAATGCCAATTTCAACAAAAGACGGAATGGCTTGCCTCATGTTACCACAACAATGAAATATCACATCTATGTTGTAATCATGTAAAAAACTGATGAATTCTTTTTCATAGGGAAAGATCAGTTCTTTGAGCATATTTGGCGAACAGTACAAACCTTTCGAATAGGCCATGTCCTCATATATTAAAAAACCATCAGGAACGCCTGTTTCTTTGAATAAAAGATCATAATGATTTTTGTAAAAATCAAGATAGACCTGGCAGAAATCCTTTATCCAATCTGGTTCCAGAGCCATTGCTGGAAGGAAGTTTTCATCTCCGATACCCTCTCTCATTAATTCAAAAATAAATGGAGAAGAAAACAAACTATATTTATCATGCTTTTTGGAATACCTGAGGTTTTCCTTTTGCTTATCAAGGTTTTTGAATCTAGAAGTAGAAATATCAAGTAAAGCAGGTCGGTATTTTTTCCATACCTCCGGGCTGGTCAATTCAAAAAAAAGATGTTCTGGTGTGCCGTAACCTGATTTCCACTTTCTCATAGTCGCACCGAATCCGTTCTTGGAAACGATGTATTGATCAGTTTCTTCGATTATTTCCTGTCTATTAGGGTAAGGCTCAAATTTCAGAGTACCGCCGCACATTATGATATCGAAATCAAAATAAATATCTGGCGCTATTCCCTGCGGATAACCCTGTTCAAGCCACTTACCTGCGTAAGAATCTATCCAAAAATGCTCATCGATTCCCATTCTGTCCGGGATTTGCCGCTTCATTAAAGTTTTTATTATTTCTTTAGATGTCAAAATTAACTCCTTTTTATAATTTTCTGCTATATCTCTGACTTCTAATCTTATTTAACAAATCCTTCAACTCCTTTGCTTTCTCAGGATACAGTTTCCATAGCTCTGGTTCTTGCTGCCTTTTATCTAATCGAAGGTTAAAAAGCTGTTCATTATTCTGCTTAGATTCAATCTTTTTCGGCCAACTGACTCCCCCTGAACCCAACCCTTCCACCAATATCCAATTGTCTTTTCTGATGGCATACATTCCAGTATAGGAATGATAAACCATACTATCACGCAAAGTTCGCCCATTACTCTTGCCCAGCATCAATTTAAGCATACTTATACTATCTTCCCCCATATTGCTGGGTAAGGCAATGTTATGTATTTCAGCAAAAGTAGCCAACAAATCAGTTAAACTCAGCAATTCGTCGGATACGCTTGCAGTTGGAATACATTCGGGCCAAATGGCAATGAATGGTACTCTGTGACCTCCTTCCCAAATATCAGCCTTAAAACCTCTCCAGTCACCGCAGGATTTGTGACCATAATCATTTCTGTCAACATAACCCCTTTTAGCGCCGTTATCACTTGTAATTATTATCAAAGTATTGTCAATGATTCCCTGCTTTTTCAAACAATCATAAATCTGTCCTACTGTCCAGTCAAACATTGTGACCATATCTCCTCGTGGTCCTGCCTGACTTTTACCTTTTACAAAATCCGGAAATACACAGGGTCTGTGAGGTGAACAGGCTCCATGATATAGAAGAAATGGTTTATCTGGATTATCACGCTGATGTGATTTGATAAAATTCTTAGATTTTTCTGTTAGTTTTAAGTCTACAGTTTTAGAATCCCATTTATCACTCATCCAGCCTGGCTTATCTTCAGGTAAAAGCATTTCGCCATCTCGCCAGGTATTCAACTCCCCAATAACATTGTCATTTTCCACAAGGCAATAAGGAGGTAGATTATGTCCCCCAGGTACGCAACAATAGTAATCAAAACCAATCTCTCTAGGACCGCTAATAACTTTTTCATAACGGCCGTTTTTGTCTTTGGACCATTCCATACCAACATGCCATTTACCAACACAGGCAGTATCATATCCTGCGGTTTTCAGCATTGAAGCAATTGTCATTCGATCGCTTTCAATAAGAGGTTGCTCGTAGCCACTCCATAAAACTTCAGACTTAAGCCTACTTCTCCAGCAATACCTACCTGTCAAAATACCATACCTTGTAGGTGTGCATACCGCTGAAGGAGAATGCGCATCAGTAAATCTAATTCCCTTTTCAGCAATTTTGTCAATATTAGGTGTCAGGACTTTTTGGGAACCGTAACATCCAACATCACCATACCCCATATCGTCAGCCAAAATAATAACTATATTCGGTTTAGATTTTATCTTTTTGGAAAATTCCATCATTTTTGACGCACTCGAACACCCTTGTAGAAATAAACTTGAAGTGCCGTACAAACCTAAGTATTTAATAAAACTGCGCCGATCCATTTTTATCCTTTCATTTCAATACCACAGTAAGGCTAGTGGACATTTACTTTTCAATGCATAACTGTAGACAAAGAGTTTTTATCTTTTGCCCAGCTTGTTATAAACTTCATTGTAATAAATTGCATTTTCGACAGGTACCGAGGACGGTATATGATTGCCTACGGCCATAAAAAAGCCGGGACAATCTTTACCGATGTGCATACAGCGTTTGACCTCATTATAAATATCTTCTTTACTGCCATAGGTTAAAATTCTACAATCTGCATTACCAATAAAAATATGAGTCTTGCCATACTTTTGGGCAATATATTTCATATCAGTAGTTGGCTCCATTACAAAGCCGTGCACACCTGTTTCAGCTATATCGTCAATAAACTCAGTGTAATTACCGTCTGAGGTGTAAATAATCTTTTTACCTGCTTCAAGTAATGGCTCAAAGTATTTTTTATAATTAGCGAAAACGTGTTTTTTATACCAGTCGGGCGAAATAAACGCACCGCTGCTCCAGACGATATCATCGTGAACCATCACTACAGGCGATTTACACTGGGCCAAGGCATCAAAATACTGCTGTATCCATGAAGCATACCTGTCGGTGAGTTTACCGAATCCTTCGGGATCGGTTCCAGCAGCCATAAGCATCATATCCCAACCGAATATCTCTATCAGGCCACTGACACATGTGACATATATACCAGTCATATTTACCGTATCTGTAGTTTTTTCACAACATTTACTATAATGCTCATCAAAGTTCTTAATAAGTGTATTCATATCCCTTTGTCCGTATTGCTGCCAGGGATCAAAAGCAAGAACTTGCTCAGGACTGCTGAATGGACAGCGGATATTGTTATTAAAATCGCTACCATCTGTAGCATATTCGGCATGCCCCATCAAAGTACTGAATCCATCAAAAATATGGCGGTGAATTAGTATGCTCCACATAAAATCATACTTCCATGCTTTTATAAATTTTGATGAAGCTTCTGCTTTCTGTTGATCATTGCTGCTGGAATTGATTTCTGTGCCACATACCGTGTTCACTAAATCCCAATGCGTATGGGCTGAGTACTCCGTCCTGGGGACTCTTGGAGGCATGTCAAGATTAATTGCTGCTATTCCATTTTCGTAAGACATTGAAACACCTTTTAACAATTTGGATACGATTGTTGCGATTTATTTATACTATTCAAATACGACAATTATGTTGTAAGTTTGTCGACTTTAGCTGTCATAAAATCTTTATTCTTATCACCCACCCAGTATCTTTCCCCTGCGATACACCAAATAAAGTGCAATTCCTCATCCTGACTGAAAACAGGATGATAATTTAAAACAGGTATCGAAACGGCATCATATTGATCGACATTATGTACGAAGGTCTTAGTTTCTTCGTCAGCATAAACCTCCATAGAACCCTTGCCTTTGGTGAAAATATAAACTTCCTCCTGATCGGTATGATTATGCGGCGGCCAAGCCCTGGTATTGGGCTCATAAATAGTGTAGCCTGCTATCAGCTTATCTGCATCTTCTGTTACATCGAACATCAGAAAAACATCTTTTTGTTTAAGCTTCCTTATCCTTTTTTGATTTTTTGAATATTCTTTCCAGCTGGAATAATGAACTTTATGCTTGTTTTTAGCTGGAGCTTTACAAAGAATAACCTTGGCTTCTTCGCTGGAATTATTTTCTACAGAATAAAGCGTTTCAATAGGAATATAAATAGTATCATAATAATCCAGATCGTATCTTGTTCCTTCAACATAGACCGTTATACCGTCGGACATTGAAAAAAGTATTGTTTCTTTGTTCTTTTCGTAAAGGTCCTCACTTTTGCATCCTGTTTGAATCTGGTAACTACCATAAATAAGCATGTTCAAATGATTTTGATTTTCAGAGGTTTTCTGTCTATAATGAAATTGATAGTCTTCTTTTTTTATTAAAGTTCCTGGTTTAATACTCACAATAATCTCCTGTACTAATTTTAAAAATGGTTCAAGAAAACTTATAAATCCTTTGATAGAAACATTTTGAAATAAATTGAATAGTTTTTTAGGCCGTCGTTGCCACAAAAACACCTAAAATTACATTTTTTCTAATACAAGCAAAAAAGATTTTGTAGTTACTCAAAATTCCATGAGTAATTCAAGGACTAGTATTCTGTCACTCTTAAAATTGTGAATATAATCTTTTAAGTTTAACTCTTGCGTCCTCGCAAGTAAACTGCCAATCCACTGATTTCTGATTTTCATTACATCTTTCATGCCACGCTCGAGCCTCTTGCTGTAACATTTCAATGCTCGGTATTCGCCGATGTAAACATTGCCGTGTTAATAAACTCAACTCAATCTCAGCATTATTAAGCCAACTGCCATGCTTGGGCGTATAATGTATTTCCAGGCGATCCCGTAAGCGTTTTGCCTCAGCAGGCTCAAAGGCTACATATAAAGCAGCAATCTTATGAGTGTTCAAATTGTCGCGAATTAATATTACTTTCTCCGCCTGGGCATAGTCAACATCCAACAGTATTTTAATTTCTTGCGCCCAGTCAATCATTGTCTTGGTTTGTCGAAAATTAACTTTCCGCCATGAAGCCAAAGGCTCGGTAAAGATAAAATTAAGCGATGTTCCATTACGCCGATATTCATAATTATATCTTTGAGCCTGACCAATCTCAACAGGCAATGCTGTTCTGGTTTGTCCAATCAACTGCACCGGCTGCTCATCCATACAAACCACCGGAAATCTGCAATCATAAGGCTTTTCGTAAATATCAAGGACATCTTCCATGCAGGCCACAAATTCGGCATCATGTTTTGGCGGTATTACCCAGCATGTTCGCAGGTGCGGTTTAAGTTCGTTTTTTTAAGAGTTCGGCGAACCGTATCATAAGAAATACTGTCAACTACGCCAAGTTCCACCAGTTCATCCGCTAATAAACGCAATGCCCAGTGGGATGAACCTTCCGGGGACTTGCGACACGCCAAAGCAATTAATTTAGCTTCGCCTCGTGCATCAAGCTTACGCGGAGTAGGAGGTTTTTGACGTTTCTTACGATCCAATGCCGCTTCAAGACCCTGCTCAACAAATCTTTGGCATATTCCTGAAACTGTGTTCAGATGACAGGAAAAGGCTTTAGCAATATCCTGACTGGTTAGATTAGGGCCATTTTTATCAGCTGCCAGCAGAATATTGGCGTGATTGATGCGATAAGCCTTGTCCTTACCGCTTGATACAAGCCGGGTTAAACGCTCACATTCTTCACTTGTCAAAGTTACAATATATTTTCGTGTTCCCATTGTTTTGCCTCCATGCAAGAAAGTATACCTTTTCTTGATTATATCGGCAGAACAACAAATTTATCTTCACAATATTAGCTATGACAGAATAGTAGTGTCTGGAATTTTTATCATCTATATACAAAATATTCAAAGTTGATTTAATTATATTTTCGTTTAAATCAAAAGTCAAGCAAATAATAATTTATGAAAATTTCTCATAAAACAAAGGCAATTTTTTCTGCTATATATTTGTATTATAAGCATTTAAGATAAGATAAATTGTTTTTTCAAGTCATATACAAGCAATTGGATTTATGGATTTATTTAAAATATATCAAAATAACAATCAAATCAACTTGTTTTGCACTTACTATATATTTATATTGAATATTTATAAAACCTAATAACGTGATAGATACTT
>CAZITB010000113.1:0-8272 GCA_964542055.1 uncultured Candidatus Kuenenia sp.
ACGTGACTGTTCTTTACCATGCTCAAAATGGTGTACTTGCATTGATATCCAATCTGGATCGTAAGGCTCACAATGCAAGCGTAACTTTTGATCTGGATGCGTTTGATTTGTCTGGAACCAACTTGACAGCTTTTAATGGATTGACAAGAAAAAAGATGAATTTGGAAAATAACAATACTATCAATGTTTTTTTAGAATCACATGAATGGACTTATGTTTGGATTAAGCCTCTTAAATAATATCAATAAGGATATCAAATATCTTAATTTATTATAAAGAAAGGTCTTTTATGGGTTTAATGAAGAGTGTCAAGTCAGCAAAAGAGATAGAAAAACCTAAGAAAGTATTCAGAAAAACGCTTGCATACAATGACGAATCTATGCTTTGTCATTTTCTGCTAAAAAAAGGTGCCGAGATACCGCTTCATAACCATAAGGCGGTTCAGACTGGCTATGTGATAAAAGGGCGGGCCGAATTTCTGGCAAAAGAACCAAAAAATAATTTTATAGTAGAAAAAGGGGACTCATATGTATTTGACTCTTTTGTTGAGCACGGAACGGTCGCATTAGAGGAAACCGAATATATTGAAGTTTTTGTTCCATCTAGAGACGAATTTAAGGATTTTTGAATATGAATATTATAGTAGTTGACGGCGAGACGATGAACCCTGGTGATCTAAGCTGGGACGGTCTTTTGAATTTGGGAAATTGTGAAATATATGATTGCAGTACCTATGAGGAAAATCTTGAGAGAAGTAAAAATGCTGATATTGTTCTCACAAATAAGGTCGTTTTTGATGAAAGAACTTTTCAGGCTTTACCTAAACTCAAGATGATAAGTGTTACTGCGACAGGATACAATGTGATCAACATCGATTCTGCGAGAAAACACAATGTTATTGTGTGCAATGTTCCCACATATGGAACAAAATCAGTAGCCCAGATGGTTTTTGCACACCTTCTTGAATTATGTCATCATGTGGGGTATCACTCCGAAACGGTACATAATGGAAAGTGGTGTAAAAGCAGTAGTTTCTGTTATTGGGACAGGCCTCTAACTGAGCTTGACGGTCTTACTATGGGAATCATTGGTATCGGAAGAATCGGACTGGCTACTGCTAAACTTGCACAGGCATTTGGTATGAACGTGATAGCCCACGATATTATAAATCCTCCTAAAGAGATGAATATAAGGATGGTGGATATTGAGATGTTGTTCAGAGACTCAGATGTAATAAGTCTCCACTGCCCATTGAAGCCGGAAACGAAGAAAATCATAAATCAAGATACAATTACGCTCATGAAAAAAAGTGCATTTGTGATAAATACCAGCAGAGGGCAGTTGATTGATGAAGATGTCCTTGCTGAAGCTTTAAATAATGAGCGGATTGCAGGTGCTGGGTTGGATGTTTTGTCCACTGAGCCAGCTCGGGATGACAACCCACTCCTTAAAGCAAAGAATTGTTATATAACACCGCATATAGCGTGGGCAACTAAATCTGCAAGAAACCGGCTGTTAAATATAACCATTGAAAATGTGAAAGCTTATATCAATAACAAGCCTCGAAATATTGTAAGTTAATTTAACATATTACCAGGAGTAAAGTTTTGAATTTAGGTATCATAGGTTTCAGCAAGGGAAACGGCCATCCTTATTCATGGTCAGCTATTATTAATGGAAATTATAGGTCAGAATTTATAAAACAGTCTGACCACCGTGACATTTCTTTTTATCTTGAGGCAAATAAAGATACTTTGGGCATTGAAGGAGCAAAAGTCACACATATATGGACACAAGACAAACAACTATCCACGCACATTGCAAATGCATCCTACATAGATAATGTTGTTGATAACATATCTGATATGATCGGGAATGTCGATGCTGTGATTTTAGCAAGAGATGATCCTCAAAACCATAAAATTATGGCCGCGCCTTTTCTCGAAGCTGAAGTTCCATTATTTGTTGATAAGCCACTGGCTATCACAGTTGAAGATTTGAATTATTTTTCTGAACAAATTGCCCAAGGTAAATTTCTTATGTCTTGCTCTTCGTTACGTTATGCTGAAGAAAACGGTCCATTCAAAACTAATATCAACAAACTTGGAGAAGTTGAACTTGCTGTTGCAACTGGTAAAAAAGATTGGATCAAGTATGGTGTACATATGCTAGAGGGACTTTTTACTTTGCTGAACGATCCTAAAGCAATTTCTGCCAAACATGTCAGTGAGAAAAATGGTAAAACCATTGCTTATATCGAATTCGAGACAGGGCTTTTAGCAATGGTGAACTTGTTTTATGAGATATCTCCAACATTTCAGATATCTTTTTTTGGCAGGAAAGGCTGGAAACTCATAGAGTATTTTAATTATTATTCAATGTTCAAAACTAACCTAACTGAATTTATACGATCCGTCCGACAAGGTAAACCAAGATTGGATTTTGCTAAAACAGAAAATATAATTCGTACTTTAATTGCTGTTAAGGAAAGCTTGGAACAAGACGGAAGAACAATAGAAATTTAGTTAATTACATAAAGATATGATTGGAATATAGTGATCAAAGTTACAGATTATGATAAGTTTGTCTCGAATTCTGGGAGAGCAGTAAATTTAACCCCGGAAGGTAAAATCCCTACTTTGGCGATTGAGTGGAATCTTGCTGAAGAATTATTTTGGACTTTGCGCTTATGTGAAAGATTCGGGATTTCAGCCGCTCAATGGGGGTATCCTCCAAGAGCTGAGTGGATGTCTGAAAGGCAAAATCAATTAAGTTACTATAATCTAACAGCTTCGGCAGAAGATTCCTTTGCTTGTTATAGTTCCGCAAAAGTTGAATGGGCCGATGAAAATCTTAATTTTCAGATTAAAATGCATAATCATTCCGGCCGAGTTTTATCTGATGCGTGGTGTTGGGTATGCCTCATCCATCTTTGGGCGGGAGCATTTCAGGCAAACTGCCAGCTACCTGTCGGGTCTGGTGAAGAAAAATGGATGCATTCTGCCGCCCTTGAAGCACCAAAAGAACGATGGCTTAAGTGGTGTCCCATTCAGCAACATCGAAAAATCGCGGAAAAAATAGCCAGACATAATGAGCATATGTGGCAGCCACATATTGTTGCCAAAGAGTCTGCGGTTCATGCCTGGCGGATAAATGCAGGCAGAAAAACTCAGCAGTTTATTGAATTGGCTTCTCCGGATGGCATTATCCTCGGGTGGAGCCATTGGCCCTGTACTGATATGGGACTTTATTTTGGCTCTATTGAGCCTGATAATACTGCGACTGTAGAGGGGCATCTTCGCTTTTATGAAAAATCATATATTCCCATTTAGAATAAGATCAATTCCGCAATGATACTTAAAAATTTATTTGAATATTTTCTTGAACGTGCTTATTGGGTTGACATGGATAATACGCCGGATAGGATTGATGTAGGGAGCCCACATTATAAATTTATGAAAGTCGGTGTCGGCTGGAATTCCTTTGCCGTTAATTTACAGGTAGCGGCAAATGGTCGCGGGCTTTTTACCGTACATGAACCGAGTATTTGTGATATTTGGTTTGCTAAGGCAAATTTGCGTCTAAAAGATTGGGTCCAAAAAAGTCTCACAACCTTACACGATAATTTTATGGCACTATTGACATTTCATGATACTTGGGATGTTTGGCCTAAAACAGGAGTTCACGATTCTTGGGCCAGACTTTTGGGTTTGAGTGATTTGATCAAACAAGAAAATCTAAAGGAAAGTCTGCGAATAAACGTCTACCTATGCTTGATTAAGGGCAGAGCAATATATTGAAGTGGAATACAGTGTTTGTGAAAGCCTGGCATGCAAGATTTAGCAAACTATATAAACAAAACATTTTCAGAAGTAACGGCAAAATTTTATCGCAAAGAGTCCCAATCAAGAATTTAAAGAGATTAGAATTTAACTTTAAGGAGTATTGTCATGAATGGTAAACAAGTTAGAGAACGTCTTCATTCTGGTAAAGTTACTTATGGAACACATGTAACTCTTATGAGTAATTCAATATCCGCCTCATTATTGGCAAAAGCAAATTTGGATTACGTTTTCTTATGTGCCGAACACATGCCATTGGATCGCGTGGAAGCTTCAGCATTATGCCGTATTTATGCAAGTCAGGGGATATCTCCTATCGTTCGTATTTCAAGTGTTTGTCCCGCTGAAGCCTGTAGGGCATTGGATTGTGGCGCCCAAGGTATAGTAGTACCTTATATTGAAACCATTGAGCAGGTAAAAGAGATGGTCGGTGCCGTTCATTACAGGCCTATTAAAGGGAAAATGCTGCAGAATACAATCTCCGGACATCGCAAACCTTCTAATAAAACTACAGAATTCCTCAGTCGTTTCAATGAAAACAACTACCTTATAATCGGTGTTGAAAGTATTGAGGCCTATGAAAATTTGGATGCTTTAATAAATATTGAAGGTGTTGATGGTGTATTCATAGGACCTCATGATGTCAGCGTTTCGCTTGAGGCTCCTGAGGAGTGGGACAACCCTGAGTTACATCGGATATTTGAAGATATTGTGGTTCGTTGCCGTGCAGCTAACATTGGAGTAGGGGTACACATGCAACCGAGTATTTTTCCCAATAAAAGAGCAAAACGTCTGATTGATTTAGGAATGAACTGGATTCTTGATGGTGCAGATGTCACTTGGGCAATTCATGCAATAAATGAGCGACGTAAAGCTATTGACATTCTGCCAGTGTTAGAAAATAATAGAAATGCAGAGTTTACAGACATATCTTCTTGTACAACCGTAAATGAAATATAATTGTAAAAGAGTTTATATGAAAATAGTTATTGCATTTGATTCATTCAAAGGAACTATATCTGCCACGAAAGCTTGCCAAATAGTTGACAATGCAATTAAAAAGACAAATTGTAATATCAATACTGTTCAAATTCCAATGGCTGATGGAGGTGAGGGAACGGCAAAAGTCCTATTGAAAGCTAATTGTGGCCAGTGGATATCGAAGAAAGTTATGGGACCTTTGCCCCAAATGCAGGTTGATGCAGGTTTTGCATGGTTTGCGAATAAAAAACATGCACTGATTGAAATGGCAAGTGCCAGCGGTTTGGAACATCTTTCAGGACATCATCTAAATCCACTCAAAACAACAACTTTTGGTACTGGAGAGCTCATTAAAGAAGCTATCGAATATGGTGCTCAGAAAATTTTCTTAGCCGTTGGTGGAAGTGCAACCATTGATGGTGGAGTAGGTGCGGCTAAGGCACTCGGCTGGAAGTTTCTAGATGAAAATAATAATGAAGTAGAATTAGGTGGAAAAAGCCTTGATAAAATTCATAAATTTGTTAAACCAATCAGTTTTAGGTTTCCATCTATTGAAGTCTTATGTGATGTAGATAACCCATTATGTGGTCAAAATGGTGCAGCAAGGATTTTTGGCCCTCAAAAAGGGGCGAATCCGCAAATAGTTGAACTGCTGGAAATTGGAATGAAAAATCTGGCGAAAGTTATAAAAGATAAGATGGGTATCGAGCTTGAAGATTTGAAAGGGGCTGGTGCAGCTGGAGGATTATCTGCAGGGGCAGTAGCTTTTATGGATGCAAAATTGGTATCTGGGATCGATACAATAATCCATGAGTTGGCAATTGAAAAGCATTTAGAGAGTGCAGATTGGGTTGTAACTGGAGAAGGATGTTTCGATCGTCAATCATTAAATGGAAAAGTTGTTTCCGGTATTTTAAAAATTGCAAAAAAAACTAATACTAGAGTGGCAGTAATAGCTGGGAATGTCTTGTTATCGCCTGCAGAGTATAAGAAACAGGGCATAGAACTAGCAATTGCTTGTAAACAGGACAATATGGAATTTAAGTATGCATTGGAGAATTCTGAAAAACTACTTTATAACTGTGGTCAAAACTATGTAAAGCATATTTTTTTTGATATTTAAAATATGGTTTTCAGGTCTCAAATCCCTAAGCGCAACTTGACTTTTAATAACCATATGTTATACTCCTCGTTGTAAATTTTAGTTATTCATTGCTAGTGAAACTCATGAGGAGCACTTGTTGAAAGATTGACCGCAAAAGCAAGTTGACGCTGATGGCATGGTAAATCGTAAAACCTTTGGTTTTGTTGAAAAAGTTGTTAATGCTTGATTTGATTGTCGCTCAGACGAAATTATCAAAAATTTATTGGAGTTGAAAATGGAGTCATTACTTCGTAATCATGAAATACTTTGGAACGGTCATGAAAAAGCAAAACCTTTAGTTACTTTTGAAATTAGTGTTGTTGATCAGTTCGATATGACTGATATCATCTATAATCCTGAATTGAATCTATCTTACGAGCAGACCAGATTAAAATCTATGAAACATATTCAAGATGATAGTCTTCCAATCATCCGTCCTCAATTCGGAACAGGACTGATCGCTTCAGCTTTTGGTTCCGAAATTATTAGAAAAAAGGACGGCATGCCAGCTGTAAGTCCAAAACCGGCACTTAATAGGAATGATCTGGACGATATATCAGTTCCGGACTATATGAAAGCTGGACTTCTGGAAAACGCATGGGATTGTTTGGATTATTTTTTGGAGAATAAATCCAGTGAGTTTTTTATTTCTCAATTTGACCTTCAAGGGCCTTGGAATACTACTCAATTACTTTTGGGTACTGACGTCTTTCTATCGATAAAGGATTGTCCAGATAAAGTTTGCATCTTGATGGACAAAGTGACAGATCTAATGATCTCTATTGCAAAAGAAAATAAAAAGAAACTCAAGGAACCCCATAAAAATGCTTTCATGTTACAAACAAAAACTATAGGCGGTTCAAGAATTGCAAATTGTTCAACTGATATGATTAGTGCAGATGATTATGAAAATTATGTTCTACCCAGAGATCAAAGATTTTATGATTCGATGAACGGGGGCATAATGCATATATGCGGAAATCAACCCCATTGTGTGCCAGTATTTAATAAGATAAAAAATCTATATGGACTTGAATTCAATTTCAATTATATCGATCTTTTTGAAATTGCAGATTTGGTACGAGAAGATGTAACTCTAATTTGTACCGGGCCGATAGAATACCCTCTTGTGACAAATCTTGGGCAAAAGACTATCAATAATTTATATAGAGGAGTTTTGCCCGATAAGCGGAATATTATTTTTAGATTCAATGATCCCGAGAATGTTGAAAAAGCTAATATTATGTATCATCAAATTAAAGAAAACATAGCTAAGAAGTATAGATAAATCGATTCTATTTCGTAGGTGTTGAACTGCTAAAAGATGACGGTACTTAGCGAGAGTTATTAACCTATTTGAAAGAGCGATCATTATAGCAGAGTAGATTTAATATAAGCTCTGAATTAGAACAGCAGTTTAATTTGTTTTTTTATCACAAAAGGATTAGTAATGAAAGATATTGCCTTAAAACTTAAGGATATAGCCAAAGTAAATGACTACTTAATAGGGGTAGATAGTGATGGATGTGTTTTTGATACAATGGAAATCAAGCATAAAGAGTGCTTTATCCCAAATATAATAAAATATTGGAACTTACAGCCAATATCAAAATATGCGCGCGAAACTGCAGAGTTTGTAAACCTTTATTCTAAATGGAGAGGTATGAATCGTTTTCCTGCATTATTAATGGTTTTTGATCTACTCTCTCAAAGGAAGGAAATTAGCGAAAGAAAATTTAAACTTCCTGAAGTTTCTTCTTTACGACAATGGTGTAAAGAAGAAAATAAACTTTGTGACGCATCTCTGGAAAAGGCAGTTGAAGAATCTCATGATCCCATTCTTGATAAAACGTTGAACTGGTCTAAAGCGGTCAATAAAACTATTGAGAGCATGGTTCGGGGGATACCTCCGTTTTCAAATTCCATATCCAGTCTTCAAAAAGCTTCAAATAGTGATATCATTGTTGTTTCTGCTACTCCTTGTGAAGCTTTGGAAAGAGAGTGGATTGAACATGGTATTGATGTTTATGTCAAAGTCATTGCAGGTCAGGAGATGGGAACAAAAAAAGAGCATCTAAACGTTGCAATTGGAAACTGCTATGCTCCGAATCATACTTTAATGATCGGTGATGCATTGGGCGATTACGAGGCTGCAAAGTTTAACAATTGTCTTTTTTACCCTATAATTCCAGGACATGAGGATGAATCGTGGCAAAGATTCAGAGAAGAAGCTTATGAGTTATTTGTTGAAGGCAAATTTGGCATTTCGTGAAACCCTTGAATGGCTATAAAAATCCCTGGGAAT
>CAZITB010000114.1:0-8268 GCA_964542055.1 uncultured Candidatus Kuenenia sp.
ATTCATAATTAATCCCAATGCCCTGACTTGTATACCATAGGAAATCATACCAGTCTCTGCCTTTGGTGTATTCCCTGCAAAGCAAAGCATGCAATTTGCCTGCAAACAAACTGGGCTTATCCTGAACAGTAACGGAAGAGACAAATGGAAAATCGAGATATTTGATTTCTGTCCTGCTTCCGGATGGCGGGTTTTTATCGACCTCCAATTTAATCCGGATCTTGCGAAAAGGCCCTGTTTTGCCGATATGGTTCAGCTGCAGGACTTTCCCGATGGAATCATCTTTGACAAAGGCTTTTTTGACTGCGATATCTGCCTTCGAGCGATCTGTAACATCAACTCTATAACCATATGCAAGCAGTTCTTCAGATAACGATTGCAAGTGAGGTCCGAGTTTGAAATTCGGATTTGGCTCTTTAAGAATAAAATCAAGGTCTTCCGAAAACCTGTTCAGACCGTAAAAAATTCGCAGACAGGTTCCACCCTGAAAAACACTGTGCTTGAAAAAATCAGTCCTGCTCAGTGCTGCCATAGCCACTTCCTGTGTAATTTCTCTGATGGCATGCTCTTCTTCGAGTTTCGATTTACAGTTGTATGAATTCAACTTTTCCTGAATAAGTTTAATGCTCATAACTTCAAATCCTTCCTGACGCCTTTGAGGAATGTTTCTACTCGCCGGCTGGTATAATTTTCAATCAGCTTCTCAAGATCATCCGATTCAACAGATTCGAATTCTTCCTGCTCGATTCGCAGGCTTTGAGCGGCAGGTTTGATGGCTGTCCAGTTCTTATTGTGGACATAAACATAATCTGCCAGCGCCTTTATTGGAGAAGCCATAAGAAATGCATCGCCTGCTTCATCTGTCAATCGGTCAACTCCTGCGTAGAAGACCTTTTGCGGAACCCGCTTGTAACTGAATAGTCCCAAAGGGGTTTTGAACTCCTTTGATTTCCCCAAGGATGCACTTGTCAGTATATATACCGCTTCAGGAATCCAGCCGTGCCAGCTAAGTGCCGATTCCAGGCTGATGTACGAAGGGCCATAAATATGCTCTGCCAATGCGTAGAGATTGAGTCTTTTTTTCTGGAACTTCGGGGCAAGGCAGTATAATCCCCGGCGGATATGGATAATCTCGCCGGCAGCAATAGCACGCTTGACAAGGCCATAACGTTTATCCGGGCTATCGGGGAACAAGGTTGCCACATCATGGCTGGTAAAATAGCCGTACGGGGCATTTTCAAACATTTTCCCAGTCAATCTGTTCATAGTATATTCCTTTAACTGTCTAAATGTGACAGTAACGGCATTATATTCTATTCGGCAAATAAAAGCAAGAGGACTTAACAAAAACTGTCATATAATGACAGTATCTGAAAAATCCATGACGGACGGATTTTCAGTCCGTTAACCCTGTCCTAAGTCATTGCAAGACAGAGGCTTACATGCTGTTTTTAGCCCTAAAATAAGGTTTTCAAGTGGTTCGCAAGTAGATTAGAAGCTGTTAACGACCCAGTATCCACTGCTCACTGACGAACTTTTTGACGAACTATTTTTGGCGTGAGTGACACATATATTCAAAAAAACGGCTAAAGAAAAATGAATTGACAGTATCTGCCGATATGGATAATATTGCAACCAGTATTTACTAATTGGTTATGTGTTTGTCCAGAGAAAACTAATGTATACGAGTAAAGAAAAAGTTGAACAGGCTAAAAAAATCTTCAGAAAGCATGGAGGAATTATGCGTACCTCCGAGGCCTTAAAACATGGTATTCATCCAAGAACTCTCTATTTTATGCGTGACCATAATTACCTGGATGTTCTGGCAAGAGGAACATACCGGCTGACAGACCTGGAACCTGTGGATTATCAGGATATTGTAACAGTAGCTTCTAAGGTGAGACCCGGGGTAATTTGTCTTATTTCCGCTCTTTCATACCATGAAATTACAACTCAGATACCGCATGAAGTTTACGTTGCCATAAGCCGCAAGATGTCTTATCCGAGGCTGGAGTATCCACCTGCCCGGTTTTTTAAGTTTTCTGAAAAGTCATTCAAGGCTGGCGTCGATATTCACAAAATCAGTGGTATAGATGTGAAAATATATTCACCTGAAAAAACCATTGTCGATTGCTTCAGATATCGAAATAAAATTGGAATGGATGTGGCACTTGAAGCCCTTAAGCTCTGGCGGAGGAAAAAGAACGCTGACATTGGCAAAGTAATGGAATATGCAATAATCTGTCGAGTATATAATGTGATCAAACCCTATGTAGAGGCAACACTGTGAGCCAAAAGAATGTAAAAAATGTTGCAGCTTCTATCAGACAGCGGTTGCTGAACAAAGCAAAAGAAAGCTCTCGGCCATTTAATGAAGTTCTGCAATATTACGCTCTGGAGAGATTTTTGTACAGGCTCTCTGTTTCAAAATATGCGGATAAGTTCATTCTCAAAGGTGCTTTGTTGTTTGCAGTTTGGCGTCAATCGCAAATCCGTTCTACTGTCGATATCGATTTGCTCGGGAAAATCAATAATGAACCAGAGGCGATAACAAAAGTTTTCCAGGATATCTGCAAGGTAAAGGTGGAAGATGACGGGATGCGATTCGATGATTCAAGTGTCACAGCTGAGCAGATAACTGTCGATGCTGACTATCAAGGTATAAGGGTTCAACTGTATGGATATCTTGATACCGCCAGGATACGGGTTCAAGTTGATATTGGTTTTTCGGATGTTATTACACCTGGGCCGGAAAGATATGACTATCCGACAATACTTGGTTTATCTGAGCCGAAGTTGGACTGCTATAACAAGGAAACAATGATAGCAGAAAAATTACAGGCGATGGTAAAACTCGATATTCTAAATAGTAGAATGAAAGATATTTATGATATATGGGTTCTGTCAATGCGGTTCAGATTTGATGGAGCGTCCCTGCAAAGATCAATCATAAATAATTTCAATCGCCGTGAAACCGAAGTTACGGAAAATATCGCAATCTTTACAGGACGATATTTCCAAAATGAAGAAAAACTGCAGCAGTGGCGGGGATTTGTCAGAAAATCTAAAGTTTCTGATGTCCCTAAAGATCTTGGCTATATTACCGTAGAGATTAAGAACTTCATACAGCCAGTATTGACTTCCACAGTACAAAATGAAGATTTCAACAAGATATGGAGACCGGAAACGCAAAGATGGCTATAGCTAATATAAATGCTTACCAATCATTGCTGGCAAAATCCTCCGCATCAAAAGCTAGGCGTTCTTTTAGTTTTTACATAACCTCAAATACAATCGGGCAGGTGAGTGTACGCTCAAGCATTGCCATTGTCCGGGTATTGAATCCTGGTTTTTTAAGATATGGGTAATCACGGCAATTCTGGGGACGAGCCTCATAAACGGTGCACTTTTTATCTTTTTGGAAAGGACATGGAACTTTCTTCATCTGCCAGCAGGCAGGCTCGTCGTCATCTTGCACATATTCGAGATATCTGCCCTGTAACTGATTGATTGTAATATTGAGTTTCTTCGCCAAACGTTCTTGATCTTTAGTGGTAAGAGTTGGTTTTAGCTGTCTGCAGCATCTTCCGCAACTGATACATTCAATATCAGCAGCGACGTAATCTGCAATCTCATGTACAAGGTTATCGATCTGTTTTTCACTAAGCTCATCAGAGAATTTAAGAAATCTGCGGAATGCCCAGTTCTCATCCTCTTTTTGTATTGCAAGTTTGCTAAGTCAGCATACGTCTTATGTAATCACGCATGAAATATGCCATTTAAAGTATCCTAAACATGATTCGAGGTTTTACAGGCTACTTTCAATACTGATGCCGGATTGGGAGCAACGCAAACAAAGACTAGAAAAAGTAACAATTTAAGGAGTAAAAGTTATGGGCAAAAATCAACATGTTGTAAAAACTGACAATGGCTGGGGCGTTAAAGGTGCTGGTAATTCTCGCCTGTGACATCAACCCATAAAACTCAGAAACAGGCAATAAACAATGCCAGAGAGATTGCCAAAAACCAAAAATCTGAAGTGGTCATCCACGGCAGAGATGGCAGAATAAGAGATAAAGACAGTTATGGTCCCGATCCCTGCCCCCCGATAGACAAGGTACATTAAATTACCACTGTTGAAGACAATGACAAATTAAGGCAAGTTGAATTTCAGATATTATTCGATTACTGTTGTAGTGATTAAAGTAGCCGACAGTTTTTATGCCGAAACAGCGATTTCAGCCTGAAAATGGCGATTCTGGTGCTTTTTACAGGCAGATTCCCAAATAATCATCGCGAAACAACCCAAAAGCAATAATATCACTTGACATAAGTGCTATTATTGCCGATATTACAAATATGAACTATGGATATGATAAAATAATAGAGGCTTTGCGGTTACTGGACGGCAGGCTGAAAATGAACGAAAGCGGCAGTTTTTCAATCGTGGTCTGTGGAGGTTCGGCCCTAAATGCCATGCACTTGGTTCAGCGAACCACAAAGGATGTAGACATCGTCGCCTTGATGAATTCCAACAGTCAGTTAGTAGATCCTGCTCCTCTGCCTGAAGAATTGTTAGCTGCTGCAAAAGAAGTTGCCGACACCCTGAATCTTCCCCATGACTGGCTCAACAACGGCCCAAGCAGTGGTGATGGCGGCCTGTTCAGGTTAGGATTACCTGATGGATTCAAAGAGAGATTAGTAAAAGATTATCAGGGCGAAAAACTGACTGTCTATTTGGCCGGTCGACTGGACCAGATTCATTTCAAGCTGTATGCCGCTATTGATCAGTTCGGCAGTTATCACGCATCTGACCTCAAGCAGCTTTCGCCTTCTGATGAGGAATTACTTGAGGCTATTCGTTGGGCTAAGACGCATGATCCATCCGAAGGTTTTCATTCAGCGATACAATTGTTTTTAAGGGAATTTGGTTATGAACGACTGGTTGACAAAATCTAAAGACCAATTCCAGGATAAGATATTTGATTTTCTCTGGCATCAATGGAATATCCTGGGAGTTGCCGGCACAACCAAAACGGCGGATAATAGAATCATTGACCCCGAGGCATTGTTGCTGTTTTCGTTAAGTCTCTGTCGGTATGAACCTCGCTTATTTGATGAGATCATTGACTGGTTGTTTCAGAATGGTCAGTTTATAAACGTACAACGACTGGGCCAGATACAAAAGAAGTATGATTTCAGCTGCGCGCCGCAGCTTAGTGCTGTCGCCGAACTTCTTGCTAAAAAAGCAAGTTACAGACTTAAATGGTCAGGGCTTTCTAAAAAGTATTATCTCAAAGACAAAGAACCTTTATTTTTCGACAAAGAAGGAAATCCGCTGCCTTGTCCAAATGATGAAAATGCTAATCCGGAATTTTTGAATCATGGCTTGCGACGAGGGCAGATAAAATTAAGAGGTTATTCCCAGGCTTTTGATTTGCAAAGTCCGGCCTGTCTTTTGCTTCGTTTACGGGCATTGCTCGGTATTAACGCAAGAGCTGAGATTTTGTGTCTTTTGGCATCTGTAAAAGAGGTTCATCCCAGCGAAGCTGCTCGGAAGATAAGCTATTACCAAAAAACAGTACAGACAACACTTGTTGAAATGGCACTGTCAGGTGTAATCCTGACAAGAACTTCCAAAAAAGAAAAGTTTTACAGGTTAAAGCCCGGTGTCCTCGATACGCTGTTAAAGCCCCAAGGTCAATCTCCACAATGGATCAATTGGCCGTCTTTACTCAGAACAGTTGAAATTTTATGGAAAAGGTTAAGCGAATTGTCCGGTCAAAAAATTGAATCTCTGCTGCTTTCTTCGGAATTGAAAAAGCTGATGTCATCAATTAAGCAATATTGCTCTGATGAGATAATTAGCGAAATTACAATTGATAAGAATCTGCCGCCGGAAGCTTTTGACAAACATTTTCAAGATGCACTTGTATTGCTTTCCAGCAAATTGGTTCAATAGAGTGTAAAATATTGACTCAAACTTCCACGTGGTCGCACAGAACTTCGGCTACTATAATTTTCACTTCTAAGTATCTACGACAGTTTCGGAACTTGATCCGAGATTTTATAGCTTCCAAGAGCCGAGGGAAATACCTGTGAAACCTGAGGCCATAATCTTCCGCTTTTTATAAAGAAGCAATTTGCATCAATCTTTAAATCAAGGAAACTGTTATGCTACGAACCAGGCTGAAAGAAAAAGACCTCGAAATCCTCAAGACTGTCGCCGAGTACCGGATACTGGCGGCTAACCAGATAACCGTTATTTTGGACAGGAACAAACAGGCCCTCAGACGCAAACTTGCATCTCTGGAAAAGAAAGGGTTTATTGCTGCTCAGGTAAATGAGCTGGGCCGACATCGCGGAAGGCCTGAAAGATTATTTAGCCTCAGTTTGCAGGGTCTTGATTTGCTTAAAGCTCAGAGAATCCTTCCGAAAAAAACTCCCAAAGAAAGAGTCCTGGCAGATAATATTTTCACTGTCGATCATCAGCTTTTGACAAACTGGTTCCGGTCTCATTTAATCTATCTGCAAAGAATTCACAAGCGCATCTGTGTTGACTTTCTGTCGGAGACTTCACCGTTTTTGCCTCAGAGCGAATCCGGGCATTATTTTATAACCGATTCTGCCGGCAAGAGCATTTTTACTCCCGATGGTGTTTTCATGATAACCGACACAGCCGAGAACAAAAGCCTGCTGTTTTTTCTGGAAGTTGACTGCAGCAGCGAAAGTCTTGCCAGTCCTAAAAGACATTCCAAAGATATCCGCCAAAAGATAATAAATTACGGCACATATTTTGACGGGCTCGGCTATAAAAGATACGAAGAGTTCTGGAACCGCAGGCTTAACGGTTTCCGGCTGTTGTTTGTCAGTAATTCTTTTGCCAGACTCAATGGTCTTTGCAGCCTGGTACGTCAAATGCCGCCGTCAGATTTTGTATGGCTGACCAACAGTCAATCAATGTTCCAAGAAGGTGTATCGGCAAATATATGGATCAAAGGCGGAGATGTCGAATCGCCCGGCAATCCATCCTGGGCTCGCTTTCTTGTTAGGCGCCTATCGCCGAATAGTTTTTTAAATTTCTTTCCTTTCGATCTTCCATCCAGCTTAGCCGGCATCAGCCAGCTTTTCTTTTGGCTGGTTTCGGACCTCAAAAAAAAGTCTCTTAAATCGCAAAAAAGTACCGTAATTCGAGGCAAAAAAGTCTCCTAATTCGGCCAAATCAGCCAAAAAAGTCTCTTAATTTAGGGTAGCGGTATCACACTTTGATAATGTCATGGAACTTGCCAATAAGTCAAAAGTGCTGTCGAAAAACATTATGCCGGCTCTTGAGGCGGCGATCAAAGCTAAGAAAGATTTTGAGTCCGGCAGTTGTCCTGATCTGGCAACTGGTTTGAACAAGTTAAAATTAAAAAGATTTGAAGGTGCTGCAATTGCAGAGTTTGCTATTCATCTACCCCTGGAATATGAAGCCAACAGCAAGTGGCCGGTATATATAGTGATATTGACAGTGATCGTATGGTAATTGAGGTACGCAATAGTAAAGGTGGAAAAGATCGTTATGTACCACTTCCCCGCAGAACGTTAGATTTGCTGCGCAAATACTGGATCAAAAGCCGTTCGAAATCCTGGTTGTTTCCATCGAGTGTTCATAAGACAAATCCCATATCCGTTTCCGCTATGCAGTTATGTTTTAGGAAAGTGCTTCGCGAGAGTGGTATTACAAAGCATGCAACCGTCCATAGTCTTCGCCATTCATATGCGACCCATTTGTTGGAAAGTGGTGTGGATATCAGAGTGATTCAGGGAATACTCGGGCACAGCAGTCCTAAGAGCACGGTAATATACACCCATTTGACACAGAAAACCATGACGAAATTACACGACACTGTTGACGACCTTATGTCTGATCTCTGAGATTTGTTCGGAGATTTGACATGCTGGAAGTAGCGGATGTCTTGAGCCGTTATGGCGATGAGTATCTGCTCAAATTTGGCAGCAAAATGTTGCCGAGTCAGCATCTCGCATTTGCAGATATTCTCAAGTGCCGTACTGACGTTATGGGTGGCCATGTTTTTCGATGTGATAAATGCGGCCATCTGCATTATTCTTACCACTCCTGCAAGAATCGCAGTTGTCCCAAGTGTCATAAGAATGATACGGCAACATGGCTTGAGCAGAGGCGTCAGGAATTGCTCGATGTCGAATATTACGTAAGCGTCCGGTGGGGGTTGATTCTCGAGTGTTCGTGGCTCTAATTTTAAGAAT
>CAZITB010000115.1:0-8142 GCA_964542055.1 uncultured Candidatus Kuenenia sp.
CACGGCTAAAATCACCCAAGCAACGAATAGTATGGGCAACATAAACAATGTGGCAATTTTTGAAAGTAAGAGTCTTGCTCAGATTGTAAACTTTCAGTTCAAAATTCGCCCTAAGATGGAAACAGTTACTTTTAAAAACGTCTCTCTCAAGCCGAATTCTGAAACTGATGTAGAGATTGAAGTTGAAAAAAACAGCGAGCAGTCAGAAGTCAGGAGTCTAAAAAAAGAAGTTAAGCAGTACAAGCAATTTGATGATTGGGTTGAGCGAATAACTTCTTTGGAAAACCATAAGCAGGCTGCGTTTGTTGTTATTCCGCAGCTTTTGGAGGAAAGTTATGCCTTTGAAGTGATTAAAATGGCTTGGCCAAATATCGAGAACTACAAAGTTAGAACTGGTATATTAAAGGCATTTCATTTTGCCAAACATCCAAAGACACTGGCGGTTCTTGATATGGGAGTACGCGATAGTCACGGCGGTGTGGTATCCTATGCTTTGACATATGTAAGTGATTATTCAGGTGAAAAGTTTCCAGGTTATGGTCAAGAGTATAAAAGCTGGTATGAGAAAAATAAAGGCAAAAGTCCATCAGATATTTTTAAAGAGAATCAAACAAGCCGCAATATTCACCATGAAAAATTTCTAAAAGAAATGGTAACTTGTTTTACAAGTGGTGAACAGCCAAAAAAACTTTGGGATTATGCAATGGATTTGGGCAGTGCCAAATATGCTTTCGCAATTCCAGTTATGATAGGAATGATCGATGCCGACAATTCTTATGATACTATTTACGGTGTTGGATATTTCGGTTTGGGCAAAATCACTGGCGTTGAATACAGTCCGTTCCACGATGGAGGTTGGTGGCGAAGGTGGTGGAATGAAAATAAAGCCGAATATCCAGAACAAGTACAAAAAATTCAGATTCCTGATTACCCAAAAACAGAGCATGGAAAAGATTTCATCTATTATCCTGCTAATATTGATACTGTTGATGGTTTGATATATTGGGCTTTAACTCGATATGAAGAGCTCAAAACTGGTTACCCGGATTGGGGTTCTGTGGCAGATAAATTATCTGATATGCAAGAGGAAAAAGCAGTTCCTTATTTGATAGCTGCGATAGATGCAGATGAAACCGGGCATTTGAAATACGCTATTGGCTATCATGGTTTGGATAGATTGACAGGAGTGCCTTATGATGAAAGTCATGATGGTAAGTGGTGGGTGAACTGGTGGAATGAAAATAAGACCCGTTTTTCAGATGATGTTCAGGTTTTGCAAATAGAAAAAATTAAGGAAGAATATCTAAGTCAGAAGTAAAAGCATTTTGACTGTTTGAATAGAAGATCAGTGTATCTGGGGAAAGGGTTTTGAGAAAATTTCGCAGGTAAAGAGGTAAACTACGGTTTCCTTGTCTTTCCAGGCGTCCGGTGGCAGGCCTGCTTTGTGGTAGCAGCAGTTCGCAAGGAATTCATCGGCTGTCCAGCCTGTTTCGGTGGCTACCTGGGGCAGAAAACAGCCTGAATGATAGCCGCGGACAATGTAAATGCCATGTTCGCCCAGTTTCAGACCTGCCGGGTCATCAGTTCTTTCCAGCGGTGACAGGACTGAAATTTCAATTTCGAGTTGATCGAATTCTTCTGGGATGATCGGGTTATTGCGAAACCTGGGATCGCCCGTCGAAGCGGAGACCGCCATATCGGCAACCATCTGGAACAAGGGACGGTCGGCGACGAATTGTCCTATGCATCCGCGAAGTTCGGAACCATTTTTAATTGTTACGAAGCAGCCTCGGTTTTCATTCAGTTCGGGATCGTCAGATTCTGGCTCGGGAATTTTTTCGCCCATTACAGCGGCGACTATGTTTTGCTTGGCAATTGAAAACAGAGTTAGTTTTTGCTGATCGTTCATATATTCAAGTTTAGGCGCGCAGTAAAGAGATGTCAACCAAGAATTTGAATTTAGAAAACCTACGAGACCGTACTTTTACGGTTAAGTGCAATTTACTACAAAAAGTTTTTACAGAGTAGATTTAGTCGCCTTCGCTGATGTCGTCTAATTCTGTAGGAACATAGCCTGGCTTTTTGGAGTTTTCGAGTTCCTCTTCAAAAGCTTCAATTATGCTTTCTTGAATCTCTTCCCGACATTCTGCGTTGATTGGATGGGCGATATCTGCGTGAAGTTTCATCCTGCCTTTTGCATCTTTATGTGCACGATTTTCCAGTAACGGTGCACCGCAATTATTGCAGTACTTTGCACGAAGATGATTTTTTCCACCGCATTTTTCGCAATGATCGCTCATCTTCCTTGAGGGCATGGCTACAAAATATCCGCCTGTACCTTCGATAATCTTGATGTCGCGGACGACAAAACAATTATCTACGGTCATCGAGCAGAAAGCTTTTAGCCGGTCATCTTTGTTGCTTACCAGTTTTACCCTTACTTCGCTGATTTCCATGGCATTTACCTCTCTTAATGTTTACCATCGATTGTTAGAGACAATTATTACCTTTGTATTTAAATTACGCTGTAGAAGTCTCTTTTGTTTATTAAGTTGTATAATTTCGTTATCTTCTGGAACAACGTAGATAGCGGATCCACTTCCGCTAAGACAAACGCTGCCGTTTATAAAAGACTCTACATCATTTTTTAAATCAGCTAATTCAGGGTTCAGCTTAAAACAGCTGGTTTCTAACATATTAGCGCACATTTTTGTAATTAAATCAATCCTGTTTTTGTCAATATAGGTAATTATTTCTGCTTTTTTAGCTTCAAACTGATCGGAATCAGGAAGGAAATTGGCGTAAACCTCTTTAGTAGAAGACTTTACATCAGGAAGCAGCAGCAGGGCGTTAAAATCGTATTTCGTGGAAATATTTTCTATTTTTTCGCCTCTTGAGGTGCAAATTGCCAGCGGTCCTCCCAGGAAAAAGGCAATATCGCTGCCGAGCTTGGCTGCGTAAGTTCGCAGGGCGTCATCATTTAGGTTCAGTTGGAACAATCTATTGAGCCCCATCAAGGTAGCAGCAGCATCCGATGAGCCGCCTGCCAGCCCAGCTGCCGCGGGTATGTTTTTAGTTAATGTGATCTTGAGATTTTTAGTTATTCCAAGCAGTGCAGCGGCTTTATATACCAGGTTTTCAGGTGTCTGTGGTGCCTCATAAGGACCGTTGCAGATTAGCTTGATTTTTGGTAATGGCGTTTTTTCAAGTATAATATTGTCATAGAGGTTGATTTTTGCCATTACAGTATGGACTTCGTGGTAGTTATCCGAACGCTTGGGGCCTATCAGAAGTGAAAGGTTTATCTTTGCGGGAGCATGGATCAGCAGCTTATTTTCTGAGAGTTGCTCAAATTGGGGTTTTGTTTCCATTTGAATGTTTTACCTTTAATTGTGTTTTTACTTATTTTATTTGAAAGTAGTAATGTTTCCATGGTTTTTTTAGAAAATCATGGCAATTTGTACATCCAAAAATTAGAATACTGCTAATGGAAAATGGCGAAGATAAAATTACCGGTTGGTTTAAACAGCAGTCGAAAGCGGACAGCCGTAGATTTCCTATCGGAATAGGGGATGATATGGCGATGGTTTCGCTTGAACAATTCGCAGGAGAAGGTTTCCTGGTAACCACGGATATGCTGCTTGATGGAGTTCATTTCGAACTGGAAAAAAGCGGTATCGAGAAAGCGGGTTATAAAGCGATGGCTGCAAGTTTAAGCGATTGCGCGGCCATGGCAACTATTCCGGTTTGTGCGGTTGTTGCCGTTGCGCTGCCCAAAGGGCTTGATGGGGAAAATCTAAAAGAACTTCATGCCGGTCTAGATCGAGCTGGGGAAATGTTCGATTGCGAGTTGATCGGTGGCGACATAACCAGCTGGAATGGTAAGTTTGTGATATCGGTTACTATCAACAGCAGAGTTGGCAATTCACCGCCTGTGAGAAGAGATGCAGCCAAGGCTGGGGATGTGATTTGTGTAACTGGTCAGCTGGGCGGAAGCCTTTCGGGTAAGCATCTGGATTTCATTCCTAGAGTGAATGAAGCCCTGCGGCTAACTGAAATCTGTAAAATTAATTCGATGATGGATCTAAGTGATGGCTTAAGCCGTGATTTAAAACGGATATGCCAAGCCAGCGGAACGGGCGCAGAGATTGATGCGGACAAACTACCTGTTTCGCAAGCGGCCAGAGAAAGCAGTGACCCAATAAAATCAGCATTAAATGACGGTGAGGATTTTGAACTTTTGTTTACTTTAAGTGAAGATGAGTATGGGAAGCTGATGAAGTCCTGGGATATGGAAGTAAAGATTTCCGCTATAGGTCGAATCATCGAAGGAGATAAAATGTGGTTGATCAAAGATGGTGGGAAATTTGATTTGAAGCCGGCTGGTTTTGACCACCTGGTGCAATGAGTTTAGTTGGCATAAGCAATCTTGCAAATCAAAAATTTATAAAAAAGCTTTTCGATATTCTGTTGGAGAAACTTCGAATCTTTTCTTAAAAATTCTTGAAAAGTTATAAGCATCTTCAAAGCCTGTCATTTTAGCGATTTGGTTGACATTGAAGTTTGTTGTAATAAGTAAGTTCGCGGCTTTGTTCATCTTTAAATTCATAAGATATTCATAAGGCCTTATTTCATTATACATTCTAAATAGCCTGGCGATGTATCTAATGTTCAAATTGCATTCATCGGCAATTTGATTTGACGAACTTATTCTGATAAAATTATTTTCGATATGGTTTTTGCATCTTAGAAAATTTTCGTAAGAAGTGCTTTCAGTGAATTTATCGTGACGGTCGTCTGCCTGTTCCAGCAGAATTGCCCGTAAGTAATTGCAGCAGATTTGATGTGCATATTTTGTACGATTAAGTCCGACCTGCAAAATCTGTTTGAAATTGCTTAAGGTTGCTTCAGGATTTGAAACTTTGGTGATTCCCTTTGGTTCTATTTTACTTTTTTCTAGTAGTTGATTGGCTAAACTGCCTTTGAAAAGCAGAAAAAACTGTTCCATAGGTGATTTGGGATCAGCTGTTAACTGGTAAGGTGTTTCAGGGCTAAAAGCCAATAAAGAACCATAGCTAAGCGGATAGTTTGTTTGTTTGATCTTGAATATTCCCTTGCCGCCCACTGTAAAAATAATGACGTAAAATGGAAACATTTTCCTGTCGATGCTGAAATCAGATGCGCAATGTTCATGTCCTCCGCAAGCAATTGTCAAGTCAGAATCACTTAGCCTTAAATCGTCAAAATAAAAATATTTAGCTTTGAGTACGTGACCGGGAACACCTTCAGCAAATTCCTTTTTGATTGTATTGTCGGGGCGATATTCCATTTTTTTTTCTTAAAATGATATTAACAAGTTCCTTATATGCATTATTTTGTTCCTTAATTCCATTGTTGTCAAGGGAATTCTTCGATAGAATTGTTAATAAAATTCACTGAATAATTTCATTTTAAGGAACAATTATGAAAATCGGAGCAAGTTATTGGATGTTCAAAGGCGGCCTAGAGGCCGATTTGCCTGTAATTGAAGCTATGAAACAAGCTAAAGAACTGGGTTTTGATTCGATAGAGTTTTGTATCGCCAGTCAGGGAGTTCTGACAGAGAACACATCTAAAGCCGAATGTGAACAGTTAGTTGCTCAAGCCAAAAAGATCGGCATCGAAATATCCAGCGTGGCAAGTGGAGAAAGCTGGGCCAGTTCTCCAACAAGCAATGACCCGGCAGTTCGTGATAAAATGGTTGATTTTACACAAAAGGCTTTGCAGATTACCAGTTGGCTTGGCTCAGATGCTTACCTTCTGGTTCCTGGAGCGGTTGATGTTTTCTTTTTGCCTGACGCGGAGATAATACCTTATGATGTTTGTTATGACCGGGCGAGGGATTTTTTAGCTAAGTTAGTTCCAACTGCTCAAAAGACCGGTGTGTCAATTTGCATTGAAAACGTATGGAACAAGTTTTTGCTTAGTCCTCTTGAAATGCGTGATTTAATAGATAGTTTCGGCACTGATAAAGTTGGCAGTTATTTTGACGTTGGTAATGTGCTTCTTACAGGCTATCCGGATCAGTGGATAAAAATCCTCGGCAGTCGAATAAAAAGGGTTCATATTAAGGATTTCAAGCTCAGCACGGGTACTGCGGAAGGTTTTGTTGACCTTCTTGAAGGAGATGTTGATTTCGAAGCAGTTAAAGATGCTCTTTCACAGATCAATTACGATGGTTATGTAACAGCGGAAATGCTGCCGTATCAGCCAGGCAGGCCTGAAAAAACTGCCCAGGCAATGAAAAAAATCTTCAAATAAAATAGAAAATTGAAAGGTTAATTATGTTGCGTGTAGGAATTGTAGGTTTCGGTTTTATGGGAAATACCCATTTTAACAACTATAATAAAATCGAAGGTTCACAGGTTGTTGCAATCTGTGATATCGATAATGAAAAACTTTCCGGCAAGGGTGCTGCGGGCAATTTTGGTGATGCAGGAGAAACTATTGATCTTAGTAGCGTTGAAAAATACACCAACGCCGAAGAAATGTTTGCCAAATCGAATTTGGATGCGGTCTCGATTACTTTGCCTACATATCTCCACAAGGAATATACCATAAAAGCTCTAAATGCCGGTATAAATGTTTTGTGTGAAAAACCGATGGCTTTAAATTCTAAAGATTGTGAAGACATGGTTCAAGTGGCTCAAAAAAACGGTAAGATTTTACAAGTCGGCCATTGCATCCGATTCTGGCCTGAATACGCTAAAGCAAAGCAAATCGTCGATTCGGGTCAGTATGGTAAAGTTAAATCTGCGACATTTAGACGACTAAGTATGACGCCAAACTGGGCGTGGGATAATTGGATACTTGATGAAAAGAGAAGTGGCAGCGCATTGCTGGATCTTCATGTTCATGATGCCGATTATGTTCAATATCTTTTTGGTATGCCCAAATCCGTTTCAACACGAGCAGTTAAAAATTCAAGCGGCGGTTATGACCATGCCGTTACCCAGTATGACTATAACGACCAAAAAGTTATTACCACAGAAGGTGGCTGGATAATGACTAACTCTTTCGGTTTCCAGATGAGTTTTGAAATAGTTTTAGAAAAGGCAGTTGTTTGTTTTGACATCACAAGAGATCCCACTTTTAAAATCTGTCCTGATAGCGGAGATGTTATTAATCCTGAAATTGAAACCGGCGATGGTTGGATGCATGAACTTGTCCATTTTATCAAATCAGTTTCAGGCCAGAAAGTACAGCAGATTATAACTCCTGAGCAATCCTTGAATTCAGTTCAATTAATAGAAGCTGAAAAGAAATCTGCGGATACAAAAGAAAAGGTTAGCTTATAATGAATTGTTCGCCTGCCTGGAAAATTGGCGTATGCAGTTGGTCTGCGGGCAATGATATTGAATCGCTGGCACAGATCAAGGAACAAACCGGAATTTCAACGATGCATTTGCATATCCGACCGGAATTGGGCATGGAAAATCTTAATTTCATAAAATCAGTTATTGATCAAGGCTGGAGTGTAAGTTGTGGAATGGTAAGTTTTGATCAGGAAGATTATTCAACTCTTGATACTATAAAGCAATCTGGCGGCATCTTGCCGGATGAAAATTGGCCGCAAAACAAGCAAAAGATATTTAACGCAATTGATACTCTCTCTGGGCTATCTGTGAAATATTTATCTTTTCATTTCGGCTTCTTAGGCGAAAATAACAGTCTTATTCAAAAAGTAAAAATTTTAGCTGATTACGCCGGCTCTAAAAATGTCATCTTGCTTATGGAAACTGGACAGGAAACTGCCGACCAATTAGCAAAGTTTATTGAATTAGTCGATCATCCGGCCATTGGAATTAACCTTGATCCTGCCAATATGATTCTCTACGGCAAAGGACAGCCGATCGAATCTTTGAATAAATTGAAGAAATGGATCAGGCACATTCATATTAAAGATGCTATTGCATCGTCTCAACCGAATACCTGGGGAACAGAAGTCCCCTGGGGCCATGGCCAGGTAAATGATCAGCTATTTTTACAGAAATTAAAAGATATAAATTACAAAGGCGCGTTGTGCATAGAACGTGAATGTGGTTCTCAGCGATTGGAAGATATAATACAAGGCATTCGAAAAGTAAAGTCTTATACAACTGA
>CAZITB010000116.1:0-7988 GCA_964542055.1 uncultured Candidatus Kuenenia sp.
CGATTGGTTTTTGCTTTTTTCAATCCCTTCAAGAACTTTCTCAGCCGATTTATCCCCCATTCTTTCCAAATCAGCCAACTGATGAAATTCAAGTTTATACAAATCCGAAAAATTATTTATTAACTTTTTACTCAACAGCTGATCTATCAATGCCGGTCCTAATGTAGAAATATCCATCTGTCCTTTACCGACGAAATATATCAACTTCTCCCGTATAACAGCTGGACAGCTGATATTATGGCATCTCAAGTAAACACCATTGGGGTCTTGTTTGATTTCGTCACCGCAAACAGGGCAGTTTTTAGGTCTTTCGATTTCCTGACTGACAAGCGGTTTCTGCTTAACACTTACGATCTGGGGGATAATTTCCCCGGCTTTTTCAACTATAACTGTATCGCCAACACCTACTCCCAAACGATCAACTTCATCAAAGTTATGCAAACTTGCGCGCTTGACTGTGGTACCGGCCAACTTCACCGGTTTCAAATTTGCAACAGGAGTTACAATACCGGTTTTACCAACCTGAAAATCCACCGAATCAACAATTGTTTCAGCCTGCTCAGCTGCAAATTTATATGCCATGCACCACCTGGGTGCCCTGCCGGTATAACCGAGAACCTCACGTTGTTCAAAGTCATCTACTTTAATAACCATTCCATCGATCAAAAAACCAAGGCTGTTACGTTCCTGGGCAAAAGAATTGCAAATCCCAATTACGGCCTCAATATCATCGGCTTTGTTGGTTTTTTCGACCGCCAATCCAAATTCTTTCAATTTCATCATGCTTTCATAATGACCATCGCCAATATCTTGGCTCGTTTCGCCCAGTCCATACGCCAGGAATGATAATTTTCTTTTAGCGGTTATCCTGGCATCCAAAAGCTTGAGAGAACCCGCAGCTGCATTCCTTGGATTTGCGAATTCAGGTTCACCCTCCCGTTGTTTTTGCACGTTAAGTTCCATAAAAGCTTTGTTCGGCATGAAAACTTCACCCCTGACTTCTAAAACTTCTGGAACATCCGACCCTTTCAAATGCAGCGGTATGGCTTTGATGGTGCGTATATTGTTTGTTACATCATCACCCTTTTTTCCATCGCCTCTTGTAGCCCCTAAAACAAGCTTGCCGTTTTCGTAGCGTAAGTTTATCGCCAGTCCATCAATTTTAGGCTCAACCGTGTAAACATAACTTTCATCCCCAAGCCTTTTGCTGACTCTTCTATCAAATTCACGCAGCTCCTGTTCGCTATAGGTATTATCTATGCTCAACATTGGCACGGCATGCTCAACCGTATGAAAACTTTCGATTGGCTGACCAGAAACTCGCTGAGTGGGACTGTCGGCAGTTATCAGTTCCGGATGTTCATTTTCAAGTGCTTTCAACTTTGCAAACAGTTCATCATACTGCGCGTCAGAAACTGTAGGGCTATTTAGAACATAATAACGGTAATCATGTTCATTTATTTGCTGGCGAAGTTGTTCAATTTCCTTTTTTACATCGCTTGTCATGGATGGTGATCTTATTAGAAAAAGATCTAATATTCAAGAAAATCAATCTTTTTTATTTTTCTTGAAAATTATACCTGAGATACCAATCAAGCCCAGAATCAAAGCCGATGGGGTTGGCACTGCAAAGAT
This sequence comes from uncultured Candidatus Kuenenia sp., assembly GCA_964542055.1. Classification (GTDB taxonomy): domain Bacteria; phylum Planctomycetota; class Phycisphaerae; order Sedimentisphaerales; family CAMDDF01; genus CAZITB01. The sequence continues at coordinate 1,636 of CAZITB010000116.1, forward strand.
ATCGCTGACAAAAACGGAATCGGAGACCGACCCGTTTTCGGTAAGAATCAAATTATAGCTAAACACACCATCAGGACACCCTAATTCATCGAAACCGACTGAAAATTCCAGAGCTGTTTGATTTAACTGGTAATCAACAATATTTTGAATCGGCCCAAACCCGCCCGAACCCGGTTCACTTGGTCCATAGCTGAAAATGTCTCGAATAACTACACCGTTTTGCGAATGAATTTCATCGCCTCTGATAACTGTATTGCAATTTAAAATGCCTGGAAAAGATTGGGAAACCTCATCAATTATATAATATTGAAAGGAGTCAACCGGGTAACCCGAATTGGTCAAAGTTAAAAAGTCCGGTTGGCGGTTGAAAGTAACTACAAAATTAGCGATCCTTGAAACAGGATCTATTTTAACATCATTATCTTTTATAGAAAACCCCGCAAAACAAGAACAACTAAACATTGCTGCAAAAACTATATAAGCGATTTTATTTTTCTTCATTGCATATCTCCAGTCTTAAAAAAGCTTTTCTTTCTTCATTATCTATAATTATAGCTTTATATACAAAAGGTAGCAACAAATTATATAGACAAAAAAAAACTTTCCCTGCACAAAAGATTACTTAATTTGCCTATCTTACCTTTTTTATCGGCAATGCCCTTAAAAAAGCCTTTTACTGTCAATTAACAGTGTTACTGGCCCGTCATTTACAGAAAAAATTTTCATATCAGCCCGGAATTTTCCACTGGCAACTTCAATAGAACGTGATCTAACAAGTTCGATTACTTTTTCATATAGCTCTAAAGCTGACTCCGGAGATGCCGCCTGGGTAAAACTTGGTCTTCGACCTTTCCTGCAGTCCCCAAGCAGGGTAAACTGGCTGACAATTAAAACTTGCCCCTTGATATCTTCAACACTCAGGTTCAATTTATCCTTTTTATCGCTGAAGATCCTTAAATTAGAGATTTTATCAGCTATATACCCGGCATCTTGATGATTATCCTCGCAGGAAACTCCCAGGTAAACCAGCAAACCGGATCCGATCTCGGATATTATCTCCTGATTTACTTCCACTTTTGCCTGTGTTACTCTTTGGATTAAAGCTCGCATAAGTACTCTTGAAAAATTGAAATTATAAGGAATTTCGCCAAAAATAAAAGACAATTAGAGTATTTATTGGTTATTTGAATGGTTTTTTGACATTTTTTAACAAAAATATGCTTGATTTTACGAAGTTATTATATATATTTAAGTATTCTAAATTTTTAGACGCTAACAGTATAGGAGTTATAATATGAGTCGCGAATGTCATTTTCTTGGAAAAAAGACCTCCGCAGGTCGCAGCCTTGCTAGACGTGGTAAAGCGAAGTACCTTGGTGGTGTTGGTAGAAAAACTACAGGTATAACAAAACGCAAATTCAAACCGAATATTCAGAAAGTTCGAGCAGTCATTGACGGAAAAGTTGTAAAGATCAAAGTTTCAACAAAAGCGATCAAAATGGGACTGGTAACTAAGCCTCAAAAGCGAAGTTATTCCTCGGAGGCAAAAGTATAAGCCCCATATTTTATGAAATTTTTAACGTGTTTTTAAATCGAACGAGGCTATAATATAGCCTCGTTTTTTTATGAGGTAAATAAAAATGTCTGACAAAATCGATGAAATAACGGTAAGAAAAGTGGCCAAACTTTCCAGGCTCGAGGTTTCTGATCAGCAGGTGCATAAACTTGCATCTCAGCTGAATTCTATTTTAGATTATGTAAATAAACTTAACGAACTTGATACCGCTGATATCGAACCTCTTGCCCACTGCCTTCCTGTCCAAAATGTAATGAGGGAAGATAATATCCAGCAGTCGCTTGGAACTGACAAAGTTCTGACCAATGCACCCGAAAGAGATGACAATCACTTCATTGTTCCCAAGATAATTGACGAAGTTACAGCTTAAGTCCAGGATTAACAAATGAATGATATACTGAATCTAGGAGCCGCCGAATTAGCCAGGGCCATTGCTGACAAACAAATCAAAAGCATTGAGGCAGCCCAAGCCACGCTGGAGGCAATTGACAGATACGACAGCCAACTTGGCATTTATATTAGCCAAATGGGTGAACTTGCACTCAAACAAGCTAAAAAAATCGATGCGAAAATTGAAAATGGCGAACCTGTCGGACCTTTGGCAGGCGTTCCAGTAAGCATAAAAGACAACATGTGCACAGCTTTTGGCAAAACAACATGTGCCTCTAAAATGCTGGCAAACTTCGAAAGTCCATATAACGCAACTGTTGTTAATAGATTGATCCAGGCCGACGCTGTGATTATGGGAAAAACCAATCTCGACGAATTCGCCATGGGATCAAGTACCGAAAACAGCGGGCTTCAGCAAACAAAAAACCCATGGGATACCCAAAGAGTTCCAGGCGGCAGCAGCGGCGGTTCGGCAGCATCAGTAGCTGCAAGACTTTGTTATGCTTCATTAGGCTCAGATACAGGTGGTTCGATTCGTCAGCCTGCAAGTTTCTGCGGAGTCGTCGGATTAAAACCCACTTATGGCAGAGTATCGAGGTATGGCCTTGTGGCCTATGGTTCCAGCCTGGACCAGATAGGACCCTTTACACGCTCTGTTGGCGACGCAGGTGCAATGATGAATGTTATCGCCGGCCATGACCCAAATGATTCGACCAGCGTCTCCCAAAAATTAGCACCTGTACCAGATTATACCAGCGACCTTTGCAAAGGCATAGACAAGCTTAAAATCGGAATAGTTACAAAGTTCAATGAAAGTGCGAGCCAGGAGGTCTGCGGTGCCGTCAAAGACGCGATTGCCGTTTATGAAAGTATGGGTGCTGAAGTTATAGAAATCGATATGCCCCATTTCGACTATTCAATCGCTACATATTATATCGTCGCCACCGCCGAAGCCACCAGCAATTTAGCCCGCTACGATGGCGTCCATTACGGCCACAGAAGCCCTGACGCAGATGAGCTTATTGATATGTATTGCAAGTCACGTGCAGAAGGTTTCGGCCAAGAAGTTCAGCGCAGGATCATGCTCGGCACCTATGTGCTTTCAAGCGGATATTATGACGCTTACTATCTAAAGGCCTTAAAAGTTCGTAACCTGATTCGCACCGACTATACCAAGGCTTTCGAAAAATGTGATTGCATTATGATGCCCGTTGCACCTACGACCGCATTCAAAATCGGCGAAAAAACTGATGACCCCCTTCAAATGTACCTATCTGATATATATACAATCGCTGCCAATCTCGCCGGAGTACCGGGAATAAGCATTCCTTGCGGATTCGATTCAAACGGATTGCCTATCGGACTGCAGATTTTTTCAGAACCTTTCACCGAACACAAACTACTAAAGATAGCGGCAATGTACGAAAAACAGACAAATTTCTATAAGCTGCCGGACATATTAAAAAACCAGGTTTAAAATGAGTGATATAAAATACAAAATAATTGTCGGTTTAGAAATACATGTTCAATTGTCCACAAAGACAAAAATGTTCTGCCCTTGCGAATTGTCTTTTGGCCAGCAGCCCAACAGCAGAGTTTGCCCGGTATGTATGGCTATGCCCGGCACACTTCCTGTCATGAATAAACAGGCACTTGAATATGCTGTTTTAGCAGCGATGGCATTAAATCTCGAAATACCAAAATTCACCAAATGGGACCGAAAAAATTATTACTACCCCGACCTCCCGAAAGGTTATCAGATCAGCCAGTACGACCTGCCTATAAGTAATAATGGATACATAGAAATTCCGCTGGAAAATGGCGATACTAAAAATATAAGAATAACACGTGCACACCTCGAAGAAGATGCCGGGAAAAATTCTCATGCCAGCGGAAACTATTCACAGGTTGACCTAAACAGGGCAGGAACCCCCCTGCTCGAAATTGTAACTGAACCGGACATGAACAGCGCCGAAGAAGTTAAAGCACTTGCCATCGAGCTTCAGCGTATCGTCCGCTATCTGGGCGTTTCAGAAGCCGACATGCAAAAAGGCCACATGCGTTTTGAGCCAAATATAAACCTCATTATCACAAAAGATGGTCAGCAATACAAAACCCCGATAGTCGAAGTTAAAAACCTCAACAGTTTCCGTGTCTTGGAAAAAAGTGTCCAATATGAAGTCCAGCGGCAGTTGGATGAATTTCTGGAAAACGGAGTCACAATGAAAATGGGCAACAAATCGACTCGCGGCTGGGATGATGTAAACCAGGCAACTGTGTTGCAGCGGGAAAAAGAGGAGGCCCATGACTATAAATATTTCCCCGATCCCGACCTTGTGCCGGTAGTCTGGACAGATCAAATGCTCGATGAAATACGCTCAAAAATGGTTGAGCTTCCTATAGAAAAACGCAAAAGATTCGTTAAAGATTACGCGTTAAGCAATTACGATGCGGGAGTTTTGACAGATGAAAAATCATTGAGTGACTTTTTTGATAGTGCCGTCAAAACCGGCGCAGACCCCAAACGCGTTTGTAATTTGATCACCCAAACCGGTTTAAAACTGGCTAACGAAAAAAATTGCAAGATAGACCAGCTCGGCTTTTCGCCTGAACAGATTGCGCAATTAGCCAAAATGGTTGAAAAAGGCGATATCAGCGCAAACGCAGGCGAGACTATTCTAGAGGAAATGACCAGAACCGGCAAAAATCCCGACCAGATAGCAACCGAAAAAGACCTTATCCAGAAAAGCGACATGGGAGAACTCGAAGAATTGGTCAAAACTGTTATTTCCGAAAACAGCCAGGCCGTCGATGATGCAAAAGACCCTAAAAAAGGCAAAAAGGCTAAAGGCTTTTTAATGGGCCAGATAATGAAAAAATCACAAGGCAAAGCAAACCCTCAAGTCGTTTCAAAAATATTATCGAAGTTCATCCAGTAAAACTTTTCCACTTCTAAAACTTGACAAAAGCATACTTGCTGTATGCTTTTTTTTATTCCATGGTCCTATAAACCGCTCTTTTTGATAATTTTTTGGGTATGTTGCGGATATTTATTAGAATTTAAATAAATAAAACCTTTTTAGTTATCCCCCTCTCTAACTGGGACGATATAAAACGTGAAATGAAATTTAACGAATGGAGATTAAAATGTTTGAGTTTTTCGGTTTAAAAAAGAAATCAAATGGCCGCACCGTTTTGGTGGTTGATGATGAGCCGAACATTGTACAGACATTAAAGGACAGGCTTGAACTTAACGATTTCAGAGTTATCACTGCTACTAACGGCAAAGAAGGCGTTGAGTGTGCACTGGAGAATCAACCCGACATAATTCTTCTTGATGTTATCATGCCTGTAATGGACGGTCTTGAAATGCTTGAAACACTTCGAAATGACCCCAACGGCAGAGAAATTGCTGTAATTATGCTTACTGCCCGAAGTCAGACCGAAGACATTGTTCGTGCAAATGCATGTGGAATCGAAGACTATATCGTAAAACCTTTCGACTTAAGTGAACTGCTTGAAAAGATCGAGAGAATCTTCGAAAACCGTAAAAGTCCAAGCGCGGTTTGCTAATTAAGGCAACTGGCCCCAACTGACAGGCTGTTTATTTAATTCATGAAGTTCCGTTGAAGTGATCAGCCATTTTCCATCTGGATTTTTCCTTGCGAAAACGCTAAATGAAACAGTCGCAGAAGAAATAGGCGCGTGATCTTCAAACATCATTCCGATTTTCATTTTTATAGTAGCTGTATCAGCTTCCATACTCAAATTTTTCTCGCCTACCAGAGCCGCTTTTACCGGGGCAATCTCGAACAATCTTCTCAAATGCCTGATTGCCATTTGCCTGTTCCGATGATAATCGTCTGAATAATCCGGAGACATTCTCTGCTCGAATGCAATTTCATCTTCATTAACTACCGCTCTTTTCAGAACTTTAACCAGACTATTCAACTTTTCCTGGTCAGTTTCGAATAGGTAATCGACCAGAAACGCCGACCCCGCAATTGCAAGCGGTACCAAAAGATAAACATTGGAATACTTCACAGGATTTATCGATCTTAGTATTCTTTGGATCAAAAATACAACCACAGCAATCGTTAAAAGTAACCAGGGCTGCTCGATAACATTAAACATCTTACTCTCCCGAAAATTAGTTTCGCAAAGATTTAATCGGTGCCGGTATCCTGCCCATCCTGTGTATAAAAGCCGGGCTTGCAAGTTTCGATACTTTCATTATCGGAGCCGACCCGAGCAAGCCGCCAAAATGCACCATCTGCCCTGCTTTTTTGCCCGGAACAGGTATCACTCTCACGCTTGTAGTTTTATTATTTGCCACTCCAATCGCAAGCTCATCGGCAATTATCGCACTCAAAACATCCGCCGGAGT
>CAZITB010000117.1:0-7826 GCA_964542055.1 uncultured Candidatus Kuenenia sp.
CAAATGCCAGGGCGGAGTGCGTAAAACCGCATGTGGGGCAGGATATGTTGTATTTCTGTTTGAATCCGCATGGGTTAAAAAACTGGTAAGCCTTTATCCATCCTGCGTTTATGGATGCTAAAAAGGTAAAACCACCGGCTATTGCGGCGAAAATCGCCAAAGAGGTCAGCCTTTGGTTGGCAGAAGAGTTGAAGCTTACCTTAAATATTTTCAAAAATCTCATCGAAACCCGCTAAAGCATTTAAAAGCAGTATTTTACAAAAACAGGGATTGGATTTCAATCATTATTGCAGGGTGGAGTAAAAAAGCGCCGAATAAATTTATTATGATGAAAAACGTCGCGTTTAACGACTTTGATCCCTGGAGTATGGCGTGTTCCGATAGAGATAGGATTTGGATTTTTTTTTGGGGGGGGGATTGACAACTTTTCGACATTTAGCTATGAAAGGTTAAAACATCTGGCAAGTTCGTCCTATAATATAGCATTGGCAAATATTGGCGCGAATCTGTTTATCGGACTTTTACGACTGTAATGGACATAACAATATCAAAAATGATGTTTGGAGGTTAAAGTGGAGAGATTCAAAGGCCAGCAGACATTAATGCGGATATATATAAGCGAAAATGACAAATATGAGCATCGTCCGCTTTATGAGGCTTTGACGGAGCTTTTTCGGAGGGAAAAGATGGCAGGATGTACGGTTTATCGGGGGATTTTGGGGTTTGGTGCGAAAACTCATCTTCATTCGAGCAAGATTCTTCGACTTTCGAAAAATTTACCTATTATCGTTGAAGTGGCTGATACGCGAGATGATATTAAAAGGATATTGCCGAAATTGGATGAGATGCTGATTGAGGGGATGGTTACGATCGAGAATATTGAAGTTATCAGATATGCACCTAAGCCTTGAATTTTTGAAATTCCCAATGCAAAACAAGATGCCATTGAAAGATGTGAAATTTAATTTTTACTTTTTTAATAGCTAATGTCATCAGAATTTTTTGCCGAAAATAAAACAAAGTTGGCAATCGTGCTAATATACTGCTTGATAAAAGTTTTGGTAAACTATGACTATTCAAGCCTTGAAATCTAAGTATAGACTACTTCTACTTAAGGAATTGCAAAATGAATGATAAAGCTCGAGCACTTATAGTTGATGACAATGAGATTTGCAGGACAAGGGACATGAAACTGCTTGGCAAAATCTTTGATTGTGAAACTGCAACAAATGGATTTGAAGCATTTAAGATGGTTTGCAACGCATTAAATGTTAACAAGCCGTTTGATTTAGTGCTTTTAGACATTAAAATGCCATTAATGGATGGCTTAATGGCTCTTGAAGCTATAAGAGAAGCTGAAAAGCTTAAAAATATTAACTATGGTGATGGGGCGAAGATAATCATGACCACAGCCCTTAATGAAAGCAAGGCGATCATGTCTTCTTTCAGCAAAGGCTGTGAGGGCTATCTAGTTAAACCCTATTCGGTACAACAGCTGAATGATAAAATTACAGAACTTTTTGCAGTGAGTATTAGAAGTAATTAGTCTGCCAAAGCCTTATCCTGATAAAGCAAAGTTGGGCAGGGCCTTTAGCATAAAAAAAAGCGACTAGCTCATTTTCTGAACCAGTCGCCCGGAGGAGTGTATGAAAAAATTTCATTTACACTGTCTATATGCAAAAAAAACTTCTTTGTTCATTGATATCCAAACTTTTTTGCCGCCTTATCAGATATGCACCTAAGGCTTGAATTTAAGGTGGCTGGAAGTTAAGATATCGATTATGGAAAATAACGGCAGAGAAATTGACAAGCAGATAAAGGATAAAGATGTTTCTGATTTTGATGTTCAGTCGTTGAAAGATAATCTTAAACTGACAGTTTATCAACGTATATGCAAACACCAGGGAGCCCTGGATTTGGCAAATAAACTCAGAAAAGCCAAGAAGTTATGAATGACAGCTTTTTCAAATTGGTGGAAAGATTAGCCACAGCAGATGTGAAATTCGTAATGATTGGCGGTTTCGCAGGGATTCTTTACGGCTGCACTTATGTAACTCAAGATATCGATATATGCTGTGATTTTTCACAGGATAACCTAATGAAGCTGCAATCTGGGATTTCAGATTTGAATCCATTTCATAGAATGACGGTTAAGAAAAAACCGTTATCACTTGATCGGGAAAATTGTAAAGAGTTTAAAAATCTATATTTACAAACAGATTGGGGGCAGTTGGACTGTTTATCATACGTTGAGGGGATTGGTAATTTCGACCAAGTTTTCGGTAGAAGCAGAAAAATCGAAGTAGAAGGAACCATTTTCAATGCATTAACGATTGATGCCTTGATTGATTCAAAAAAAGTGATGAAACGACCCCATGATCTTCTTGCAGTGGAACAGCTGGAGAGAATCAAAAAAATTGAAAGTGAGTCTTGAAACTTGCTATTTTAGCGGTATAATTGCTTTTGATGGCTGAATTTAGAGCACAATTTGCGGCAAGAAACAATACCAGCTTAATACTGGCAGCACTTCTATTGCGCCTGTAGGCGCATTTCATTTATAAACATACCCCAAAAACCGTTTTTATTCTGGATTTATGCGCCGATTTCGTGCATAATCCGTTATTCTTTAAAAGTTTAGATAGGAGCATAATATGTCTTCTGAAAAAGTGATAGTATTTGATACAACTCTGCGTGACGGTGAACAAGCGGCTGGTACACGGCTTGGCGTTCGGGAAAAACTCGAAATAGCTGTTCAGCTGGGGCGTTTGGGCGTTGATGTTATCGAAGCGGGATTCCCGATAAGTTCGCCGCTGGATTTCCAGTCGGTTAATCTGATAGCGAAAGAGGTTAAGGGCCCTACCATTTGCGGGCTGACCCGCGCGGTGATAAAAGATATCGATGCGGCGGGTAAGGCGCTTGAGCCTGCTGAAAAGCGGCGTATTCATACGGGTCTTGGCATCAGCGATATTCATATTGCCAGCAAGTTCCGGGATGATAAGTACGGTAAGACGCTTGAGGAGAAAAAGCAGCGGGCGCTTGAGATGGGGGTTGAAGCTGTTAAGCATGCAAAAAATTATACGAATGATATTGAGTTTTACTGCGAAGACAGCGGGCGAGCGGATAAGGAATATCTTTTCAAGCTGATCGAAGCGGTTATCGAAGCGGGCGCGACTACGATTAATGTGCCTGATACTACAGGGTATTCGATACCGGAGCAGTTCGGGTCATTGATCAATGAGATTATCAAAAGTGTGCCAAATTCCGGTAAAGCGGTTTTCTCTGTGCATTGCCATGATGATCTGGGAATGAGTGTGGCCAATTCGCTGGCGGGTGTTAAAAATGGTGCCCGGCAGGTTGAAGGTACGATCAACGGTATCGGTGAGCGGGCGGGTAATGCGTCGCTGGAAGAGATTGTGATGGCGCTTCGGACTCGGCAGGATTTTTTTGATATAGATACGACGATCAATGCGAAGGAATTTTTCCGTACGAGCCGGATGGTGGCAGAGATGCTTGGTATGCCGGTGCCAGCGAATAAGGCGATTGTGGGCGCGAACGCATTTGCTCACAGCAGCGGGATACATGTTGACGGGTTTATTAAGAATCCGCTGACATACGAGATAATCAAGCCCGAGGATGTCGGTTCGCCCAAGAGCCAGGTGGTTTTGACGGCAAGGACAGGCCGGGCTGGTGTAAAACATCGTCTTGAAGAGCTGGGATATGAGCTGACAAAGGATGAGCTTGAGCAGGTTTACCAGAGATTTCTGGAAGTGGCGGATAAGAAAAAGGAAGTGTTCGATGAGGACCTTGCGGCGATTATTGGTGACGAGATTCGCACGACCGAACATGTGTTCGAGTTGCAGTATCTTCATGTGGCTTGCGGGACGGGAACGCTGCCGACGGCTAGTGTGAAGATCAAGAGCAAGGATAAAGTAAGTCAGGCTGCGGCGTGTGGAGATGGTCCGATCGATGCGGCTTATGAGGCGATAAGACAGGCGACCGGTGAGAATCCGAAGCTGGAAAATTATTCGATCAAGGCGGTAACCGGCGGCAAGGAAGCTCTTGGTGAAGCGATTGTGAAGATAATCGATGATTCGAATACGAGGTTTACCGGTCGTGGTGTGAGTACAGATATTATTGAGGCATCGGCGAAGGCTTTTGTTGATGCGATCAATAGAATGCTGGCTCAGCGAGCGGTAAGTAGTGAAGAAAAAACAGAAATGGAATAAGTAAGTTTTCAAAGGGAACAACAATGCCAATGACAATAACGGAAAAGATTTTGGCCCATGCGGCTGGTTTGGAATCTGTCAAGCCGGGTCAATTGATAAATGCTAAGCTTGACAGGATAATGTGTCATGATGTAACGACGCCTCCGGCGATTTCGATGCTTAAAGAGAAAGGGATCGATAAGGTTTTTGATACGGAGAAGATTATCGTTACGCCTGACCATTTTCAGCCAGCCAAGGATATTAAAAGTGCGCAGCTGCATAAGCGGCTTGATACGTGGGCCAAGGAAAAGGGCTTGAAGAATTATTATAAGGTTGGCCGTGCGGGTGTTTGTCATGCACTGCTGCCGGAGCAGGGACATATCAAGCCGGGAACGGTTACTATCGGCGGTGATTCGCATACTTGTACTTATGGCGCTTTTGCGGCGTTTAGTACAGGCGTTGGTTCGACCGATCTGGCGGCTGGTATCGCTACCGGTGAGCTTTGGTTCAGGATACCTGAATCGATCAAGTTTGTTTTGAACGGCAAGCTGAGCCATGGCGTTTACAGCAAGGATATTATACTTGCTGTTATCGCTCGGATCGGTACAGATGGTGCGCTTTATAAGGCTATGGAGTTTGTGGGCGATACGCTGGAAGATTTGACGATGGAAGCGCGGATGACGATAACGAATATGGCGATCGAGGCAGGCGGTAAGAGCGGAATAATCGGTTTTGATAAAGTTACTAAAGCGTATTTAGATGATCATCTGAAGGAAGGTGAGCATTATACTGTTTATGAATCCGATGATGATGCGGGTTACTGCCAGGTTGAAGAGTTCGATTGTTCGAAGCTTGAGCCGATGGTTGCGTTTCCGCATTTGCCCAGTAACGGTAAAGAGATCGGCCAGTGTGAAGGTTTGGAGATGGACCAGGCTTATATCGGTTCTTGTACGAATGGACGAATTGAGGATTTGCGTATCGCTGCGAAGATAATGAAAGGCAAGAAGGTGGCGTGCAGGACGATCGTTGTGCCGGCTACGCCGAAGATATGGAAACAGTGTATCGATGAAGGAATTGCGGACATTTTCTATGAAGCTGACTGCGTGGTATCGGCTCCGACTTGCGGTGCGTGTCTTGGCGGATTCATGGGAATATTGGCTGAGGGCGAGAGATGCATTAGCACGACGAACAGGAACTTTGTCGGCAGGATGGGACATCCCAAAAGCGAAGTTTACCTGGCAAGCCCTGCGACCGCGGCGGCAAGTGCAGTTGAAGGGAAATTGACCGATCCGAGGAAATATTTATAAACAAGTAACCACAGATTACGCTGATGACACAGATTATAAAAAATAGTTACAAATATAACCACTGATTACGCAGATGACGCAGATTATAAAAAATAATTTTAAATATGCTGAGTTAACTGGCAAAGTTATTGGTGTTGCAATGGAAATACACCGTCATCTTGGTTCTGGATTTTTGGAGAGTGTTTACGAAGAAGCTTTTGCTTACGAGTTATCTTTGAACAATATAGATTTCGAGAGACAAAAACCGATCAATATTTTCTATAAGGATAAAATAATTAAAAACTTTATTTGTGATATCATTGTTGAAGATAAAGTTATTGTTGAATTAAAAGCAATTAAGACATTGACCGAAATTGAGATAGCACAAACTATCAATTATTTAAAAGCAACAAAACATGAAATTGGTTTGCTTTTCAATTTTGGTTCGAAGTCTTTAGAATTTAAAAGATTAATTGAAACAAATCTGCGGAATCAGCGAAATCCGCGGTTAAGTTAAGGAGAGAACATGCCTAAAGCACATGTGTATAAGAGAGATCATATTAACACAGATGAAATAATTCCGGCGAGGTATTTGAATACTGATGATGTTGCGGAGTTGGCGACGCATTGCATGGAAGATCTGGATTCTGATTTTATGGCGAAGGCTTCGGCGGGCGATGTTGTAGTTGCCGGTGATGATTTTGGATGCGGTTCTTCGCGTGAGCATGCGGTGTGGGCGATCCAGGGTGCCAAACTTGGCGCTATTATCGCACAGTCTTATGCCAGGATATTTTATCGCAACTGCATAAACTGCGGGTTCTATGTTATAGAACTGCCCAATGCGCCGGAAGTTATCAATGACGGTGATGAGATCGAAATTGATTTCAAAACGGGAGTGATCGATAATAAGACGCAGAATAAAAAGATAGATTTTGAGCCGCTGCCGGATTTTGCTTTGGAGATTATCAATGACGGCGGTTTGCTTGACCATATTAAGAAGAAAGTATAAAAACAAAATAATTTTGTTAACGGAATAGAACAAGGAACGTAATATGTACAACATAGCAGTTATAGGTGGAGACGGAACAGGGCCGGAAGTTGCCGCTGAGGCGGTAAAGGTTTTAAAAGCGGCCGGTAAGAAATTCGGTTTCGAAATGAAATTTACTGATTATGATTTCGGCGGCAGGAGGTACCTGGCAACTGGTGAGACGTTGTCGGATGAGTCGCTGGCTGAGCTGAAGAGTTACGACTCTATTTTGCTTGGTGCTATTGGTGATCCGAAGATTGCGCCGGGCGTGCTGGAAAAGGGTGTTTTGCTAAAGGCGAGATTCGGGATGGATCAGTATATTAATTTGCGGCCTGTCAAGCTTTATCCGGGAGTTGAGACGCCGTTGAAGAATAAGAAGCCGGAAGATATAGATTACTGCGTTGTGCGTGAGAACGTTGGCGGGCTTTATACTGGAACGGGCGGTTTTACGATGAAGGGGACGCCGCAGGAAGTTGCGGTTCAGTCGATGGTTTATACACGTTTCCAGGTTGAAAGGTGTTTACGGTATGCTTTTGAATACGCACGCAACAAAGGCAAAAAGGCAAGAGGCATCGGCAAAGAAAATACATTGGCGATGGTGGGCAAGACGAATGTTTTGACTTATGCGTTCGATCTTTGGGAGAGGGCTTTTAACGAAATCGGTGATGCGGATTACCCGGATGTGAAACGTGAATACTATCATGTTGACGCGTGCTGTATTTATATGGTGCGGTGTCCTGAAATGTTTGATGTTATCGTTACGTCGAATATGTTTGGCGATATTATAACTGATCTGGCGGCTACTACTCAGGGGGGAATGGGTGTGGCTTCGGGCGGTAATATTAACCCGGAAGGAGTTTCGATGTTTGAGCCTATTGGCGGAACGGCTCCGAAGTTTACGGGGCTGAATCAGATCAACCCGATAGCAGCTATTGGTGCGGGTGCGATGATGCTGGAGACGCTTGGCGAAGTTGAAGCGGCTAAGAAGATTTCAGATGCGATAATGTTTGTTACCGCTAATAAGATGAAGTCGATGGAAGCGGCGGAGATGGGTTGCTCGACGACTGACGTTGGTGATTTTGTGGCGGAAAAAGTTTTGGAATAGTTTTGGTTATCATGTACAAAGGCCGAGTTTAAACAAGCTCGGCTTTTTTTATTTGCTTATTGAAAATACGAACGTGCCGTTTAGCAGATTGCCTTTGAAAATGATATGCAGTTGAGTTTGGGTTTCTTTGGAAATTTGACAGCTGCCTTTATCGGCCTGGGTGACGTTGCCTTGTTCGTTGTTGACAGGTCCCTGGTAGGTTA
>CAZITB010000118.1:0-7792 GCA_964542055.1 uncultured Candidatus Kuenenia sp.
CAGCAGTCCTGGCAAAGGCCGTTGGATGCTTCGTTTATCTGGATAGAACAACTATGGCACAATGCCGGCCAGAGAAGCTGATTTAAACCTGCTGAAAGAAATTTTAATGCCGCTTTCATGGGGTTATTATAAACACAATTGGTTAAGGAATAAAGTTATTAGTAGGGCTTGAACAGCGAATTGTCTTTGGGGCCAAAGCAACCTAACGGAAATTTTTCTAAAAGTTCATCACGAAATCTGCTGTGTTGGAGTGTTTTGGATTCTATATGACCGTCAGCAAATATAACGTTTGTTTGGCCGTCGTGGCGGAAATGAATCGAAGGGATGGGTGTGCCATATTCAATTATACCTATATTTGTCATGCGTATCCTTTTAGGTGATTCACAAAAGGAGTATTCTACCAGAACTTCTTTGCCGGAATCATCCGTTTGTACAAAAGCGGTGTCGGTGAACATGACTTTCATGAAGGGTTTTTCGATTTCGGTTGATCTCATGCTGGAACGCATTGCCTCATTAGTGAAGCCGTAATCGTAAGCTCGTGAACCAATGCCGATGCTGTTGTAGCCGAAACCTCCGCCGCCTGCTTCGAAAGCCTGGGCAGTAGAATCTTCATAGTGTTTAAATGAGGGGCATTTCTTTACTTCGCCATCTGCAAGGTATCCCACGAGCGGTCCTTTAGTAGGATCGAATTTGTTAGTGGGGCCGCTGGTGGCGGTATCTGGTTGCCTTACACCATGCCATCGCATTTTGCCGCCTCCTATTCCGAAACCACTGAAAATATCGGGAGCGGCTCGAACGTAAGATTGGGAATTTTCATTTGCATAGCCGATGTTTGCGAGATAAAGCTGGCGGATGTTGCTTCTGCAGATGATCTCTTTGGCCTGTTCGCGGGCATTTGAAAGTGAGGGCATAAGGATGCTAAGGAGCATGGCGATAATCGAGATCACGACCAGCAATTCGATGAGAGTAAACGCATTTTTGATTTTTTTATTCATTCTGATATAACTGCCAACCCTTAATAAAAGTTTTCAAATCATTTACATCAATAACGTAATCAACGTCAATATCAGCGGCGGAATTATAGTTTTCGTCGCCCCATGCGGATGCCCAGGATTTCATCAGCAATGCGTAATCAGCAAAATCAACTTTACCGTCGGCATTCAGGTCTCCCATCGGACGTACATCTGCGACGGCATCGATTTCGGGCGAGACTTCGCCGAGGTCATCGAGAACGTCCCCATATTCATCGTAAGAAATCAGGTACTTGTCCACTGCATTTGTAATGCGGATATACCTGAAAGAGGTAATATTTGCGGGCTCGAAAGTCTGTGGATCGACGGCCCATTTTATATCAAAAGCGTCTCCGCCGCCAGAGCCGGGGGTAATACCAACTGTGCAGGGGTCGTCGGGTGTAGTGTAAAAAATCTCAACTGTTAAATTTACATCATCTCCGTAGCTGGTGTCTGTATTGTCACCATCACGGTCGCCGAGTTTGAGAGTTGGGGTGTATTCAGCATAGCCCCAGTAGCCTTCGGCATTGTCATTACACGGATCAGAATCTAAAACATTAGGATTTATCAAAGTGATATAGCCGGAGCTTAAATTATCCAATCCGGAGTAGTCTGGGAATAACTCATAAGCACCGGTTGTGTATGACAGCGGCCAATTGGTATAAGCCGGATAATCCATAAACAGTCTGTCGTAATCAGGAAAATCGGAATAATTCCATTGTACGGTTCGAAATGAAGAGTTATCTTTAAGATGGCTGCCCGCAATCAGGTACCATTTTTCATCCGGATGGTCGCCGGCAATATTGTTGCCGTTACATTCGGGCATAATTTCTATAGTCGCAAGTTCAGCCCAATGGACCTGAGGATTATTACTGATGTAAATTGCATTTGTAAAAACTATAGCATCCATACCAAAAGGATTGGCAGGATTATCTTCGACATCGTGGTCAAAAGCCAAAACAATCTGTCCGCCAAATCCGCCGAGACTTACCATCGCTTGAGTTGAAATATGGCTGTCGGGTGCGCCTAAAGCAAATCCGGGATTGTTGAACTGGGGTCTCATTATAAACTGGCCGGGGGCGGGAAGAAATTGGGGATAATAAGGTGAGTTGAGACTAATATCGTAAACTGAAGACGCAAAAGGATTGTAGCTTGCAAACAAGCATCCGGTTAAAGCAAAATTTAATATGATTATTCTAAATATATTCATAAATTGTAGAGGGGAACCTTTTAAGCTCCCCTCTTACTAAGTTCATCTTTTTCTTCTAACCAGACCAATCGCACCTAAACCTAATATGATAACTGTGAAAGGTTCGGGGACAGTAACTGCATTGATCGTGCTTGCATAATCATTATAATCAGTTTCGATCACATAAAGAGTTTCATTTTGCCAGAGTACTTTGCCTAGAGCTCCTGAGCCATATCCGAAATCATTAAGTTTCTGGCCTGTCGAGGTGTCGTACAAGGCTACGGTTGATGTGGCGTATCCAGATGTTGCTATGATATCGCCGTTATCATCGGTGCAGATGTAAGATGCAACCAAATCCACTACTGAAGCTGCATCATCAATGGTTAAATTTCCGGCTGCTAACTGGGCAGCATTAAATTTTACGATACCTTTCGAAGCTCTAACTACAGTGGCTTGGTAGGTTACAGGGTCATATTCGATTATGCCTTGATCGGCATAGTACAAATTTCCCAGACTATCAAAAGTGATCGCACCGGATGATCCTCCGATGGTTGCAACTTTTGCGACGTTTCCGCTGCTTAGATCATAATTGTAAATTTCTGAACCGTTTACACCAGGATTGGAAACGATATATGCTTGATCTGAATATATGGCAATGTCGAATATTCCATCCATGGTAAGGTGAGAAACAAAAGAACCGTTGTCAATATATCCTGCATTGTAAGGATACGGATAATTATAGTTTTGGCCGTAGCTGAGGTATGTTACATCATTATTGCGTGCAACGTAAGAAATCCCAGCGTTTGACTGTATGCTGCCCTCGGTTACAGTTGTACCATTTGAAAGGTCATAGTTTTTAACAGAATTGTAATTGCCGTAGTATAGATTTTGGCCATCGATAGCCATGCCTTCAGCTACGGTGTAAGTTCCGATTGTATCAACCAAAACAGTTGAATCATAACCGGTTGCGGCTGTAAAAGAGCCGTAAGTAATTGATGCAAATACAGCAATTGTTGCACATATTAAAATTAATTTAAACTTCATCTACTTCTCCATTAGAATTTTTCTTTTTTTATCGCCCTTCTTTGTTGCCGGTTGGTTTTTTCGCCGCGGCCCTAGGGCAGATTTCTGAGCCGCGGCGAATGTTTCAAACCAAAAAAGTGTGTGTTTAAAATCAGCAGGTTTTTCCTATAGCTTTCTCCTTTCCGATTCCTGTTTCGCGCAGGTGAGTTAACAAAAAAAGCCGTCGCTCCCGGTAAGAGAACGACGGCTTTGATAGACTTTTTGCGCACAAAATAGATTTTGCGCATAAAAAAATGGCCGGTTCTTTACGCGAGAACAACTTTGGAATACAATACTGGTATTCCAACGCTTATGCATTACAGGCAGGTTTTCTGACTTACGCCCTACCGAAACAGCCTTCCCATTCAATAATGAACAGTGACTAAAAAGTTCGGATTCTCAGCTTTAGCTGAGATGGACGCTTACAGCGGCGCGACCGTCGCGGAATTTAACCGCGTTCCCTTTCAAATATCCCTCAACACAAGGGACCTGAAATTGGCTTGGATATCCATTTATAAAAGAACAAGTGTGATATTAGCCGAGGATTGAAGAATTGTCAACTTTAAAAATATAAATATTTTGCTTTAGTTTAAGACAGAAATGTTTTTGAGCGAAATCTCAGTACTCTTGCCATCTAACTAGTTCAAGACGAGGTATCGCAGGATCTTTGGTCTTTCTTAAAGAAGCGTCGTAATATACTTTTCCAGAATTTTTGATCTCAGTTTCTTTAGAAATGACCGCGCCATAAACAGTTGCAGAGTTGTGAACCTTTACTTTGGCAGTTGGTGCATAAATAACTGCATAGCTGTTGGTTGAATTTTTCAAGACAACCTCATCAGATGAACTGGTGCCCAAGATTTTAAACTTAATCGGATCTTCAGTTAAATTATTCAGCGAACTTCCATTTTTGGCTTCTAAATCACCGTCCATATACAAGCTCAATGAGGAACCTTCAGTAACAAGTATTTCGGAACCGTTACCTAATGTAACTTTGCCAGTAACATAAAGTTCTACATTTCCTTCGATAACCAGGGTTTCTTTGTTGCCAAGATCAATTTTACTATATTTGCCTGAAGATGTTAAAGTTGATTTTTTCTTGATTTCACCACTTGTAGGAGAATCACTAAGATATTGCGGGACTGTTACCATGTCAGGTGAATAAGTAGATGATTGAGCATAAGCATCGCCAGAATAAGTCCCGCCTGTTTGCTTGATCACTTTTGAAATATCGCCACCGGCACCAACAATTACATCTCCGTTTATATAAGAAGAATTTTTCATATCTATAGAACCAGAATCTGTCGAATCAGTTCCGACTTTCAAGGGTTCTTCATCGTCCTGGTAATTGTACCAATCTATTAGAGCTGAATTTTTAAGTTCAATTCCATCTAAGGAATAAACAGCATATTCATAAGGCATTCCTACTAATTGGTATGTTGTTTCGGTGGTTACCTGGGCGGTTGAGTAATATCCTGTTGATGTTATTGTGTAACTACCTGAATCATTTAAAATAGAGTATGTACATGAACAATCGCTATCTGGCAGTTGAAAAGTTGCATTTATCGGTAAAGTATTAAGTTTCTGTTGTTTTTTCGCTTTTTTCAGCAGATGCGATGCTTTGATTATTCCTGCATCAGCTGCTGATCTTGCAATTATCTGGTTTGCATTTCGGATTGCTCGTACCCGGGCATGATAACCAACTGCCAGCATGCCGGTACCAAGGATAGTAAGTATAACACCTACACCGAGCATGTAAACTGAAACGCTTGCTTTTTTATTTTTTTTAAGTTTATATTTCATGAAAAATTAAGGGTTTTTCAAATTGGCTGAGGTTATCACTTCTCTGGAATATGTTTGGTCATTCAAATCAAGGTACATCTGAATCGAAGTTCCAATCTTATTAAAGTGAACAGACTGCACATTATGAGCAACAGTTTGTAATGAAATAGTCTCAAGCGGATCGATAGAACCTTTTTCAAGTATCAATTGATCATTTTGCAGGTAAAATTTAGCATATCTGTCCAGAGAATCTGCATTAGTGCTGCTGTAGTACTGTACTTGTAACCATTGTCCATCTGTACCAATTGATGTTGCGGTATCTGAAGTACTGGATTGTCTGATTACAGAGGCGAAAATTTTTCTAATTACATTTTCATCCTGTGCAACATCAGAATTGGTATTTTCATAGAGTCTATTGAAGCCTTTTTGAGAATCGGCTAAAAGCGTTGCCACAGCGAGTATCACGATAACCGAAATACAACTGGCAACCATCAGTTCCACAAGTGTCAATCCTGAATATTTTGTTTTTGGTCTTGTGTTTTTCATTTTAGTTAGCATAACTCG
Organism: uncultured Candidatus Kuenenia sp.; assembly: GCA_964542055.1. Classification (GTDB taxonomy): domain Bacteria; phylum Planctomycetota; class Phycisphaerae; order Sedimentisphaerales; family CAMDDF01; genus CAZITB01. Next base: position 5,605 of record CAZITB010000118.1, read on the forward strand.
TCAATTTTAATGTTTTTTGATTATCTGTATCATTTTGAGACCAGGATGTTTGAATGTTGAGCTGGCGAATAGAATCTTCGATATCTTTATAGGACATAGTAAGATGATAGACGGTCTGTTCTTTAGAAATGTCGTACTTGCCTAAAAGATTGTAACCATCAGGTTGATTCTGGCTGGATCCTGATGAAATATTCATTTGTGGGTACAAATCAGTTACCGGATCGAAACTTTCGTCACCGTTTACTCCCTGCCATGCGTGAAGCAGCGCAACTGTCATCTCTACAGCATCGAGATGATTTCTGGATTTCACTATATCTAATGTTGCATAATAACGATAAAACAGGGTTCCTGTTACTATCACCATCAATACTGCCGTAGCCGCTATAGTATCAACAAGACTAATGCCTCTTCGAAATTTATATTTTTGCTTTTTCATATAAGCGCAATTTACTCAATAAAGTATCATTAAAAGTAAATCGGCATGAAAATGTGGCTAGTTAACTTGAAAATGGAAAAAATTTTAGAGCTTTGAAACCAGGAAAACAGAAATGGCGATCATGGCTAAAACGCTAAGCAGACAAATGGAAATCGAAATCGCAAAAAGCCAGATAAAGCGTTTATTCTGCTTTTGGATGATGTATTTCATGTACCGGTCGCTGACTGAAACCGATTTACTTACTTTAGCAAGCGTATCGGTCTGGTTGCGGTTGGTGGTATCGAGATTTTCCAATGATTCGTTGAATTTGCTGAAAGAATCCGACATGCGCAGGTCAATTTCGGCAGAGGCATCCAGCTGGCCTGCTATTTTTTGGAGGGCATCGGTCTGTTTGCCGGTTTCGAGGGGAATGCTCTCAACGGCTCGGATGAACTCAAGTTCCTTATTTTTATTTCGTTCCATCTGTTCGAGCAAGGCTTTGACAGTGGAAGATTGGTTTTTTACGGCTTCGGGGAGGGTGTTGATCATGTCGGGAAGATGCTCTATTCTCTCCATGAGCTGCTGGTTCTGGTCAGACTGTTTTTGCAGATTTGTGTTTATCTCTTTTAGCTGACCAGTCAAATCCGAAAGTCCGTTTTGGATTAGCTCCACTGAGCGAGCCTGGGGGTTTTGAGCCTTGACGAGGACCGAGTCGGAAGAACTCCCCTGTTTATTTGATTTCTTTTTTAACTTGAAAACATTAGTAAATTTTGCCAAAAATCCTTTTAAAGACATAAAACACTCCGATAAAAAGTCGTATAATTGCATTAAAATGCCAATAGGGTTCAAATTCAAGTTTTTTCTGATATACTCAAGCAAAGATTATTAATTTCTTTTGAAAGGCAGGGAATGAAACTTTGCAGGTATGTACATAAAGGTAAAGAGAGTTTCGGTTTGATTTCAGGCGATGCGGTGATTGACATACCCTCAAACTGGGATGGACAAGATTGTCCCCGAAGCGTTAAACACTTGTTGAAACTTGGGTTAGAGACATTAGAGGGATTGTCTCAAAAGCGTCCTGAAATAAAGGTTGAGGATGTCAAATTTTTGCCTCCGCTTGGAAAACCGGATAAGATTCTGGCTTTGGCAGGTAATTACTCGGAACATATTAAAGAATGCGGGTTGTCGCTTGGCCTTTCGGATAAACCAAAAGGCGGCACCGTGCCGAGGCCTTTTATTATGCCGCCTACCGTTCTGGCAGGCGATGGGGATGTGGTAGCGTGGCCGGCTTACAGCATGCAAATTGACCATGAAGTGGAGCTGGTAATAGTGATAGGGAAAACAGCAAAATATGTAAGTCCAGAAAATGCAATGGATTATATCGCTGGATTTACGATAGCAAACGATATTTCGGCAAGGAGTGTTACATTCAAGGACGGACGGGCAGAACGGCCTTGGGATAATTTTTATGATTGGCTTAACGGCAAATGGGCAGATGGTTTTTTGCCTTTGGGGCCAAGTATCGTTACAAAGGATGAAATCGGCGACCACGGGAACCTTGATATTCAATTAAAAGTCAATGGTAAGCTAAAACAAGATGCAAATACTCGACAGATGATATACCCGGCCAATGAGATTGTCAGCTTTTTAAGTAATTTGATGACTCTTGAACCGGGCGATATTATTTGTACTGGTACATCGGCGGGAGTTGGGCATGCAACCGGTAATTACCTCGATGAAGGTGATGAAATTGAATGCTACATCGAGAAAATT
>CAZITB010000119.1:0-7630 GCA_964542055.1 uncultured Candidatus Kuenenia sp.
AGCGTCAGCAAGTGATTATGCCGGCATGAGTAACGATAAACCAGGTGAGAAACCTTGTCGCCGAAAGCCTAAGGTTTCCTGGGGAAGGTAAATCCGCCCAGGGTTAGTCGGACCCTAAGTCGAGGCCGAAAGGCGTAGACGATGGACAAAAGGTTAATATTCCTTTACTTCGCGTGGCGGTTGAACTGTGAATGACGCATCGACAAGGCAGATCCCATGATTAGTCGTGTGGGTTGGTTGCCCCGTAAGGGGCCGCCTCGAGCCCGCTATGTTGGCGAAGTCTGTGGCGCCGGTGCCGAGAAAATCTTCACAGGGACAAAGCGCGGATCCGTACTAAAACTGACACAGGTAGGCGAGGAGAGTATCCTCAGGCGCTCGAGAGAACCGTTGTTAAGGAACTAGGCAAATTGACCCCGTAACTTTGGGATAAGGGGTCCCTCTCCCGATTCGTCGGGAAGGGCGCAGAGAAGTGGCTCTAGCGACTGTTTATCAAAAACACAGGACTCTGCTAACTCGCAAGAGGATGTATAGAGTCTGACGCCTGCCCGGTGCCGGAAGGTCAAGGAATCAGGTTATCCTTCGGGAGAAGCTTGAAACCTAAGCCCCGGTAAACGGCGGCCGTAACTATGACGGTCCTATGGTAGCGAAGTTCCTTGTCGGGTAAGTTCCGACGTGCATGAATGGCGTAACGACTGGAGCACTGTCTCAACAACGGACTCGGTGAAATTACAGACGCGGTGAAGATGCCGCGTTCCCGCGGCAAGACGGAAAGACCCCGTGAACCTTTACTGTAGCCTGGTATTGGTGTCTGATGTCACATGCGTAGGATAGGTGGGAGGCTGTGAAACCCTCGTTTCGGCGGGGGCCGAGCCATCCTTGAAATACCACCCTTGTGCCATGAGCCACCTAACCGTAACCCGTGAATCCGGGTATGGGACCGTGCTAGGTGGGCAGTTTGACTGGGGCGGTCTCCTCCTAAAGAGTAACGGAGGAGCCCAAAGGTACCCTCAGCACGGTTGGCAATCGTGCGAAGAGTGTAAAGGCATAAGGGTACTTGACTGCGAGACATATGCGTCGAGCAGATGCGAAAGCAGGGCTTAGTGACCCGGTGGTCCCGTGTGGAAGGGCCATCGCTTAACAGATAAAAGGTACTCCGGGGATAACAGGCTGATCGCTCCCGAGCGTCCATAGCGGCGGAGCGGTTTGGCACCTCGATGTCGGCTCATCACATCCTGGGGCTGAAGGCGGTCCCAAGGGTTCGGCTGTTCGCCGATTAAAGTGGTACGCGAGCTGGGTTCAGACCGGCGTGAGCCAGGTCGGTCCCTATCTGCCGTGGGCGTAGGAATCTTGAAGGGATGTTTCCTTAGTACGAGAGGATTGGGAAGCACTGACCTCTGGTGTACCGGTTGTTCCGCTAGGAGCACCGCCGGGTAGCTAAGTCGGGAAAGGATAACCGCTGAAAGCATCTAAGCGGGAAGCCCACCTCAAGATTAGGATTCCATGTACTTTGTACGAGAGGACCCATAAAGACTATGTGGTTGATAGGCTGGGTGTGTAAGACGCGAAATCGTCTCAGCTAACCAGTACTAATGTCCGATGACTTGACCGTATCAATCGAGGATTGAAACGCAAAGTTTATTGTGCAATGATGAATACTAGAATCTTTTTTGTTACTCACCTATTTTACTTTTTTAAAACTGAATATCGCGTAGGATTAATTTCCTGCGATAACGAATTTCCTGGTGACTATACGAAAAAGGAAACGCCTGATCCCATTCCGAACTCAGAAGCTAAGCTTTTTCGGCCGATGATAGTCAATAGGCGAAAGTAGGTGATCGCCAGGGATTATAAAGGCTCGTAAGTTAACTCTTGCGAGCCTTTTCCTTTTTATAGAAGTCAGAATTCAGAAGTCAGAATTCAGAATGCAGTATACATTCAATTATCAGAAAGCGAGAAATGTTTCTTCCTATCTCACTGCTGCCGCAGTTGAGCTTTTATGTCCGTGTTGCTTACGGAATTCATTTCAATTTTTTATAAACCCCCTGCTAAAGCAGAGGGCTAAAATTGTAAGAAACGTTTGTATAACTATATCTCACCGCTGGGGCAATTGAGTCTTTTTTGTGTTCGTATCGATCGCGCTCTACGCTTCCGGATAAAACTCCTTCGGTGTTGAAGACCCCCGGCTAAAAGCCGGGGGCTAAGATTGTAAGTAACGGGTAGCGATGAGATGATTCCCGTATTTTTCTTATATATATAAATAATTGACATTTTTTGACTTTATTTTATAATATGTTCATGGCTGATAAATGCGATATAAATAAGGTTGACCGCTCAAAGGCAAGGCTGGTTACCAATAAGGAGCTTTCTGATAAATGGTCAGATTATTCCCCTGCCCAGCTTGTGGGGCTCGTATGGGATTTGACGGTTGAGGCTTATTCTTTGAAAGGGGATTTCGATGCTCAACAGCGATTACAGAGAAATGTTACAAAACTTATAAAGAAATCTGAACATTAATACCCGTATTTACCACGATAAAAAGATTCTATTTTACTTTTTTCTTGAGTTGAATGCAAAATTTGTGTAATATATAACCACAATTTAATATAGTTTGTGCTGTACTTTAAGCGTTCCATCTGAAACCGCAAATTTCAAAAGGAAGAACGCAGAGTAAGTGCTCGTTTGCCTTTGGCGAAACGGGCGCTGCTTTCGTGTCTTCCAAAGGCTTTTGCGGGCCTCAGATGGGCATTGATTTGCAGTGCCCTTTTTTATGGGAACGGCTCATAAATGGGATTTTTGCAAGTGTTGTTAGGGATATTTAGAAATGATAAAAAAATCAGTTTTATTTTTTATATTTGTTTTAGGAATAAACTTCAGTTCTAATTGGGCAAAGGCAAATCTAGTTAAAGTGTCAGGCGGCGCACTTCCTGTGGGTGCAAGTAGTCCTTTTGATCTATCTCATGCTAATGAATTTGCTTTTGATGTACTTACTGATGGCAATTCTGAAACAGGAATAAAAATTGCCGGAATCGAAGGAGCTTTTGATACAGGAGCATACCTAGTATTGGAGTTTCAAACAGATTATAAAGTGAATGAGATAAAGCTAGAAGTATATTTACATTCATTTTATGGTGTTACACATACAACTGGCTATATGGGATGCAGTGCTGATTTGACATTTAGTCCCTTTTGGAGTATAAGGCCACACAATCAAGATATACAGATGTTATCTATAACATTTGATGAAAATGAAATTAATAAGATGCGATTGCCTGAAAATCGATTTCAGTTCTTTTTTTGGTCACCATTTATGGAAGGCATTCATGATCAGGGTGAACAAGGTATAGAAATTGTAGAGGCGTTCATGATATATCAAGAAATACCTGAACCAACAACAATAACTTTGTTCATGTTAGGAGCTTTTATATTTCGTAATAAATGCCAAATTTAATTTTTAAAAAGGTAAATAAATGTCAAATGAAAATATTTACAAAAAGGCAGTGTCTCAACTTTTTGAAAAAACAAGAGGAAGATTAGAAGACAGGGATGAAATAATAGTTTTTGAATTATTTGATCGTCTAATAGAAAGGGGTATTGTTATTTCAACGGACATGATAAAACAGATATGTATAAAAAACGGTTATCATCCAACTACCGGTGGAAAAATTTCTCAAATTTACGACTTTATCTTTAGGTATAGAGCATATAAGGAACAAAAAGATTATCCACGTTGGAATGATGAAATAATAGATGGATGGTTGTGCTAGAAACTTAATTCTTTAGACACTTCATGACTATTTGCTTTGGAAAATAATAATAAAATGGTATCGAATTGGGATGATTCATATTGCTGGTTTTGTAAAAAACGAAAAGCTTCGGATTCTTCAAAATATGAGGTAGATTTATTTCGTATAATTGATCGTAAATCAACTTTTTTTGGTATGGGAATTCAATACAAGCAAAGTTATGAAAATACAAAGACATGGGTGCCAAGATGTAAATTTTGCAATAAAATTCATAACTATGTTTCTATGATATTTTTGGTTTTTTGGCTAATATTGGGAAGTATAATTACAATATGGTATTTTAAGCAACCAGATAAAAGGGCGGATTCCATATTAATCAATATCTTTGGAGGTGGGATTGCCATTGTAATGATTTTTTTTATGTGTGCAGTTTCGATAGGTTTTATTTTCATGGTTACAAATATATTTTGGAATTCTGAAGATGAAGCTGACAAACATCCTCGGGTGAAAGCTTTGGCCAATGAAAATTGGCAAATCGGCGACAAGCCGACCTATAAGTGGGAAGGTCCCGATTGAAAAGCTAGCATGGTCAACCACGGATCAATCGGCATAAAATCAAAAAAACTTTCCGTGTATTTCGTGTGTTCCTTGGTTTGATCTGGAAGGTGGGAACTGTCCACCAAATTGAATATCAACAAGATATGGTATGAAACGCAATATACATAGTTTGCTTGTTTTTGCTGATATTTTTTTCTGGGTGTTTTTATTTGTGGGTTCAGCAGGTAAAGAGGCAGTTTGAGGAATTCTGAAAATGATCCGGTTTCGGGGATGAGTGGGTGCTGGCTAGGGTGAAGGCTTTTTTGGATATAATTTCCGGGACAGAACCGAAGTTTTATGGTAAAAAGGTAGAGATGAATTATTAAACTACCCTAAATTGTGGATTGTTATGACTTTATATGTAAATGGTGAAGTAGTTGAGCAGGAGTTGATCGAAGCTGAGATGGGGCGGCTGAGGCCGGAATATGAGCGGACTTTTGCGGAGATGGAGCCGGAGAAGCGGAAAAAACAGCTGATTGACTGGTCGAGGGAGAATGTTATCGAGCAAGTTCTTTTGAGGCAAAGTGCGATGAAAAAGTATCCAGATATTTCCGAGCAGGAGGTAAATGGATTTGCGGCTCGGCACAGCCAGGGACAGCCGGTTGAGCTTTCGGATGAGGATAAGGAGCAGATAAAAAAACAACTACAGTTTGAAAAATTAATAAATGAAATTTCGGCAGGGCTTGGTGAACCGAAGCAGGGGGAGATCGAGAAATTCTACAACAAGCATAAAGAGCATTTTGTAATACCTGAAATGGTTCATGCGGCTCATATTGTCTTGCATCGGCAGGGCGGGGCGGATATGGCAGAGCAGCGGAAGGAGCTTGAGAAGGTTCTGGAGCAGTTGAAAGACGGTGCGAATTTTGGTGAAATTGCGGGAAAGTATTCGGACTGTCCAGAAGGCGGGGGTGATCTGGGGTTTTTCGCGCGTAATAAAATGGTGCCTGCGTTTGAGGATGTTGTTTTCAAGCTGGAGCCGGGTGAGATAAGTGATGTTTTTGAGACCGAATTCGGTGTTCATATCGCGAAATTGATCGAAAAGCGGGAGGCGATACCTTGTGAGATCGGGCAGGTGCGGGATGTTATCGTTAAAGAGCTTAAAGGTCAATATTTGCAAAAGGCCTTGGAAAAGTATGTGGACAAGCTGAAGGGGCAAGCGGAAATAATAGAGAAATGATCATTTTTCATCGAGGGTTTCGTTGAGAGCGCCGGATCGGAAGCCCTTGAGGTCGAGGGCGGTATCGTTGAAACCGATGGATTGAAATTTTTTGATGACAATGGTTTTGAGGGGTTCGGAGATCATTTTTTCGAAATCGGCTTGGGGTATTTCAATTTTTGCCATGGTTCCGTAATGCCTGACGCGGAGATCGGTAAAATTCAATGAGTGTAGAAATTCTTCGGCCTGGGCGATTTGATCAAGCTTTTCGGCTGTTATTGGTTGGCCGTAAGGGATTCTTGACGCATAACAGGGGGAAGAAGGGGCGTTTGCGGTTTTGAGGCCGAGACGGAAGCTGAGTTTGCGGATGTCATCTTTAGTAAGGCGTTCTTTGGCAAGGGGGTTTATTATGTGAAATTCATCTGCTGCTTTGTTGCCCGGGCGGTAATCGGATAGATCATCGAGATTTGTACCTGAGGCGATGACTTCGAAACCTTTCGATTTGGCGGTTTGGCGGATGAGTGAATATATCTTTTTTTTGCAGATGTAGCATTTATTTTTGGGGTTTGCGACGAAATCGGGGTCAGAAAGGACATCGAAGTTTAATTCCAGAAGTTCTATGCCTATTTCGGAGCAATGAGTTCTGGCTTGGCGGAGTTTAGGTTCGGAGAGCAGCTGAGAGACGCAGATGCAGGGCAAAACATCTTTTTTGCCGAGATTATCAACAAGTACTTTGAGCAGAAATGTGCTATCGACACCGCCTGAGAAAGCCAGAGCTATTTTCGGGTAGGACTTGATATCGTCTATGAGTGATTTATATTTTTGATCGGTATCCACAAAGCCGAGAATGGGAGTCGAACCCACAACCCCTACTTTACGAAAGTAGTGCTCTACCATTGAGCCATCTCGGCAACTTCTAAAATTCTACTATATCCGAATCATTTTGTAAAGACTTAGTAAGCTATTAAGCAGCAAGTACTTAGAAGTTTTTTGCGTGGGGTCTTTTGCCAAAAGTCAGTATTTGGGTTAATATTGGTATAGTAAATGAAAATTAGTTAATTTTAGAGGTTAGTTATGAAAAAGAAGGTTGTTCTGGTTTGGGTGGGATTAGTATTGTTGTCAATATTTTTGAAAGGATGCACAATAACCGGAGCGCCAAGGACGAGGCTTGCAAGTTATGCTACGGCGACAGTAGGGACGGCTTATATAGACAGCAATAGTTTGGGCGGGCACAATTACGGAAATTTCATGGGTGAAGGTAACGGCATTGTTTATACATGCAGGGGTGGGCATATTGATGTTGCACATTTGAGGATTGCCAGCGATTATGTGGATTATCTTTACAGGAAAGTTAAACGCAACATTTTAAAAGGTAATCAAGGGTTTACTTTTAAGTTGAATGTTGAAGCGAGCAGATATCATGTTGATTTGAAGTATCCAGAAGATTGGGAGAATTATCCAAAAGATAAAAAGGAAGAGATCGCCGATGAAGTGTCAGTTGAGTTGGCATCTTACTTTGCATATACGATGACAACGTGGCATGAGATGTTGACGTGGTACGGTTTTAAATGTTTAGGATTTTGGCCAGAAGATGCATCGGCCTTTTCATGGGAGGATATTTATTCTAATCTTCTCGGAGTCATATTGGGGGCTGAGGCTGTACAAAGGAAGGACTACAGTTTTAATGAGGCCATGACGATTGTTCTCAAAGAACGTTTGGAGCAACTCGGGGGTCGGCCTGCGTCGGTTTCGAGACAAGCGGCAGAGAAAATGCGTGGTAAATGGTACGGGGGAACTGTGTTTGTAAGTATCAGTGAGCGGAACACCGATATCGGTCTTGATGACGGAATGGTAACGCCGACGCTGGTTCCGGGGATATGTGAAAATGCGGAACCTGAGCTGTTACCAGTTCCAAAAATTGATAAACTTAAAGAATATGATTTTGTGATGGACCTTGTGATCGAGCCGCGGGAATTTGAAAAGGGTAAGATTTTGCGATTGATTTATCCGCAAGGAGATGGAAAGTTAGTGATACCCGAAAAGCATTTTACGATCATAATGGAAGATATCAGGAAAAATGCTCTCAAACAGGGATACACGATTTTTCCGGACAATCAATAATATCTAAAGAAAC
>CAZITB010000120.1:0-7559 GCA_964542055.1 uncultured Candidatus Kuenenia sp.
ATTTGAAAGGGAGTATTTCCAAATTCAATAAGTTGAATGGAAAAAGAAGTGATGACATGTTTGAAGCAGCGGTGCAAACAATTGTATATCGTTAAAAAAAACAGGTAACTGTCCCCTTTTTTTACAAATCATCAATAGATGAATGGAAAAAGAAGTGATGCCATGTTTGAAGCAGTTGTGCAAAAGCTATGGTATATCGTTAAAAAAATAGGTAACTGTCCCCTATTTTTAGCTAATGATAAAAAAACAGCATGGGTAAAAAGAAAAGCATTTTTACCCATCCGGCTCATAAAATGATAAAAATTTACTTAACATTAGCAATCTTTTTATTAATGATTTTAACATTGGTATATATTTTTTCAAATACTGAAGGCAAAAGTCAAATATTTAAACTTCGTGAAATTGAAACTTTATCTATATATGACATAGACGCTTTTGGGAAAAAAGATGATATTGAAAAAAAAACAGTTGTAACTTTCGACAAAAATTTGACTCGGAAGTTTTTTGAAGAAGTTAAGTTTCACGAAGGTTCTATGCTTTGGAAAGGAAGTTTTCTAGGAATTGGAAAACTATCAGATGGGAATGAGGTAAATTTAGCAATAAGTTATTATGGTGGTTTTTTTAAAATTAAAGATAAGTCTGGCTATTATGAATTTGTAGGTAAATCCAAATTACTTTTCGAAAATGAAATTAGAAAAGTAATTGAAAATCAGTTTATTCCAAATAGACCAAATAAAAATTGAACGTGAATAAAAAATAAATAGACTTTTACTGTTTTGCAAAACCACACTTGCCAGTCGCGTAGCGGATGGGTAAATTTGCTTTTTAATTTACCCATGCGGGAGATGATGAAAAAAGTTTTTTTTTGATTTTCATGTTAAAATGTCTTGATGACAAATTACAGGAGGACATATGCATGGATGTTTGTTTTCAATTTCTATATCATCGCTTCCGCGATTGAGCTTTTTTGGGTCGCTGCGAATGATCTTACTTGACTTGGCAAATACCGTTGTTGCATTCCTGTTCTCTTGGCTATCTGCCCCGGGGCCTTCGGCGTTGGGCTTGTTTCATGTCTTTTTCCAGTTCGTTCATTAAATCTGACATGTCGCCAAGCTGGGCGGCTTCTTCCTTGGTCAAGCCCATCGATTCTGGGTCATTTGCCAACTTTTGCAGAAAATCCAGGTTTTCTTTCAGCTTATCTTCGCTTAACTGGGGGCTTTGCGGGTAGTTGCTTGCTGTGGTTGTATTGACCGGTCTCTGTGGCCGGTTATTTGCAGGGAAGTTTTCTAAAGCTGTCGCAGGTTCATACCGCACAGGCTGATCGTTAGTCTTTGATTTATAGGGGTTTACACGGTAGCTGGTGTAGGGGTTGTTCGGGTCGCCTCTCAGTAGAGATATTTTTTGGCGGTTGGGAACTTCCATTTCGTAGGTTTTTTCGCCGTCATTTACAACGATCTTATCCTGGTAGATCTCTTCGATTGTTATGTATCCGATCTTTTCGGACTGGCGATACCATCGGTGGCCTTTTGAAGTGGTATTAAGAAATGCCATTGAAAATTTGGGATTGCTGGAAACGACCGTTCCTTCCAGGGTAAACCGGGCACTGGGTGGCGGCGCTTTGACGATTTGCTGCTGAGATGAGGCAAACTCAGGTGTTTCTCCCTTTGGCGCAGGCGGCGGGGGCGGGTCTATCCGCAACGTAAACTGTTTGGCTTGCTCGACTAATGGCGAATTAGGGGACTCATCTTTTTTCTGCTGCTGACGGGCGGTTTCGACAAACGCCTCGATCTGGCTTTTGGTACTTAAAAACTCCTGAACATCGCGGTCAGGCTGCAAAGCCAGATATACAACGCCCGCAATCGCAAAAATTGAGAGCGGTGCGAAAACAAAAACAGCTATTTTTAACGTCTTTACCATAGAATCTCACAAACAAACCTTTAACAGTTATTTAGACAGGTAAAAAGGTGAAAAGTTCCGGAATTTTTAATTTTCTTTAGGGTACCACTGCTGGCATCTGATCGTGATATTTTCGCCATCTTTGGTCTTGATGTAGAGTTCGTCAGAATGGAACCTTTTATTGAGATTATCGTCTTTCGGGCCGGTCAGTTCGACATCAATTTTGTATCTATTACCGTAAGCTTCTTTATCGACCACCTTTACGGTCCCTTTTTTGGAGTCTATGGATTCGATTTCGATCTTGTCAGTGTAGTTGCTGGTGATCCATACGGTGCGTTTGTAACTTTCGCCTGGCGTGGCTTTTGTCTGAATGATAGCCCGGGGAGAAACCACGATAGCGGGGGGTGTGGTGTACCTGACCATTACGGTTTTGCAATCCGGATGGGTCAGGTTGATCACAAGAGTGCCGTTTGGGCGTTTTTTGAGTTGTTCGGTATCAAATTTGGGGCTTAATGTGAAGGATGTGTCTTTCTTGTTTTTATCGAAATCAACTTGGGCGACTTTACCGGCAGTTTCAACCGAAGTGACCGAAAATTTCTGTCCGTCCAGGCTTTTTAAGACAATCGGCTCGGCTCCGGCGTTTTCTTCTGTAAGGGAAAGATTCATTACGTCAGGCTGGGCGGAAACCTTGAGAACGACATTGCATTTAATGTCTAGTTCGTATTTTGGGTTTTTTGGGTCGTTGGTATAGACATAGATATGTTTGATCATACTGCCGGGATTTTTGGAGGCGTGGAATTTGACATCCATTTCGCCTGATTCGCCGGGAGCGTACTGTTTCTTTTTCATATTGGGAACGGTACAGCCGCAGGGAGCGTGAATGTTTTTGATTATCAGTGCGTTTGTGCCGGTATTTTTGAAATTGAAGGTAAATTCGTGCCTTGAATCAGGACCTACCTGGCCAATATCTATTGTGTTTTTATCGAATTGGATATTTGAAGTTCCGTTTGGGTCGATATTTACGTCATCGGGGGCGTTGTTCTGAGATTGGGTTTGCTGGCTGGCAGCAGCGGCAGGGGTGTTTAATTTATTTTTTATGGCATTGAGTTTTTTTATCATTTGGGGGTTTTCATCAGCTAAAGCGTGCTGAGACAAACCGATTGAAATAATTAAACCTGCAGCTAACAAAAGATCATTAAATTTCATTTTTTTTCTCCGAGAGAACAATTTTCCATTATGTATAAACTGTATATATAATAAAACTTCGGCAGACAAGAGTCAAGGCTTTAGGTGTGTACGTGATAAAGAGTTATCCGGTTCAGCAAATTGATGGGTCTTTAGTCTAGTTTTAACCTCTTCTTTTGGTTAAAAAGTTTGAAAAGTTATAGGCGGGCAGTTAAAATAGAGATTTTAGTCAGAAATTAAAATGGAGATATATAAATGTCTAAAGTGATGATAATCGGAGCAGGTGGGGTATCAAATGTTACCACTCAGAAGTGCGGTATGGTGCCGGATGTTTTTTCGGAGATTCTGCTTGCTAGCAGGACGGAATCTAAATGCAAGGAAATAGCGGCACGGACCAAGATTCCTGTGCATACGGCGAAAGTTGATGCGGATCAATCGTCAGAGGTTGCGGCTTTGATAAAAGATTACAAGCCTGAGTTGGTTATCAATCTGGCGCTGCCGTACCAGGACCTTGCTATAATGGATGCGTGCCTGGAGTGCGGGGTTGATTATCTTGATACCGCCAATTATGAGCCGAAAGATGAAGCGAAGTTCTGTTACAAGTGGCAGTGGGATTACCGGGAGAGGTTTGAAAAGGCCGGTTTGATGGCGCTGCTTGGCTGCGGATTCGATCCGGGAGTTACAAATATATTTTGCGGGTATCAGCAGAAGCATAATTTCGATGAGATAAATCAGATCGATATCCTGGATTGTAACGCGGGCGAGCATGGCAAGGCGTTTGCGACCAATTTCAACCCGGAGATAAATATTCGTGAGATCACCCAGCGTGGTAAATACTGGGAAAATGGTAAGTGGCTTGAGACCGATCCGCTAAGTGAGCATTTCAGTTTCGATTATCCGGAAATCGGGCCCAGGGAAAGTTATCTGATGTATCATGAGGAGCTTGAATCGCTTGTGCAGAATATCAAGGGCTTGAAGCGGATAAGGTTCTGGATGACATTCGGGCAGGAGTATCTGACTCATTTGCGTGTTTTGCAGAATGTGGGGATGACAAGGATCGATCCGGTGGAGTTTCAAGGGGTTGAGATTGTTCCGCTGCAATTTTTGAAGGCAGTTTTACCTGATCCGGGCGGATTGGCAGAAGGCTACAGCGGCAAGACCTGTATCGGATGTATCTGTAAGGGCAAAAAAGACGGTAAGGAAATTTCGCGATACATTTATAATATCTGTGATCACGCGGAGACTTTTAAAGAGGTTCAGGCCCAGGCGATTTCTTATACGACAGGTGTGCCGGCGATGATCGGGGCGATGATGATGCTCAAAAAGATATGGCGCGGCGAGGGCGTTTTCAATGTTGAGGAGTTTGACCCTGATCCGTTTATGGATCAGTTGAATGTTCACGGTTTGCCTTGGACTGATACCGAGTTCGGGGGTGAGCTTTGATAGAGGCTGACAGGTATCGCATACCGCGTAAAGTTTTGGAGGGTTTGCCCAGCCCGTGCTATGTTGTGAGTATGGCGGCGTTAGAGGATAACCTGCGGGTGCTTGATAGTGTGCAGAAAGCGACGGGGGCGAAAATCTTGCTTGCGCTGAAAGGCTTTTCCATGTTTGCGACGTTCGGTTTGGTACGAAAGTATCTTGCGGGCACTTCTGCGAGTTCATTAAATGAGGTGCGGCTTGGCAGTGAGGAATTCGGCAGGGAAAGTCATATCGTTTGCCCGGCGTACAGGGAGGATGAGTTTGGGGAGATTTTGAAGTATGCTGATCATGTGGTTTTTAATTCGTTTGGGCAGTGGCACAAGTTCAGTAATAAAATTGCAAGGGCAGGGCGGAAGATCGAGACAGGTTTGCGGGTGAACCCGGTTTACTCGGAAGTTGAGGTTGAGATATATAATCCGTGCGGGTGCGGTTCGCGGCTGGGGATTTTGCCGGAAAAATTTGAGGGAGCGGATTTGAGTGGAGTTGACGGACTGCATTTTCATGCGATGTGTGAGCAGAACAGCGATACGCTTGTGAGGGTGCTGGAGCATTTTGAGAAATATTTCGGCAAGTATATCGGAGGGATGAAGTGGATAAATTTCGGCGGGGGCCATCATATTACAAGAGATGATTATAACGTCAAAGTTTTGTGTGATTTGATAAATGATTTTCGAAATCGGTATAGTGGGATACCGGTTTATCTTGAGCCGGGCGAAGCGATCGCGCTGAATACGGGTTTGCTGGTGTGCCGGGTTCTGGATATTGTTTCGAACGATACTGAGATTGCGATTCTGGATACTTCGGCGGCGGCACATATGCCGGATGTTCTGGAAATGCCTTACAGGCCGATGGTGATCGGATCGGGTAAGGCTGGTGAAAAGCGGTATAATTATCGGCTTGGCGGGCCGACGTGTCTGGCGGGTGATATTATCGGGGAATATTCTTTTGATGAGCCGCTCAAAGTTGGGGATATGTTGTGTTTTACGGATATGGCTCATTATACGATGGTAAAGAACAATACGTTTAATGGTGTGAATCTGCCGGCGATAGCTTTGTATGGTGAAAATGAGGGGGCAGAGGTGGTGCGGCAGTTCGGGTATGAGGATTTCAAGGGGCGATTGTCTTAAAGTTTCAGCTCGACGGCTTTGCCGGTTTGGGCGCTTTGAAGAACGGCATCGGTAAATTCCATATATTTGACGCCGTCTTCAAATGTTGTGAGTTTGACTTTTTCCTTTTGGCGGATGGCGTTTATGAATTCCTGTTCTACTCGCCATTGCTGAATGTTTTCAGGTTTAATTTTCAGGGGTGAAAGTTCCTTGTCGCCTTTGCGGCCTATCAGGAGATTATCCTGATAGAAGCATAAAGTCGCTTTTTCACCGAATATTGTAAGGCGGTCGCCGGCGAGGCCGGTAACTTGTGAGAAACGCATATTTGCATGTGCACCGCATTTGAATTTGGCTAAAACGTTTAGGTGATCGGGGATTTGGATTTCGGTGGTTTGGCCTGGGGAACTTTTTCTTTGTTTTACAAATGTTTCGCTGGCGGCCATTACCTGCTCGGCTGTGCCGATCCATCGCATGATCGCTTCGTACCAGATGCCCAAGGACATGGTATTATTGCCGGAGAGGGTTTTGTCTTCTCGCCATGTGGCAGGGCGATCGTAATCGATAAATGAACTGCCAGCTTGTAAGTCGATAGCGAGTACTTTGCCGAAGTCGGTGGAATTTATCGTTTCGATAATGGTTATGTCGAATGGCAGAGTCATAGGCGATGGTACGATCTGGCCGATGAGCTGGGGGTGTTTTTTTGAAGTTTGGAGCATTTCAACGGCCTGATCGAGGTTTGAGGCCATCCTGGCTTCACAAAGTACATGTTTCTGGGCTTTTAGAGCGGCGATTGTGATTTCGGCGTGCATATAGGGCCAGGTGCCGATCATGATGGCGTCAGTCTCTGGATCATTAATCAGATCGGCCCAGTTTTCGTGAGTATTGGGGATATTGTACTGGTCAGCGATTTTTTGTGAAGATTGCCTGGTGCGATTGCAGACGCTAACGATATTTACGCCGGGAATTTGCCTGAAACCGGGTATATGCCGCAAGCGGGTATTTTGTCCCGCACCTACGATTCCTATATTTATCTCATCCATACAAATGAATATAGATTAGCAGTTCTTCAAATGATAAATATCAATCGACAACTAAACTTACCTGTTTATCAGCAGGCTTATCCGCTTGAACTTTCTCAAGTTTTGACTTCAAATCTTTATTTGCTACTTCCAGCTGGTTAACTTTGGACTTCAGATTATCCTGGATCTTTTTATCATGAGCGATTTGTTTTTCAAGCATTGTCATCACAGTCTTCATTGCCAAATCCTGGATCTCAATGTTTTCTGCTTTCAAAGACGCAATTTCATTTTTCATACTCTCGATCTGAGCATTCGCAGCGGCCAATTCTGCTTGCAGCTGCTCAACATCAGGTGTCAAATTCGGGTTTTCTGCCTTGCTGGATTCTTTATCGACACACCCAACTAAGCAAACTGCTGTAACAATGGATAATAAAATCAACTTCTTCATTTTAAAAGACTCCTTTCAAGTTTCACGCGGTAATTAATATCTATACTTATTTTATGTGCCAATTCTCTATTTTTATCGGCACTAACCCCAGAAACTCTACAAAAAAATTTAAAAAATTACGAAATAGTTTGGTAATTTTTGTTCGGAGCCTTTTTCTCCCATTCAAGCATCTCATGAAACAAACTGTTGAAATGCCGGTTGATGGTTTTTTCCCGATTTGCGTATATGTACTTTTCAAGTTCCATATCTATAGTTTCCAGAACATGGCTTTCGGAATTATCATCTGCGGTATTATTATTATCTGTGGCTTTCATTAATAAAATCTCCTTTAATTCTATTGCCACACAAACAGACGCAAAAAAACCGCAAAAAATAACAGAAAACTTGTTATTTTTTCAAAAAATTTTTAAAATTATCCAAAATCAG
>CAZITB010000121.1:0-7423 GCA_964542055.1 uncultured Candidatus Kuenenia sp.
TTCGCTACTCCTTGCCAGTTATCTGGCGCTTCCGAAACTTTCTTGACACTCCCTGTCCATCTCCTTCAATCAATATTTGATCGATACTTATTATTAAAAAAACAAAGATTAACGAACATAGCTAAACAAATAAAGCTTACCGGCAAAAATATATTTTCAATAGAAATAACATTTATAATCCATGCTCCTAAAGAGGGGCCTGCGGCGGCTCCTAAGGCACCACAGCCAATTATGCAAGATGTAAATGTATCATTTTTGGCGATACTCCTTGCTAGCATTACAATCACAGGCCAAAGCGGACCTGCAAAAAAACCAAGACCAAAAACAATCACAGAAGAAGCTGCCGGTTCATTGCTAAAGTGCAACAATAAGGAAGCCAAAATCATACCAATAATGCTGGCAAAAGCAGCAGGTATCATAGTCCATCTTCGAGGCAAAATAAGTATAAATAATCTTCCACACACAAACCCAGCCCAAAGCAATGCTACTCTCCAAGCCGATGATGCCGGCGATAATGAAAATTTGTTCTCAAAAAACAAAGGAACCCAGCAAATTGAAATAATCTCAGCAACTACATACAGAAACAGAAGCGGAGCCGTCATTAAAAACTTGCGATCTATACAAAAAGACTGTTTTTCATTTAAAGACTGATGTCCATTGGGTATGTTTGTTTTAAAAACCGTGAACTTTTTAGCAGTAAAAAGCATAAACAAAACTATTATTCCAACGATAAAAAATCCAATAAAACGAAAAATGCTCTGCCAGTTATTGTTATAAATTAAAAGCACGGCAACCATCTGAGGAGCTATATAGGCCCCAACACAATAAAATACCTGTGATAAAACTAAAAGCTTGCTTGAGTCATCATTTGAGTGATTTGAAATAATTACGGAAGAAAAAGTTTCAACCAGGCCACCTGCAAAACCAAACGGAGCAGCCCATATCAAAAAGAGAAAAATACTATTGAAACCAGATGCAATAAAAAAACAAATCCCAAGAATGAACAAACCGGCTAATGTCAGTTTTATATTGCCCCTTTGAAGTTTGTTTTCCAGGTATCCGCCAGTAAAAGATGCCAGAGCAAAAAAAATGTATTGAATCGAAATCAGCAACCCAAAAAAACTAATAGAACGACCCAGATCTCTACCCATCGTACTTATCAAAGGGGGGATAGTATTAGCGGTTACCGCAAAGCCTAATAATGCAACAAAGCAACCTATTAATGGCAGATATGCTTTTAGAGGATATAATTTGTTTTTATTGCACAAGGCTCTATTCCATTTTTTACTAACATGCTGTTTTGATTATCTCTGTCGGTACTATGCATTGGTCAAAAGCTTCCGTCGATCTGGCCGGATGTTGTCCTGCTCTGCTTCAAAATCTCAAGTTTATTTTTGATCATATCCATATCGTACATATAAGCCTGCGCCTCTTGATGATAGCCAACTCTGGGATCTTTTTCAATATACAAAACAGCTCGCTCAAGATTTTCAATTTCATCGTTAATTATCTCAAGCATTTCTGCCCGCTTAAATGACTCAGAATATTTTTTTAAATTATACCAACGATATATGTTGTAAACGCTTTGAAAGGAACAGCCTGCGATTAAAGCAGAGCAAATTTCTTTGTGAACTCTGGTTTTATTATCACAATTATTCAATACATTTTCATATTCTAAAGCGGTTTTATTCCATTGATCGGAAAGACTTGCCAGCAATGTTATCATTTCATCAAAAGAAGACTCTCCAAGGCTGTCCTCAAGCCTGTCCCCCCATTCATGCTCGACCCAGGAAGGTCCCATCGGTTTATTTGCAAATTTATTTCTCAAAGGGTACCCAAGAGCGTAATTGATCGGCGACCAGTATAAAAATAAATAACCATTAACAGGATAATTTTTCGAAGCATTTTGGAATTCATACCAGCATTTAACAATTTTTCCCGCAATATCATCGTCAGTATCAAAATAATCTTTTGCTATGTTTTTTAACGACAAGTCTTTATTGTCGTCAAACTTACTATTTGAGAGACTATTAAAAGCAAAGCTGTTGAGCGTATCAGTAAAACAGCCAAAATTCCAGCAAGCCATTGTGCCGGAAACCCCTTTTTCTTTCATATATTTAACTTTATTATAGATACTCCCAATCAAAGGTAAATTTGCAACTGTCGCTAATTCATGAGTAGTATTAATCTGGAGTTTTGCAAATATTTTTCGATTTTTACCATAAGTTGCCACTTTTGAAATAAACCTATCTGATGGGCCTGAACAGAGAACACTATACTCTTCCATAGTTCTTTGTTTGCCTAACCTGTTAACTTTCAGCCCCCGCTCAAAATCACCCATCAAAATAACATTCGGATCAATACGGTCAATGATCTGATTATACGGCGGCATACTATGCATGTTCCAAGACCAGTCCCATGCGACAACTTTTCCGGGATTGTTAGATTTATTAACTCCGTCATAAATCAGATTAATAACTTCTGAAATTATGTCAGCCGGTTTTCTTGATGAACATCGAGGACATTTGCATTTATCGGCCCAGAATTTTTCAGGGCATGGATATGAGGAAGGATTTGATAAAACATGGGCCCAGCAATTATTTACCTGTTCACTGGATGTTATAAGGATCACCCCAGCCAGCTGCACAAGATTACAAAGCTCTTTGAAGCCATTATATAAATAATTTTGAACCTCCTCAGTTGAAGAGCATAAAGAATATTCTGCTGGTTCATCGAGTATTTTTGTCTTATGCCCTTTTAGTTGCGGATTCTTTTTCCAAAAATCATGTTCACATGGTAATCCCAACGGTTCTGTAAAAAATAACCATACTCCCAGATTATATTTTGAAGCGGTTTTACATACCTGCTCAAGAGAGTTTAACCTTTTGTCAACATCAGCCACATAATCTTTAAAAAGCTGGCCAGGGACAAGTTCTTTAAGCCTGCCCCTTAGCCAGATTCCATTAAAACCAGCGTCACTTATAGCTTTGAGTCTATCACTTGTATGAGTATCTTGAGCATCAAGTATCTCATCACCATAAAAATTACTTTCACCAACTCGAAATATTCGCGTATCAACAGCCATTTATACCTCCAGCTCGTAAATATCCATGTGCTTAGTGCTCATTAACTCACAGCCATCTTTTGTTACTCTCATTCCGTTTTCCCAACGAAGACCAAAACTGCCTCTTTCATACAAGAAAGTATCCACCTGGAAAGTCATATTTTCAGCCAACGGGTATTCGCTGATAGTTTCCATCCATGGCTTTTCAACTTCTATCATACCCAAACCATGGCACGGGCCATATAGATAATTGGATTCGTAACCTCTATCTTTGAAGAACTGGATATATTTCTTTGCTACATTAGCTGCTATCTCACCTGCCTTTATCCATTCAACTGTCTTAAAATGCGCCTCTTTTCCAAATTCAACCAGTTCCCGCTGACGGTCGGTCATCTTGCCCAGACAAACCGGCCTGCCAATGCACGGCGAATAACCGTCTATACGAGCGCCGTAATTTAACTGTATCATATCGCCCTTTTTAAGAACATTATGCGTTGGTCTCGATATCGCGTGTGTCGTACTTTTGCCCGCAAATACATAGCTGGGAAGTGATTCGCACTCTGCCCCTCTTTCATACAACAACGCATTTACCATACCAACCGCTTGTAGTTCCGTCATGCCGGGCTTTAAATTTTCAATAACATGCGGGAAAATCTCTTCAGCGATTCTTAGACCCTCACGCAAACATTCCAGTTCAGCTTCAGACTTTATAACTCTCAGATCGGTCATAATCTGATCAGCATTTATAATTTCTGCATCAGGAAATGCTGCCCTTAAACTCTGATATACCGGCATGGTCGTTATTAACCAGCCTGCCACACCGATTCTTTTGGGATTACTGACACCAACAGACTCAAAAACATCTTTAAACGAACTTACCGGAACATCAGGATACGCAGGGTCTGCTGACTCTCTGTATTCGGTCATCAAATGTATATTATCAATCTTAGACCGATCCTCTGCGAAATTACCTGATTCGGGCCCGATTATCAATGCGGATTTGCCTTCTGGTGAAATAGCTACTCCGGCAATCTCAAATAAAGGCCAATAGTATGAAAAATATCTTACATTTGCAAAGTCGGCTTCATTAGAATTTGCAATAAAAACATCATAACCCTCCTGGGCTGCCAACTGAGATGCTTTTTGTACTCGTTTACCATATTCACTTTCAGGTATCATTACATGCTTCATTTTTTTCTCCAATAAAAACTTTTATTAATCACAACAATATCCCATTACAGTATAATAAGCCAAATTCGGTTGGCGAACATCCATTCTGCCAATCTGAGCAATAACCGGCAATTTACTTTTAACCACCAAGGCATATTGACCAAGTGGAACATTATAGCCTTTGTCCGTTAATGGCTCATCCATTCTGAAACACCGCACTCTTTGAGCCTTTACGATATCTTTCAAACCTTTTACCGGCTCTTTATCATCAAAATAAATATCAAACTCAACTTCAGCATCTTGCTCATTAAGATTCAATATTATAAGGGATTCATGCCCATGAGGCTCAGAACCTCCATGGGGTGGTAAATCACCGTCGGGGAAAATCCATATTCTTTTACCTTTATCCATTTTCAACCTTTTAAAACGTTTCTAATGTCTTTTAAAATCTCCGCTTTTGCTCTGTTGGCATAATCCATATCAGCTTGTGTGGCGGACTGCGCATACCAGCCTTGATTTGAATGCCTGCCCATATCCACTCCATCCTGGCAAAAAGCCATCATTAACGAAGTTTCCTGTTTGCCTGCGTGGTCTATCGGAAACTCTTTCTGTACCCGTTCAGACATAAAAGGATGAACCTGAATCCAGTTAAAAGGATTTTCGCCTTCAGAATGGGCCGAATAATAGTCTTTCATAGAATCATCACCCCACCAGCCTTCACCTTTCTGGTCGCCAAGCAATTCAAAAGTTACCTGCTTAGCGGCAAGCCTCAATGCCAGATCGTTAGGCATGCCTGAATGAAAATTTTCGCTTTGATGATGAATAAAAACATGAATATTCTTTAAGCCTATCCTCAGAAGCGATCTGAACAAATCACGAGCAAAAGGTAGAATTACTTCAGAATCAACATGGACAGTACCCTTTCTTTCGGGACAAGCAACCACATAACTGCCCGCACCATAATAAAACGACGGCAGAACAACCATATCCATTTCCTTTTCAAGTTCTTCGATGCCTTTGACGACCAGCAAAGTATCAACACCCAAACAGCAATGCCTTGCATGGTATTCAAGGACACCAAAAGGCAAGACAACAGGCCAGTTCTCATCAATGGCCCTTTCCAATTGATCGGGAAACATCATTTCATATTTCATCGTTAAATTCCTTCATTTATGTAGATTTGCGTTCAATAATTTTAACACCTGCGATCCGCGAAAGCGGCTTGTTGTCATTAATCATATCAACGAGCATCTCAACTGCAGCTGATCCCAAGGAGCCTTTGTCAACAACAACTGTTGTCAATGGTGGAGATGTGAAACTCGAATGTGGTATGTCATCGAATCCTATAACCTTCACTTGTTCAGGGACCTGAATGTTTAATTCATTAAGTGCAGATAAAACACCTATAGCAACTTCATCATTACAAAAAACGCCGTCGTAAGCAAAGCCGTTAGCTGCTTTGTGCTCAATTGCCTTTTTTGCTGACAATGCTTCATATTCAATTTCTTGAATATCAATAGATTCAAATGCGTATAAAAAGTTTTTTGAAGACTCTGTCATTGATTTTGAGAAATAATGATCTTTTGGGCCAGTCAAAAGTAAGAGATTTTTGCACTCTTTTTTTGCAAGAAACTCCAGTGCTTCATTACAACCTTTAGAATAATCTATACTCGCTGAAACAACATCTGAACCTGCTGGAACAGGCCCATCAACAATTACAAGATTAGGGGTAGATTTTAGCATTATATCAATATTGTCTTTTTTAAATTCTCCTATCAGCAAAGCACCGCACAAGTTGGGTATTGATAGTGCTGCTTGTAATTTTGGCCAGCTTTTGCTGAAATCATCACGAATATGAATCTGAAGGGGACAAAGGCCAAATTCGGCAGCCTTATTTTCACACGCTCTGCTTACAGAGCTGAAAAAACCATCTGAATAACAAGTATCTTCTCCAAAGATCAGTGCAAAACACAATGCACCGGATGCGCGGAGTTTGCTGCCGCTGCGCAAAGACCTTGCATTAGCTGAAGGCACATAGCACATTTTCTGCATAACAGACGTAACTCGCTCTTTAGTCTTCTCACTTACTCCCTGAGAACCGCTTAAAATGCGAGAAACCGTCATAGCGCTTACCTTCGCCCGCTTCGCAACATCCCGTATTGTGACACTTTGCTTTACCATAACATAGACCTAGTAATATCGTTACCGTTAACATTTAAAAGCAAAAAACATCAATTGTCAAGCATAAATTCTAGGCAGATGTGGGGTGTCCCCTGGCTATCCCCAACACATTCCTCTCCCGCACTCCCTGCTGGTATCTATTAACTGAACTTTTCATTAAGCAAATTTTACGTGTTGGTCTTAAATTTGCAACCAAAGTTCGCAATATGGAGAAAAAAAGACGCGATATGGTGTTGATTTAAATAACAAGCCCCTAAGGCTCGATGGGTTAGGTTTATTCCTATCAAAAATAAAATACTAAAAAAATATTTTTTCGCTTGCTAGTTCGACATTTGTAGTTTATATACTATTAAAGTAGAATGAATTCAAAAATTAAGGAGGCTAAAATATGGCCAGGGCAGATAAATCCAGAGGCAAGCCGGAAAAGGTCGAATTGACCGAGGCACAGTGGGAGATAATGAAAGTGGTCTGGGAAAATGAACCCTGCACTGCCGGGACCGTTCAGGAGGCACTGACCAAAAGCAAGGGCTGGGCCTATAGCACGGTCAAGACGACTATGGACAGGATGGTGGGGAAGGGGCTTTTGAAGATTTCCAAAATTCGCAATCTTCAGCTTTTCAGTTCGCAGGTAAGCGAGCAGGAGGCCAAGCGGGGGGAATTCAAGAAGATGTTAAAGCGGGCATTCAATGGCGCAATGACTCCGATGATGCAGTTTTTGATAGAGCAGGATGAGCTTTCGGGCGAGGAGCTGGACAAGCTTCGCAAAATGGTTGACAAAAAAACAAAGGAAGGAAAATAGAAAGGCGGGTATTTAAATGTTCGATCTGGTCGGTTTTTTGAATGCTGCGGGTGAAAGATTTTGCGGGTTTGCACTGGCAATGGGTTTGCAAATAGTCGTGCTGGTCGCGGTTTTATGGGTGGTGGATTTATTCCTGCGAAAGCGGGTTCGAGCGGTATTTCGCTATTGTATTTGGATGCTGGTGCTGGTCAAGCTGTTAATGCCGCCGA
>CAZITB010000122.1:0-7421 GCA_964542055.1 uncultured Candidatus Kuenenia sp.
GGAAGATAAGCCGGGCGAGACGGTATGGCGAAGGAAGTGATGAACGTCGAACATCGAACGTTTAACGTTGAACTTTTGAAAAAATTAGACACGGATTAACACGGATTTTTTTTAAGATTATTATATGCCAAATTTGATCTATAAAGAGTTAACTGACAAAATAATTGGTTCTGCTTTTAATGTTCATAATATTTTAGGGCAAGGATTTCTTGAAAAAGTTTATAAGAATGCTTTGGCCTTTGAACTTGAGAAAGAAGGTTTGGAATGCAATGTTGAAGTTCCTCTTAATGTATTTTACAAAGGACGAAAAGTTGGTGAATATTTCGCGGATTTGGTTGTAAACCAAAAGATTGTTGTGGAATTGAAAGCTATCGCTAAAATAGAAAAAACACATGAGGTTCAATTAGTTAATTATTTGAAAGCGACAAACTTGAAAGTTGGTTTATTAATAAACTTTGGCGAATCTGTTGAGTTCAAAAGAAGAGTATTTGGTTGATGTTATAAATGCGATTTGACACGCTATTTTCTTTAGATGAAAATGAAAATTTCAAAATCGGTGTCAATCCGTGTCTAATAAAAAGGATTATATGAAGATAATTGGAATAGATCCGGGGCTGCAGTTGTGCGGTTATGCGGTTGTGGATAAGCAGGGTTCGAAGATGTCGCTGTTGGAGGCGGGGATATTTCGCACTGACGGTAAGAAAACGCTTGATTTTCGTTTGAACCAGATTGCCAAGGATATCCGGCTGCTGCTGGAGAGGTTTACTCCGGAACAGTTGGCGATAGAGGAAATTTATTCGCATTATAAACATCCTAAAACTGCGGTGTTGATGGGACACGCTCGAGGTGTTATACTGCAGCAAGCGGCTGCGGCAGGTGCGGAAGTTCGAGGTTTTTCGGCGACGAAGGTCAAAAAGTCGCTGACCGGTAACGGACGGGCGGGCAAGAGGCAGATGCAGGTGGCGATACAGTCAACGCTTGGTTTGGTGAAGGTGCCCGAGCCGCATGATGTGGCTGATGCGATCGCGATAGCTCTTTGCGGAGCTTATGCGAGTAATATTAACATGGATGAGATCGAAAAATGATTGCACAGATAGAAGGAAAATTGGTATCGCTTAGCAGCGAGACGGCGTTGGTCAATATCGGCAGTTTAACTTATGAATTGATGCTGCCGGGTTACTGCGTGTCGTCGCTGGCGGGGCAAATCGGTAAGGAAGTGATTTTGTGCACGATGGAATATTATGAGGGGACGCCGGGCGGAGGGAATTTGATTCCGAGGATGGTAGGGTTTATGAGTCCGGGTGAGCGAGAATTTTTCAAGCGTTATACTTCGGTAAAGGGGATGGGAATTAAGAAAGGTTTGAAGTCGCTTGCGATGCCAATCGGGACGATTGCGGCGGCGATAGAAAATGGCGATGAAAAGATGCTGGGGACACTGCCTTCTGTGGGCAAGAAGATGGCGCAGATGATAATTGCGGAGTTGAAGGGTAAGCTGGAGAGTTACGCGACGGCGGCGGCAGTTGAGAAAAGGCAGGCAAGTTCGCAGCCGTTCAATGCATATCAGCTTGAAGCGCTGGAGATTTTAGTGGCTTGGGGTGAAAAACGAATCGAAGCGATGGAACTGATTGAGCTGGCGTGTCGGAAACATCCGGATATCAAAAGTGCCGAAGCACTGGTGCCGCTGGTTTACCGAATTAAGCAAGGGATTGAGGTTTAGAACTTCGAACATTGAACTTTTGACGCTGAACGTGAAAATGGATAGAACAAAATATGATTTGGAAGAGAGATTGATGGAGTTTTCGGCCAGGATAATCAAAGTGGTTGATTGTCTTGCATCTACACGGACCGGTTGCCATATTGCCGACCAGCTTATTCGTTCTGGAACTTCGGCGTATCCCAATCATGGTGAAGCTCAAGCAGCGGAGTCGAACAGGGATTTTATACATAAAATGAGAATATGCTTAAAAGAATTACGGGAAACGCAGAGATGGCTTAAGCTTGTCAGGCATATTGAATTGATAAAGCAGCCGCAAAGACTAGATGAGATTCTTGATGAGACAGAGCAGTTGATAAAGATTTTTGTTACGAGTATTAAAACGGCTAATAAAGATAAATCTTCAAAGTTGAATGTTAAACGTTCGATGCTGAAAGTTAATGAGGTTTAGATGGCGATTGATAGGGTATTGAGTTCGGAATCGATGAGTCCCGGTGAGGAGAATTTTACGTTTTCTTTGCGGCCTAAGCTGTTGGGTGAATGTCTGGGTCAGAAAGTGGTGAAGGAGAAGTTGTCGATCGCTATCGAAGCTTGTAAGCAGCGGGGCGAGCCGCTTGAGCATATTTTGCTGTATGGGCCGCCGGGGCTGGGTAAGACGACAATTGCTAATGTTATCGCAAATGAGATGGGAACGGCGATAAGGGTTACGTCGGGGCCGGCACTTACCAAGCAGGGCGATATTATGGGTTTGCTGACTAATACGGCTGAGGGCGATATTCTTTTTATTGATGAGATTCACCGGTTGAGTACGCCGGTGGAGGAGTTTATTTATCCGGCGATGGAAGATTTTAAGGTTGATTTTACGGTTGATTCAGGGCTCCATGCCAAGACGATTAATTTTCCGTTGAAGCGGTTTACTTTGATCGGGGCCACTACGAGGGCGGGCCTGTTGAGTGCTCCGCTTCGTGGCAGGTTCGGGATGATCCATCACCTGGAGTTTTATAGTATCGATGAGCTTTCGCAGATAATTTGCCGCAGTGCTGGGTTGCTTGATTTGGAGTACGATGATGAGGCGCTGGCTTTGATAGCTTCGCGGAGCAGGGGTACGCCAAGGATAGCGAATCGGCTTTTGAAGCGGGTTCGGGATTATGCTCAGGTTAAGGGTGACGGCAAATTGACGCGTGAGGTTGTTGAGGCTTCGCTGAAGATGGAGCAGATAGATGAGCTTGGGCTCGATGAGCTGGACAGGTGTTTTTTGCGGGCGCTGGTGAATGTTTATGAAGGCGGCCCGGCGGGGATCGAGGCTTTGGCGGCGACGCTTGGTGAAGAGCGGGATACGCTGGAAGATGTGGTGGAGCCTTATCTTTTGCAGATCGGTTTTTTGCGGAGGACCAAACGCGGGCGGGAGATTACCGCCAGGGCATGCGAACATTTGGGGCTGGCAATTAAGGATAGGCGTAAAGACAGCGAAGAAGGGACGCTTTTTGATTGATTTTATTGTTTCCTCAAAACTGTCCAGTACGTGTGAGCATAACGGTTGAGATAATGCATTTTATTTGGATATCGCAACGAGCGGGCAATTTTTGATAGTATGTTTTTGGGCTTTTCGGTTGCTCTTTCTTCTATAAGCTCAATATTCGAATTTTTCCTGCAGTATTCCTGGACGAATTCCCTGGCTTGTGAAATATTGAAAAACCATTTGTGACGGTCAACGGGTTTTTCCGAAGGCAGTCCGAAGAATTTGAAGTTGCCATACCCTCGCTGAATAGGTACTCTGGCGTTTACCCAGTTATTTGGCCATGAAATGATGAGGTTTTTTCTGCTGACACGAATCAGTTCGTCAAAGATCAAGTGCAGATTGTCTAAATGTTCGAGTACATCCAAACAAATGACACAATCAAAAGAGTCATCTTCAAAAGGCAATTTGTCAATCTGTTCAAGATTGATGGTTATATCGGGGGTGCCGCAAATGTCAATTCCAGTATAGTCGACATTCTTTTCCAGCATAGTTTTGAGAACGGCTCTGTCACAGCCGACATCCAGAATTTTAGAGCCAAAATATTCATTGAAATTGTCGAACAGATACTTTGTTCTTTTGTTACGCTCATTAAATTTAATTTGATTTACTTTCATGGATTAATCCTTAAATATGGTATTTTATTCATATTCAAAAAAAAAGTAAACTATTAAATTTATTGACTTTTTGATCGAAATAAGCTATTAATTCGGCTTGTAAAACTTCAGCTAGTGAATTTGAAAAAATAGGAATAAAAATGGAAATTCGCGAAGGGATATCTACTGTCTGTATAGTCAATTATAAGACTTTGAAAATTACAAAGCTTTGCCTTGATAATTTAAAAAAAATTGAAGCGGGTTTACCATTTAAGGTTATGGTTATAGACAATGATTCTGCTGATGAATCATTGGAATATCTTAAATCTCTTAATTGGATACAGTTGGTAGAAAGAAAAAAAGAACGAATCAATGATGGCGGCCATGAGCATGGCGCTGCTTTGGATCTCGGGTTAGAATTATGTGATACCGAATTTTTCATATCTTTGCATTCGGATACAATAATTCATAAGGACGGCTGGTTGAAATTTTTGATTGAGAAGTTTCAAAATGACCCCAAGGTTGCCTGTGTTGGGGGAGATAAAATAGATTTTGTACCTGCATGGAAAGTTTTGATAAAAAAGATGGGTGATTTCAAAACTTTTAAACGCAAAATTTTACGTACACCAGATACTCTTGGTATTTATAGATATTATAACAGAACTAATTGCAGCGCATACAGGACCGAAGTTTTGAAGAAAGAGAACCTTTCGTTTCTGATGTGGAGAGATAAGGGTTTGACTGCAGGGAAAAAGCTTTTTTTTGAACTGGAAGATAGAGGTTATAAAACTGTTGGTATTCCTGATTCCAAAATGAAAAATTACATGGTTCATCTTGGCCATGCAACCCAGGCGATTAATAGTGAATTTAATATTCCTGACAGAACAAAAAAGAAGTATTTTAAAGCAGAACGAAAATTGGAATCACTGGCAAAATAAATGAAATGCAATAAAGAATATTTTAATATTTTCAAATCGTTAATGAATAAAAATTGGGGCAAGATTACACTTTTGATGGTCATTGCTGGGGTTATTGGTGTTTATCATCTGGTTACAACGGTTTTAATTGAAAAAGATGCGGTTTTTTATATTGAATTTGCGCAGAGTTTTCACGATGGTTTTGGGAGGGCTTTGGAGGATAACAGATTCGGTTACCCCTTGATGCTTTACTTTGCCCAAAGTCTATATGAGATGTTTTTTGAAATCGATTCTGTCCAGGAAGTTTTGAATGTTAGCCAAATTTTTACTTTTATGTTCAGGTTGGCCAGTATCATTCCGCTTTTTTACCTGGGCAAAAGATTCATAGGGGCAGATAAAACTTTCATCGCTTTACTGGTCTTGATCTTTTTGCCTTATCCTGCAAAGTACGGCGCTAATGTTTTAAGAGATTGGCCGTTTTTTTTATTTTTCGTAAGTTCGCTTCTGTTTATGATCAAGGGATTCGAGGATGGGAAGTTATGGCTGTTCGTGGTTTTCGGGATTATTTGCGGACTTGGTTTTTTTATCAGGCCAGAAGCTTTGCAGCTGATAATCTATTTTTATGCATTTTTTGTTTTCAATTTGTTTACAGGAAAATTCAAATTGACAAAAGCCAAGACAGTGCTGGCAGGTATTGTTATGTCCATAGTTTTTATAAGCCCGATTTTTATCTATCAGGTAAACAACGGCAGCGCTTTGCCCTCTAAATTGGAAAGCCTTTTGGAAAGTAAATTTGAGTTTGTAAATTCGGGAAAATTTCAAGAATTAAAAGAAACAACAGCCGCTGAAAGGTTAGTAGAGGCAGCGATTGAATTGAATGAAAGGCTTTTTGAGAATACGGCCTGGTCATTTTTTCCGTTTGCAGTTCTCGGTTTTTTTGATATT
This sequence comes from uncultured Candidatus Kuenenia sp., assembly GCA_964542055.1. GTDB lineage: Bacteria > Planctomycetota > Phycisphaerae > Sedimentisphaerales > CAMDDF01 > CAZITB01. The sequence continues at coordinate 5,689 of CAZITB010000122.1, forward strand.
TATAACAGGAAGAAAAATTATAATACTACAATCAAATTGTTTTTTTCGGTGCTGGTGCCTCTGAATATTATTATTTTTCTGCTGTTATATATTAAGTTTGGTTATATTGATCGAAGACATATAATGACATTCAGTTTGATGCTGTGTTTTTTGATACCAAGCGGGCTAGATGTTGTGGGGATGTACATGGATAAGGTTTACAGGCTAAAGCAAATTGATGGAAGTAAACTGTTGCTTATAACGGGTTTGATTGTTTGTGTAGTCCGGTTTGCCAAACCTATCGAATATGATAAAACTCATTATGTGAAAGCGATTAATTGGGTTAGTGAAAATGTCGAGCAAAATGAGTTGATAGCGGTTGATGATCCCAGGATTGGTTATTTGTCAGGACGGGAATATATAACTGTATGGGATGATATCTTATCAAGTGGTCATGAAATTGTAGTGGAAACAGATTCAAAGAGGGATGTGAAGGGGTATAAGCTGTTGACCAGTTTTGAGAATGAGAATAGACCGGAGAAAGAAGTGAGGATTTATAGAAAGATCAAATAGCTATCTTCCTTTTTTGAGCAGCACTACGGGGATGGTTTTGAAGAGGATGTAGATATTTAGAAGTAATGACCGTCTTTGTATATAGAGGTAATCGTATTTAATTTTGTGTTTCGGGTGAAGATCGTAAGCGTTTCTGATTTGTGCAAGGCCGGTAAGGCCGGGTTTAACGGCAAGTCTGAGGCCTCTTAAAGATTTATGGGAGTTTACTCTATATGTATTTTCAGGCCTGGGTCCGACCAGGCTCATCTGACCTTTTAGTACATTGAATAATTGAGGTAGTTCATCAAGCCGGGTTTGTCTTAATATTTTACCGACTTCAGTAATCCTATGATCATTTTCAACTGCGGGAGAAATGTCCGAGTCCTTGAACATAGTTCGAAATTTATATATTGTAAAAATCTTTCCATCTTTGCCGATTCTATCCTGTTTAAAAAAAACAGGCCCGGGAGAAGTTAACTTGATTACAACGGCAGATAAAAACATTAAAGGTAATGCGAAAGGAATAATCATTAAACTTAATACTACATCAAAAAATCTAATGAAAAATTCCTCTGCTTCGGTTTTCTGGCCAAGAAATGTTGCAAGGTATTTCAATGAATTGCCATTGTTGAAGTTATCCGAGAGCAGTTCTGCATATATCCCCGGCTCAAAAAAAACCTGGACTTTCAATTTGAGTAATAGATAAACCAGCAGATTAAGCTGATTGTCATCATGTATGTGTTGGCAGAGCATGATTTCATCAATATCTTTGCAAGTCAGGATTTCGTGAATGGAATCGACGTTGATGTATTTTCTACGTGATGTTTTTGGAACTACCATTTCATCATCGTAAGGATGTTTCTGGCCAACAAGCACAATAACTTTTTGTACACGTTTGAATAGGCGGTAAAAAACGGAGTTTACAAGAGTGATCAATACTGTCCCGACGGGGAATGCTATTAAAAAGACACTTGAAGGAAAGGTTGACCATTTTACGCGAAAGACATAGAGAAAGGCAAATACGATCAATGTTCCAAAGAACATTCCCAGGCAGATGCGTTGGAAAATCTGCCAGTATGCAATGAACCTCTTGCGAAAAACTCTGCAGACGGCGAAAGCTAGCATGTAGCAGAATGTTATGGCTGGAAAGATTTGTTTATAAGGCTGAAAGTTGGCTTGTGGTATTTCAAAACCGTAACGCA
>CAZITB010000123.1:0-7389 GCA_964542055.1 uncultured Candidatus Kuenenia sp.
CCTCGACGGTTACTTTAGGTTGTGGTAGTTGGGGTGGCAATATTACCACTGAAAATATTTCTTACAAACATTTCATCAATGTTACCTGGGTTTCAAAGCCGTTTGATCCGGTTAAGCCTACTGAAGAACAGATGTGGTCGGGAATATGGAACAAGTTTGGCAAATAAATTTTAATATTGGAGTTCACGGTGAAATTATTTGAATATCAAGCTAAGGAAATTTTCAGCAGCTTTGGGATTGCAACGCCTAAAGGCGTTCTTGTTGAAAATTCTGAAAATGCAGAAAAGGCTGCGGGAGAATTTTCTGGCGGCTGTGTGTTGAAATCACAGGTTTTAACGGGCGGCAGGGGTAAAGCGGGCCTGATACAGTTTGCTGATTCGGCGAATGAATTAAAAGAAAAAGCCGAGACGCTTTTTGAAAAACCATCTGTCAATAAAATATTACTCGAAGAAAAACTGGATATTGATAAAGAGTTATATCTTGCAATAACTATTGATCCCGTCCAGGCAAAAGTTTTAATAATGGCCTGCAGCGAGGGTGGCATTGATATTGAGCAGCTGGCGGCGACTGCTCCAGAAAAGATCATTCGGGAATATGTTGATATTACAATCGGGCTGATGCCTTATCAGGTCAGGAACATACTTTTTGCCATGGGTTTAAAGGGCGATCAATTCAAGCAGGGTTATAAGATAATCGAAGGTCTTTACAATGTTTTTGGCAGCAGAGATGCCGAACTTGCGGAGATCAATCCCCTTGTAACAACAAAGGATGGGGGACTTATTGCTGCTGACGGTAAACTGATACTTGATGATAATGCCGTTTACAGGCAGGAAACTTTTGAACTGACAAGAGAGTGTTATGATAACGACCTTGAATTTGAAGCTGCCCAAAAAGGAATTCCGTATTTGCTTTTTGACGGCGATATTGGTTTGATGTGTGCAGGGGCGGGCTTAACCAACACTGTTTATGATCTTATCAATTATTACAATGGCACTATCGCCAATTATCTTGAATTTGGCGGGCCAAATTATCGCAGAGCCGAAGAAGCGATGGAACTCACATTAAAAAGCAACCCTAAGGTGATTTTGATCGTAACCTTTGGCACTATTGCAAGGGCGGATGTTATGGCAGAGGGAATAGCAGCAGCCAAGAAAAAATTAAATCCCAACGTGCCGATAGTTACAGCGATCCGCGGGACCGGCGAAGAAAAAGCCAACGAAATTCTCAGGGAGATCGGGCTTGAGCCGTTGAGTGAGACAGAAGATGCGGTCAGAAGAGCCATTGAAATTGCCGGAGGTGCGAAATGAGTATTTTTATAGATGACAAAACACGGGTTCTAGTTCAGGGTATTACCGGTAGTGAGGGCAGCTTCTGGACCAAACATATGATAGAAATGGGTACGAATGTCGTCTCTGGTGTAACCCCCGGCAAGGGCGGCCAGAAAGTTGAAGGTGTTCCTGTTTTCAATACTGTAAGACAAGCGGTCGAAAAAACTAAGCCCGATGCAGCACTGCTTTTTGTGCCGCCGCGTTTTGCGAAAGACGCAGCGTTGGAATCTTTAAATGCGGGCATTAAAAAAATGGTTATAACTGCTGAGGGAATTCCCGTACAGGACGCATTGGTTATTCGACAGACTGCACTGGAAAACAAAGCGATGATATTCGGCGGCAACACTACCGGCGTTGTTACACCCGGTGTTGCGATGATGGGTTTTATACCTTATTGGATTGCCCGCGTTTATAAGCCTGGCCGAATTGGAGTTATGACACGAAGCGGTTCTCTGACAAATGAAGTAACTGCGATGATAGTCAAAGCTGGTTTTGGCGTCTCAACTCTTATTGGTATTGGCGGCGATGCGGTTCCGATGACCCGTTTTGCTGAGGTTTTGCCGTTATTTGAAGCTGACGAAAAGACTGATGCGGTGTTAGTTATTGGCGAACTTGGCGGAACGATGGAAGAAGAAGTTGCCCAGGCGATAGTCGATAAAAAATTCACTAAGCCATTGGTTGCTTTTATTGCAGGGCGAACCGCTCCTAAGGGCAAAAAAATGGGTCACGCCGGTGCCATAGTAACCGGCGGCAAGGGAACGGTTCAGGGCAAGACCGAGGAACTCGAAGCTGCTGGAGCACTTGTCGCCGACAGACCGAGTAAGGTTGGTGATCTTATAAAATCTCTTCTTTGATTAAAGGTGGTATATGTCAGTTGAGGAAAATATAAAAGGTAAAGCAATATTTTTTGTTATAGCATTGGTTGCGATGGCAGGGGTGCTTATGGCACCTGCTCCGGGACAGATCGAATCCGGCGATAAAATTATATCATTGACGATTCAAGGTAAGGCGACACTTGCGGTTTTGGCAATGGCTGTAATTTTGTGGGCCACCGAAGCTGTACCGTTTCCAATAACTGGTTTATTGGCTGTTACCGGGCTCGTTATGACCAAGGCAATGCCATTTAAAACCCTGGTCAGCGATGGTTTCGGAAGCCATATCATAATGTTCTTTATCGGTGTTTTGATCCTTTCAGCCGCGATCAGTAACACCGGTCTGTTAAAGCGCCTTACTACCTGGTTATTATTCCATTTGGGCCATAAACCTAAAGCGATAATCTTCGTGTTTCTGGCTGTTGGCGCGGCAATATCCGGCTGGATAACAGATATGGCGGTTGCAGCGGTAATGCTTCCAATCGGCGTTTCGATACTAAAAGATGCGGGATTAAAACCTTTGCAAAGCAATTTTGGAAGGGCGTTAATGATCTCCTGTGCGTGGGGTCCATTGATCGGTGGGGTTACAACACCGGCAGGATGCGGCCCGAATCCATTGACGATGACATTTTTAAGGGATTTGGCGGGAGTTGAATTCACATTTTTGCAGTGGATGGCCCTTGGTTATCCTGCTGCGATTATGATGTTGCCCTGTGCGTGGTTCATTCTGATCAAGATTTTTCCTATAGAGGAGATTAATCTTAAAATTGCTGAAGATGATATGAGAAACAAACTCAAAGCGATTGGCGGCATAACAAAAAATGAAATTTTTACCGCGATAATTTTTGTCATTACCATCAGCCTGTGGATTTTTGCAAAACAGATAAAGCAGCTTTCAGGCGGCAGTATTGACTATCTGAGCATTTCATTTGTTGCGGTGGCAACGGCTTGTCTGTTCTTTTTGCCGGGCATAAATGTTATCAGCTGGAAGCAGGCGGAAAAGGATATTAACTGGGGCGGTATCGTTTTGATTGCAGCGGGGCTTTCGCTGGGAATGTCAATATATAAAACAGGTGCTGCAGAATGGCTGGCCTGGATATCCTTCAACTGGATCGGCTCACTCCATCCGGTGTTAATAGTTTTTGTTATAGTTCTTGGTGTTTCACTGATGAAAGTTGCATTCTCAAGCAATACAGTTACCGGCACTATCATTGTCCCGCTTTTGATCGCTCTGGCCGTTAATCTAGGTCTTGACCCTGTAATGATAGCGATACCTGCCGGTATTACCGCATCGCTTGCGTTCATACTGGTAACATCGACACCGACAAATGTAATACCATATTCGAGCGGCTATTTTACAATCGGTGATATGGTAAAGGCTGGAATATGGATGACAGTTGCATCATCCGTATGTGTTACTATTTCAATATATGTAATGGGCAAATTGTTTAACATAATAAATTTTTAGAAGAGGTCAATATGACAGAAAAATTTAACAAAAGTGAATTTGATAAGCTGGCTGCGGAATGCAGATATGTGATAACAGACCTTATCTGCAGAGCCGGCTCGGGCCACATCGGTGGGGCACTTAGCCTGGTCGAGATAGCCTTAACATTGTATTACAGGTCAATGAAGGTTGATCCAGAGAATCCTAAATGGCCGCAGAGGGACCGGCTGGTAATGTCCAAGGGCCACGCTGCACCTGTTCTATACGCAATTTTAGCTTACAAGGGATATTTCCCAGCTTCATGGCTGCCTACAATGAATGCTGATGGTACTAAATTGCCAAGCCACGCTGATGCAAGGACGGTTTCGGGTATTGATGCTACAACCGGCTCACTTGGGCAGGGATTAAGTATGGCATCGGGAATGGCTTTGGCTGCAAAGATGAACAAACAAGACCATAAAGTATTCTGTATTATTGGTGATGGTGAAAGCAATGAAGGTCAAAATTGGGAAGCAGGTATGTTTGCTGCTCACAAAAAACTGGATAATCTGATTGCTATAACAGATTATAATAAACTTCAGATTGATGGTTTTACTGGGGATGTATTGGACTTGGAACCACTTACTGACAAGTGGAAGTCGTTTGGCTGGGAAGTTTTTGAGATGGATGGACATGATTGGGATGATATTTATACTACCATCGAAAAAGCCAAAAAGGTTGAGGGTAAACCTGCAATGATAATTGCCCATACCATCAAAGCTAAAGATTGTTGTGTTGTCGAAAATAAGCCTGAAAGCCACAACGTTAAAGTCCCTGACAAGGTGGCTTATGAGAAATATATGTCAGCGTTGGCTGTTCAGGATGTAAAATTACCATATTAAAAGGATAAAATATGCAATTACATGAAAAAGAAATGAGAGCCGTTTACGGCGAAACTTTAATTGAGTTGATGAATGAAGATTCAAGTGTTATGTGTCTCGAGGCAGACCTTTCAAAGGCTTCCGGCACAAACCCATCTGTGGCAAATGCACATCCCGATAATTTTGTTAATGTAGGTGTTGCAGAGGCAAATATGATCTGTGTTGGGGCAGGCCTTGCAAGTGAGGGGAAAGTGCCTTTCTGTGCAACTTTTACCTGTTTTGCGTCTAGAAGAGTCTATGACCAGATAACCATTAGTGCTGCTTATGCCAATAACAATGTTAAAATAGTAGGCACTGCACCCGGTATTACCGCTGGTCCTAACGGCGGAACGCATATGTGTTTCCAGGATTTAGCGATTATGCGTGCCATGCCCAATATGCATGTTTACAGCCCTTGTGATGTTTATGAGTTGAAGTCAATGATGAAGCACATGGCAAAAAATAAACAGCCAACTTACATGCAGCTTATCAGGCCTCAAGTCGGTAAGGTTTTTGATCAAGGCTATGAGTTTGATCCTTATAAGGCTGTTGTCTTAAATCAAGGTAGCGATGTAACTCTGGTAAGTACTGGCTATATGACCCATTTTGCAGCGTTTGCAGTACAGGATTTGGAAAAAGAAGGGCTAAGCATTGAATTGCTGCATTATCCGTCAGTAAAACCATTTGATGTTGAAACTTTGACAGCTTCTGCAAAAAAGACAGGTTGTGTTGTAACCGTTGAAAATCAGAATATTATTGGCGGCCTTGGCGGGGCGGTATGTGAATCAATTTGTGAAAACTGCCCAGTGCCTGTTAAAAGGCTTGGCGTGCCAGACCAGTTTGGTGAAGTAGCCACGGAAGATTATCTGTTCGATAAACATGGTTTTGGCATTAAACATATAATTGAAGCATGTCGTAACTTAAAAAAAATTTAAATCTAGAAGTGTTTCCATGAAAAATTCTGTTTGCCCATCTTTTATTACCTTAGAGGAAATAAAATTAAAACTTTCTCATCTTGGCGGTATTTTGGATCGTTATGGTTACAATGCGATCGTTTTAAATACAGAAGGTGCAATGAGATGGCTCACTGGCATTAAACATCAATTAGGCGATATTGCACCTTTTTCGATTTCGCCTGTGAATGCCTTGGTGCGATTTAATGCCGATAATTCAGTGAAAATATCCTTTGCTGCAAAATCATTTGAATTGCCAAGGCTCCAAGCCGAAATTTCGATGATATTTAGCAATTTAGCTTCGCTAGAATATGAGCTCTGTTTGAGCTTGCCGGATTTCAACGAAAACACCTTGTTACCTGATAATCAAGACTATAAGGATATTTGCGATCAAATCATCAGGCCATTACTGTCTGGTTTTTCTGGCCCGCAGTATGCCAAACTTAAATGGCTTTCTAATATGACCATGAAAGTCTTGGTTGATACCGCAAAACAGCTTAAACCTGATATGAATGGCTTACAGGTTAGAGCTTTACTGCTTAAAAACCTTGCAGAAGAAAACATAGATGCCAATTTAGTTTTAATTTGTCTGGATGGGCAACAGAGTCATTTGCATCCTATTGCCTCAGCAAATTATTTTGTCAAAAAGGATAAATGGTTAAAGTTAGTGGTTGGAAGCCGTTTTTCTGAGCATATAGTGTCACAGTCATTAATGGTCAAATTGGGCGGCAAGGTAACTGAATACGAGCAGCGTGTTTATAATGCACTGCAAGATAGCGCGGTGGAATATGCTGACTGCTATAGAGAAGGCAAGCAGGAAAGTGAAATTTATAAGGAAATGATAGATCGTTTTGCCTGGGTGGCTGGTCAGTATGATTTAAAGGAATTTTCGAAATCTGCTAAACTGCATCATCCCGGCGGTGGAACTTCTCCACTTGGAAATCGTGACAGAATGCTCGATCCAAAAAGCTGCAGAAAGCTTGATCAATGGACGCAGTTTGCGATAAATCCAGTTGATATTCTGCAAGGATTTAAAGTTGAACTTCAGGGAATTATACTTCCTGGTGACAAACCGCCATTTATTCTTGATATGTCTGAATATTGTAAAGATACAATAAATTTTCGTGAAGTTGTTTCGCAAGGCGGCACAGTGGCTAAATTGCCGGAATTATTAATTGTTTAATTTTTTTATGAGGTAGTATTATGAAAGTTATTATGGGATCGGTAGCAAAAGGATTTGGGCTTAAAATGCCTGTAAAAGAATACCTGGAAAAAAAAGGATATGAAATTATCGATGTAGGGTGCTACGATACTGATGTTTTTTATAAATTTCCATCAGTAGCGGAACGCATTGCTAAAGCTTTGCAGGATAAAGTTGCTCAATTTGCTATCAATTGCTGTGGAAGTGGAACTGGTGCAAGCATAACGACTAATAAATACAAAGGTGTTTGTGCATTAAGTTGTGAATCCGTACAGACTGCTAAATTAGCTCGCATAGTTAATGATGCAAATTGCCTGTGTATGGGAGAATCAATTGTATCGCCTGAATTAGGTTGCGAAATGGCTGAAGCTTTTTTAACTAATAAATTTCAGGATATGGATGGCATTGCTCAGGAGGTTCTCGACTTTTGGAAAGAAGCAAGAGATGAAGCCTATTCCAAAGGCGAAATAGCTAAAGAACGTGAGATAGAAACGTTATAGGTTGCCTTTCTCTGTATTAAGCTTTAAGAATGTGTTTGCTGTTTACATGAGTGGTCTTGCCCCCGAAAATTGGTACAAATTTAGAGAGAGTATTCCTGTAAAAATCAGTTAATTTTAACAGTTTTGTGGTCGAATGTAAAGGGCGGAGCAAAACTGCGGCGGTGTTAGGGGCGGAATAAATCTGCGGCA
>CAZITB010000124.1:0-7323 GCA_964542055.1 uncultured Candidatus Kuenenia sp.
GCGTTGCCAAACCCAGCACGATTACAAACACGGCTTGCCGTGAGTAAATAAATTTAAAAGTAAATATAAAGCTCGAAACAATCTTACAGGGGATTTACCTGTAATATCGGAAAGACCGAACAGCTAACCGATATACCGGTTTGAGAAGGCTCTTGTGTTAGTTTATATGCAGTACTAACTTCTTCTTCTCTCCCCTCCTAACTGGGTTTGACGACCGAACTGTGATCAACGGAAAGTTGCCGAACCCGGTTCAAGAGCAACCATGGCCTAACCGCCATGTTTAGCAATAGGGATACTTTATCCTCGAGCTTAGGGGTCGGCCTGACGATCACTGTTCGGTCTTCGGTCGGCCCCATTTTTATGCGCATAGAAATACTTACTGATACTTTAATCAGCAATTCAGCTTTTATCAATTTCCAAATCGATCCCCCCTGATTCATTGATCGCCGACTTGGCGTATTCAATCATAGACGCAAGCGTTACAACAATAATTATCCAGCTGCCCGCCTGAACCGTCCATTTACCGATCCCCCACTCCCAATAATACGGCTGCAAAAGTAAAACGATAGAACCGACACCCTGGATCGCAGCCTTGATTTTCCCGCTCCATTTCGCCGAAACACTCTTACCGGCCTTACCGATAACGACCCTGCTGTAAGATACCGTAATATCCCTGATTGCCATCACAAGCGGAACCAAAGCAGTAACCAGCCCACCAACCGCAAGCGCCCAGTAAATTACGATCCGCGAAATGCTGTCCGCATAAGGATCCAGCATGGCCCCCATTTCACTGACAACCTTAAACTTTCTGGCCAGCATACCATCAAGAAAATCCGTCAGCTCACCAAGAATCAAAAGCCCTATACAGCTAACCAAAAAAAACTTACTATCCAGCAGCAGCCCATACATCTCTTGATTACTCTTGCCTGCCAGCAGCACAACCGCAAAAATCACAGCAATCGGCAATCTCGCAGCAGTTATTAACAATACAACAAAAAACTTAAATAACCTGGTTTTGGCGATCACGGATAGTTCTCCATAATAAAATTTGCAATTCAAAAGCGAAAATTATCACAAAAAACACCCCCTGTCAAAGCAAAAAGCCGCAATCTCCTGCTTTTAACTTTTACCGCTGCCCTCGCCCATACAATCCATTTTTACGAATATATTCCAAAACTCTATCATCTACCAACCCGCTTACATCCTGGCCCTGCTCAAGTTTCTCTCGCACATCAGTACTGCTTATCTCAATAAGCGGCGTTTCGATCATATTCTTGCGCAATCTCCCGGCTTTTTCACCCCCAAGCTGCTGCTCAACATAATCAAAATCAACATCTTCAACACCGCCCCTGTTCATTATACAAACTTCACAAAGATCAAATAATTCATCGATCTTGTACCACTTGCCCAAATCTCTAACCATATCCGCACCAATCAGCCAGTAAAACTCCCCCGCTTTTCCAAATTCCTCCTTAAAATACTTCAAAGTATCAACCGTATAACTCGGTGCAGGCCGATTCAACTCGCATTTATCAATAAGAAAATTCGGCTCATCTTTAATAACAAGCTCTATCATCTTCACCCTGTCAAAATCGCTTACTTCAGGCTCATGCTTCTTAAAAGGCGACCGCTTCGCAGGAACAAAATACAACCTATCAGCACCTATATAATTAAAAGAAAACTTCGCAACTTCTATATGCCCCAAGTGAATGGGATTAAACGATCCGCCGAATAATATAATTTTTTTATTCATTTATTAACAATCAAAATGTTAAATTATTGCCGCAATTTATTACAACTATCAACTATTATGTAAATCTAAGCCTTTATTCGTAAAAAATTCAACCAAAATAAACTTTAAAGTAAATTCAAAACAAAGCAAATTGTTAAAAGTTAGAGAACTATTAAAATTCTTTAACCTTAGAGCTTATAAATGCATTCCAGCAAAAACTCATTACTTTCAACAATTGGATGTTCAAATAAAATCCATCCATTAAATCTTTCAAACTGGTATTACTTTATAATGAATTACAAAAATTGTAAAGAAAACTAAAAAAATTCCCGATAAATATGTAATGTTGATACAGTTATAAAAAAAACTGTTTTACAAAAACAACAACTTGATGTATTAATGATTAAGTGAACAAATGTTTTATTAACGCCAATTATGGAGGTGAAAACCTATGGCAAAGAAAAAAGTAGCAAAGAAAAAGACAGCCAAAAAAGCGGCTCCAAAAAAGAAGACCGCTAAAAAGGCTGCACCAAAGAAAAAGACTACAAAGAAGTCTGTAAAGAAAGCCGCACCAAAGAAGAAAACTGCTAAGAAGAAAACAGCAAAGAAGGCAGCTCCAAAGAAGAAAACCGCTAAGAAGAAAACAACAAAGAAAGCTGCACCCAAGAAGAAAACTGCAAAGAAAAAAGCCACTAAGAAAGCTGCTTCAAAGAAGAAAACCAAAAAGACAACTAAGAAGAAAACCACAAAAAAGAAGTAAAAAAAGCCGCAAAGATAAAACATTCGTTGATGCTTTAAAGCTTAACGGTCGTTGCAAAGGATTGCACAAAAAACGACACAAAATTAAATGGACTTTAGGAAGGTTCTCGAACGCCACGGCAGAACCTTCCTTTTTTTTATTCAAATATTGACTTTTCGCCTAAACTATCGATAATTAAGCAAAAATAACCTAATCGCGAGGGCACTAAAATGAATATGAAAACAATTTCAAAAATTACCATTTCAATTGCATCGATCGCATTATTTTTAAACGGATGTGCTCAGAACCGGTCAGATAACGAACCGAAAAGAGAAAGACTGCGTGCACATGAAAATTATCAGCTGACTCAGCAGCTCCAGCAATCAAACCAGACTATTCAACTACAAAGCGAGCAAATAGATCAATTGCAATCAGAACTTCAGGAAACCACTAAATTATACCAAGAGTGCATGAATAAGGAAGGCACCCAGTTCATGGAACTGATAACTCCTATCATGGATGAGCTCGAAGCAACCAGGCAGGAAAATCAGCAGCTAAAACAACAACTCGCTCAATTTACCGACCAGGACTGACCTTACTTAAGATCAATCGCTGCTTTCACAAAATTCCTGAAAAATGCATCAGGCTTCAAAGGCCTGCTCGTCAAGCATGGATGTGCCTGCGTACCCATAAAAAACGGATGACCCGGCAATTCCATTACCTGCATAATAGGATAATCCGGAGCCTTACCAGAAAAAACTAAGCCATTCTTTTCCAGCACCTCAATATACTTCGGATCAACCTCATACCTGTGCCTGAACCGCAACCTGATACCGTCCTGCTTATCGTACATCTCCCAAGCCCTTGTCCCCTTCTTAAGCGCAACATCATGCCCGCCAAGCCGCATATTTCCGCCAAGACCCTCGATTTTCTTCTGCTCAGGCAGAATATCTATCACTGGCTCTTTAGCATCTGGCACAATCTCAGTACTGTTGGCATCTTTCAACCCGCAAACATTCCTGGCAAATTCGATCACCGCCATTTGAAATCCCAAACACAGCCCCAGATACGGCAGCTTATTCTCACGCGCATACTTGATACACGATATCTTTCCTTCGGTCCCCCTGGTACCAAATCCGCCCGGCACAATGATCCCGTTAACACCTTCAAGATGCTTGGCCGCATTTTCATCGGTAACTTCCGTCGTCTCGATCCACTTAATCTCCACCTTCGCACCATGATAAATCCCCGAATGCTCCAGAGCATTCAAAATAGAAGCATAACTATCACGCACAGAAGTATATTTACCCGTTATCCCCACCGTAATCTCTTTCGTCTCAGCCCCGATCTTATCTGTAAAATCGCTCCATTTCGCCCACTCTTTCCGCTCATTCCGCAAATTTATCCGGTCCTGAACTTTCAAAAGCTGCAAAACTTCAAAATCTATCCCGCTCTCACGCAGCATATTCGGAATACTGTAAATACTCGCCGAATCATGCATCGAAAAGACCCGACCCATCGGAACATTACTATAAATACTTATTTTCTCACGCGCTTTTTCATTAACCTGATTACCCGCCCGACATGCAATGATATCTGGTTGAATACCAAGCTGCATCAACTGCCTTATTCCAAGCTGCGCAGCCTTCGACTTCTGCTCACCAAGCGTCTTAGGCTCCAATATATATGTCAACGCAACAAAACAAGCACTCCCAGGCCCTTCCTCGTATGCCAGTTCACGCATAGCCTCTATATAAAACGCATTTTCCAAATCGCCAACCGTACCGCCGATCTCAACAAAAACGATATCCGCCTCCGACTGCATCGCCAAAGTGCGAAGCTTGAGCTTAACCTCACCTGTCAAATGAGGGATCATCTGAACATCTCGCCCAAGGTAATCGCCGTGCCTTTCCTTGTTCAAAACGCTCGAAAATATCTGCCCGCTCGTCGCAAAATTCGCCCGCGTCAGATTCTGATCCAGCATACGTTCGTAGGTACCCAAATCCATATCACATTCCATACCGTCATCGAGCACAAAAACTTCGCCATGCCGATACGGATTAAGCGTTCCCGAATCAATATTCAGATAACCTTCCAGCTTGATAGGCGAAACCCTCAACCCTTTATCCTGCATCAGCTTGGCCAGACAGGAACTGAATATACCCTTGCCAAGCCCGCTCATCACAGTACCCATCACAATGATATACCGCGTCTTGCCCTTTTGGTAACCTTTCGGAAAAGGCGAGAAAAACTCACTTTCAGTTGACATCTGTCCGACACTAGCTAGTAAACTTTGATTATCTGTCATAATAGCTAAAACTCTCCGCTTTATTTATTTTTATATCGTTTAACAAAATCATCGTACTGCCCCGCCGTATCGATCCCCGGTCGAACATGCTCAACCCTGGCGGTATAAATATCATATCCATGCTCTATCACCCGCAGCTGCTCAAGCTTTTCTATCTTTTCAAGCATCGTCTGGGGCAGTTGAGTAAATTTCTGCAAAAAATCCTTCCTGTATGCATACATCCCTATATGCCGCAGGTAAAGATTATGATCTCCAACCCCTTTATTATCCCTGCAATACGGGATCCCATACCTGGAAAAATAAATCGCCTTGCCGTTCACATCGACCACGCATTTCACAATGTCGGGGTTCAAAACATCTGCCATACCCCCCACCGGCGAAACCAGCGTCCCCATCACGCAATCGGGCCTCTCAGCCATCAATTCAGCTAACCTGTCTATCGTCTCCGGTTCGATTTCCGGCTCATCCCCCTGAACATTTATCACCACATCGGCATCGATATCTTCGACCGCCTCCGCTATCCGGTCGGTACCGCTCTGGTGAGATTTACTCGTCATAACACACCCGCCCCCAAATTCCCCGCAAGCCGCCATAACCTTCTCATCATCAGTAGCGATTATCACTTCATCAACCGATTTCGCTTTCCGCGCAGCTTCATAAGTATGCTCAATCAGATATTTTCCGGTTTCTTTGAGGAGAACTTTCCCTGCGAGCCTGGTTGAATCGTATCGGGCAGGGATAACAGCTATTATTTTCAATTTTTACTCCGCAGTGCTCAAAAAATCCTTTTTCAGCGAATTTACCGCCAAATCCATTAATTAATAAAACCACCCGAACGGGTAGCACTGCCCGAATATACTATTAGAAACTGCAATCCCTGTCAACTTACATTTCCATATTTTCAGCCAAATAATCCACAGCTGCTTTTTAAAACCCTCCGCCAAGCCCATGCGACCTGACCGCCAACAACCCAATAAAGCTCAATCCCGACAGCGCAGAGCGCAAGCAACCCGAAAAAAGCTCTATCGCGGCAGCGATGAGATTGAAATCAAAACAACAGCCGTGTCGCCCAAGCGTTCAGGCAACGTATTTGTCGTCCATTCTCTTCATCTGTTTCACCTGCCAACGAACAAACCACGGAGCACCACGCAGCAGTTCAAACGCAATCATTGCTTTGATTATCAAGGAAACAATCATAGCTGTCAAAGATCTTCCTGTCTCCATATAAACCTGTGAGAGAAAAATAGTACTCGCGATTTGTGAAACTACCCCGCCTATCATAAAAACTCCCGCCCCCAGAAAAACCAGCCGCAAAGCCTGCTCAAAATTCAACCCGCTAATATCCACCTCACTATCATCTTTAAAAAGTAATCCAGAAATTTTACCCCGTTTCTTCACCCCCCAAACAAGCAGCAGCATAAAGACCAGGTACATGCAAAAAGGTAATATCCATCGCAATGCAGAATCCACAGAAGTAAATGCAAACTTATAGAAAATCATAACCACAAGCTCCTGAGCGGCTTTAATAACCAAAAACGCCAACGCCAGCGTAACTATAATTTCTCCAATTTTCCTATAGCTCGTCATTTGTACACCTCTCTGATTTTGCAATCATTCCTACTAAAACATCCGTCCTCAAAATAATAAATATTTCAGCCGCCAAAACCAAAATAATCAAAATCCCCTTAACCCAGTTTGCAATCTCCCGCCAGTCAGCCATGTTCCATTCATTATAAATCGTATAATCTCTAAATGTATTCAACATTCCCAAAAACAATCCGATCTGTTCGAATCCCGCAACTGCTGCATCTGGAAGCCTGAGTAAGGCAAAAAACAATATAAATCCAAACATACTTTTGAAATAAAAACTGTCTTCCTTTCGCTCCCACTGCTCCCCTTTGTAGAACATCCCGACAAATTTTTCACTGTAAAACATTAGCAAATAACTCAACACCAAAAGCAAAGCTGCTGCCCCGGCCATAAGAATTAACTTATGAAAATTTAAAAGATTTTGCCTCAAAACCACCGTTATATTCAATAAAATATAAACTCCCATCCCAACCATAAAACTCTTAACTATCGACCGCAGCTTATCCATAATCCACCTTTCTTTTCAAAAATCATCTCCGGCACCATATTTAAAATCTTTTAAATTAATTTTGCAACTTAAAAAAATGAAAACAACAAAGTATGTTATTCTAAATAACCGCCGCATTTGAACTGCAAATTGACCTATTCTGTTTTTCTGTGGCAGGATTTTGGCATAATGCGACTTAAATAGGTTTTCAGATTGATTATTATTATTTTATTCAATAAAATCTACCCAAACCTTAAATGGAGGTTAGGCTATGAAAAACAGGTGGTTAATTGCAGCAAGTGCGGTTGGAATTCAAATTTGTATAGGCTCGGTTTATGCCTGGAGTGTTGTTAAATCGCCTATGACTCAAAGCTTCGGCTGGACTTTCCCCCAAATTAGTTTCGCGTTTTCGTTGGCGATATTCTTTGTGGGATTGAGTGCGGCGTTTCTTGGCCACTTCGTTGAGC
>CAZITB010000125.1:0-7276 GCA_964542055.1 uncultured Candidatus Kuenenia sp.
TTACACCGATTTTTCTGCATGAGGTTGTTCCTCCGGTCCTTGCGGGGATATTGTTCACTGCTTTCATTTTTGCTTTTATCTCGACCAATGATACCTATCTTTTGGCATTTGTTTCAATTATTGTAAATGATGTGATATGTGGCGTTAAAAAGAAGCCTATGTCATCAAAGCAGCATATCTTTGTGTTGAGATTGGTAATAGTTCTTTCTGGAGTATTTCTTTTCTTGTGGAGCGCATTTTATGTCCCTGATACAAGTATTCTCAACTACATTATGATAACAGGCATGATTTGGTTCGGCGGCGGAATAGCTCTTTTGGCAGGTTTATACTGGAAACGTGCTAATACTGCCGGAGCTTATGCTGCTGTTATATCCACAATTATATTACCTGTTTTGGATTTAACATTCCGCAAAACCTGGCCGAGTTATAATTTGAATATATCTTCTCAGGTTGCGGGCCTTTCGATAGTGGGCGTTTCTGTGGGTTTGCTGGTTTTGTTTGCTTTGGCATCGAATAAAGCTACAAAATTCAAGGACTATGGGAAAGTCGTTAAACAGTCAGAAAGAAATGATTAGCAGTAATCGGAGAAATTACTTATGAACTGGCAGAATATTACAATATACTATGTAAGCATTAATGTTATGATAATGGTACTTTTCACTATAGTTGTGAACATCGGCGGTTTGATGGATTTGATTTATATGTTCAAAGAGCTTGCAAAAAAGCAAGCTGACGAGACGGATGACGGAAGAGTCGTTAGCGAAGATTAATTAGTTCATTTATAATAATTGCAGTTTTAAGAAAGGATTAATAGTGAACTCACTTGAACGAGTTTCAAAAGTAGTATCTCATAAAGAACCCGACCGCGTACCAATTGGCGAATGGGGTATTGACCATGACCATGTGAGTAAAATAATCGGCAGACATACATATTGGCGAAACCGCAAAGACTGTACAATAGCTTTATGGGAAGGCCGTCGTGACGAAATGGTCGAAAGTAAAAAGGCAGATTATACTGAGCTTATTGAAAAACTGGATTATGATTTGATACCGGTCCATCTTATGCCGCCAAAAGGGTATGAACATCCCGACCCGCCTAAAAAGATAGAAGAAGATGTTTGGCAAGACAGTAAAGGTAATATTTATAAGTATGCATCAAGTAATGACTCTATAATGTCAATGGCGATTCCGCCTGCTAAAGATGACATAACAGAAGAAGAAATTGCCGAGCTCATAGAAAACATCCCTGATATTCATGACAGCGAATTTGAATTAATAGACCATATTTGTGAAAAATTTGGCAAATCCAAAATGATCGTTTATCGTGGGATCAATCTTGATCACATAGCTCTTGCGCTTTTTGGGGGAGATGCTACTCATAGATTAATGATACCTGTGTTAAACCCTCAGGCACTTAAGCGAGCAATGAAATATTCTTTGGCTTATTATGGAAAAATAATTGAAAAATGTGCTCAGCGTGATATAGGTATCATCATGGGAGGACGCGATTACGGAAACAGCACAGGTTGTATCGAATCCCCCAAATCCATCCGAGAAGCCTATATGCCTTTTCATAAGCAGTTTACTCAAGAAGTAGAAAAAGCTGGGAAAATTCCTTTTCTTCACTGCTGCGGATGCGTTTGGGATATAATGGATGATATAGTCGAAGCAGGTTACAAGGCGTATCAGTCTATTCAGGCAAGTGCTGGTATGGACTGGGAAACACTTAAAAAACAATACGGCGATAAACTAACTCTCTGGGCGGGTGTTCAGTGTGAAACTCTTATAGAAGGAACCAAAGAAGATGTTGAAAAGGAAGTCAGGCAAGCGTTAAATGATTTAATGCCTGGCGGTGGATTTATTTTTGGCTCAACTAACTCAGTTCAGTATGGAGCAAATACAGATAACTATCTTCACGCCCTTGATTTAGTTCGAAAGCACGGCAATTACTAAGGATTAAAATGGAAAGCAATAGAAACTATTTAATGAGTGAGTATTACAAGCGAAAGGCTGTCAACTTTAATCCCCGATATAGATTCAGTGGTCAAACCAAAGAAGAATTCACATCCTGGAAATCAACTCTGTTACAGGAACTGAAAACCGCACTTGGTCCTATGCCTGATGCCGTCGATTTGAACCCTGAAATAATACACGAAGTTGACGAAGGCGATTTTATTCGGCGCCGGGTGATTATCGACCTAGAAGAAAACATGTCAGCCCCGCTTTGGATATTGATTCCCAAAGCAGCTCTTAGTGAGCCTGCTCCTGCGATTCTTTGCTGTCATGGCCATGGCAAATTTGGCAAAGATTCTGTAATGGGAGTTAGAATCGATAATTATCCTGAACGCGAAATGGAAATTAGTAAGTTCAATTACGATTACGGCCTTCAGATGGCTAAAAATGGCTTTGTAACAATTGCTCTTGACTGGCGGGGTTTTGGCGAAAGAAGTGAAGGAGATGTTTTCTGGGGCAAAGACGAATGTAATATGAATTACATAAAAGCCGGGCTATTAGGTTATAACCTTTTAGCTTTGGATATTTTCGATGGTATCAGATGCATTGACTATCTCTGCTCATTGGATGTTGTAGATTCTGAGAAAATTGGCTGTATGGGCTTGAGCTTTGGCGGCACCATGACAACCTGGCTTTCAATATTGGACGATAGAATCAAAGCCGCTGATATAATATGTTACTCTGCAAGGTTCGCTGAATTTGCTCTAAAACGAGGGAATTTCTGCGGCTCACAGACATTCAGAAAGTTATATGAGTTATGTGATGTACCAGACTTGCATGGTCTCATCGCCCCTAAACCGTTATTGGCCGAAATTGGTCTTTATGATCTCTGTTTTAAATCTGATGAAGCCTTAAGCTGTGCCGAAGAGGTAAAGAAAATATATATCGCTGCCGGATTTGAAAATAACTATGACTATGATCTTTTTGCAAACGGCCACCAGTTCGGTGGCAATAAAGCTTTTGATTTTTTTAAACGCTATTTGAAAAAGTAGTTTAGTTTTTAAATTGAATTTTGGTAGAACAACAATTTAATTAGATGGATTTCAAACAATGAAAAAGTATGTATTAGTTGGCGTTGGCGGAAGATCTGTGATGTTTACAGATGCACTTTCGGGTCCTTATAAAGAAACTGCTCAATTGACAGCTCTTTGCGATATAAATAAAGGCAGAATGGAGCTTCGACAGGCTAAATTGGCTAAAGCAGGCCTTGATGTCAAATGTTACCTTGCTGATGATTTTGATCTGATGCTGCGCGAGCAAAAGCCGGATACAGTCATAGTCTGCACCAAAGACAGTATGCACGATGAGTATATCTGCCGTGCAATGGAATTCGGCTGCGATGTAATCACAGAAAAGCCGATGACCACCGATGCCGCCAAATGTCAAAAAATAGTAGATACTGTTAAAAGGACAGGCAAGAGTTTGCGGGTAACTTTCAACTATCGTTATTCTCCTCCTCGTACCCAGATAAAAAAACTCCTTATGGACGGTATTATAGGCAAGGTCCTGAGTGTAGAGTTCAAATGGATGCTGGATACAAGCCATGGAGCCGATTACTTCCGCAGATGGCACCGCGATAAAGCCAATTCCGGCGGACTGATGGTCCATAAATCCACTCATCATTTCGATCTGATAAACTGGTGGCTGGGTTCCAGACCCGAATCTGTTTTCGCCAAAGGCGACAGGGTATTTTATAATGAACAGCAGGCCGCACGCTATGGCCTGGAAGACCATTCCGAAAGATGTCTGACTTGCCCGGTAAGTGATAAATGCAATTTCCATCTCGATATGGTTTCTTATGATGTAATGAAGCAGCTTTATCTAGATCAAGAAGAATACGACGGCTATGAACGTGACAGATGTGTTTTCTCTGATGAGATCAATATCGAAGATACAATGAATCTCACCACCAAATACAAAGACGGCACCTACCTGAGCTACAGTTTAAATGCTTTTAGTCCGTGGGAAGGTTACCATGTAGCTTTCAACGGCACAAAAGGCAGACTCGAACAGCACTGCGAAGAGTCTTCGTACATCAGCGGCGATGGCAAGGTACAGGGCGGTTTTCAGTCCGAAGGTACCTGGGTAAGGGTATATCCGCATTTCAAAACCCCATACGAAATAGAAGTCGATGAGGGCACAGGTGCTCACGGCGGCGGTGATGAAGTCATGCTAAATGACATATTCGGCACACACGAACCGGATCCATATAAACGAAATGCTGATTTTGTTCAGGGAGCATATTCGATCCTGACCGGCATAGCAGCTAATTTGTCGATGAAAGAAAAGAAAGACATCGAAATTGATGAATTGGTAACTGGCCTGCCGGAACCGAAGTTTGTCAATAACGGCGACGATAAAAAAATTGAATATGTTGAAAACGCAACCAGAATGAGCGGTGGAAAACCAGCCGAAGCGAATATTCCGATGGATATTTCTGCACCTCAGTAGACAGGGTCTAAAAAATGAAAACAGTACTTAATAAATAGAAGGTTTACTGTTTTAGCTTAAATAAATTTCAAAATATTTTAAGACAAATAATTGTTTTGTTCGGTATTTGTTCGGGCAAACAAATCTCGAACGCGATGTGGCTGGGGCGGTCATGGCGCAGCAGTCGATAATATGATGCCGGCGGAGCCGGGTAACTTCCATTCATGGAGGAACAAATGGCAAATTATTATTTTAAAGATTTTGTTGTACTGACACCTAAAGATTTAATTCAGGAGTATTTCAAGCAAAAAAACTTACTTTTGGATTTTCCCTGGGACAAGGAATTTGAGATCGATAATTTACAGGAAGCGATTGCAAAAAAAACAGATATCAAAATGGTGGAATTTGATTTTCGAACAATTCACCAATGGGCAAATGAAGCTGGTATTATGTCACTTATTGACCAGGCCAGATCACCATTACTTGGTAACCTTGAAATAGGCGAGGAACTGGGTGAACTTGAAAATGAACATGCCAGGGCCATGTATGTCTGGTTGCGTTACAGTGCGGTTTTCATGTGGGCGTTGGAACTTAATAACTGGGAAAAACAAAAAGGTAAAGTTCACTATTATGTGGGTTCTGGCTTAAATTGTGATGGAAATGACTCTGAGATTCGTGAGAAACTTGGGAATACCATAGCAGAATACTATAAAAAACAGAGCAAAGGGAGCCGCTGCAAGGTTGATTACTATATGCGATTAAACCCTACCCGCCATTTTTTCTTTGCGAATCCGGAAGACAGTATTAAAGGATACCGCACTTATGATGAGAACGATAACGATAAAATAATCAGAGCAGCCTATCGACCTATCTTCCAGGTAATTTTTGAGTATAATGCCGAATATGGCGAAGTGGCGATACATGCTCGCAGTAAAAAAGCCAAAGAAAAGATGTACGAGGCGTTTTGCACTAAAGTGCTTGGGTTTAAAGAAGTACCCAACGCCAATACAGAAGTGTTTAATTTGCAGTGCCTTAGAAAAGGTGATTTCAGATTTACAGAGGACCCAACAATGCCTGTAGAATCTATTTCTTTGAAAATGATTATGTTTGATCCAGGCAAAGGTGCAAATCAGAGAATTACTTTAGAGGCTAGCCCGTATAATGGTGATAACAGGCAGGTGGAAGCCATGTTAGCCAAATCAATTTTGGCACATAAAATTGATCCTGATTATATTAAAGTTCAAAAGGCCAAGATAGAAATAAAATTTAAAACTATAAGTATGCAAAAATTCAGACCAATGACTTTTACTATTGGAAGCCCACAATATTCTGATTTGTCAGATGACGAAAAATCTGAAATGGCTAAAAAGTATCTTAGAAAGTGGAATATGCTTGTTAAACATAAATCCGAATCAGAGACAACAGATGCAGCCTGATAAGGAAAAAGTTGAAAAGTTGAAACAGCTTGCCTCAAGCGGTTTTTTAACTGTATATGCATCAAATTTAAAGTTTTTGAATAAAGTTGAAATAGATGATTTAGAAAAAGAGAAAATATTATTATTTCGTGGTTACAGCGATGAAGTTACGTGCCGCAAATGCCCCAGCCAGCCCTGTACCGTGAATCCTAAATTAGTTACCTATCCTAACGGAGAAAGTATGGGGGTTAGTGGTTGTGTAAATCCTGAAGAAGGCGGTATGCTTGAGTTCGAACTTGATGAATTAAAGTACTGGGATATAGATAGTGAAAAATTGGGAATAAGAAAGAGTACCCTTGAATGTGAACAGATTACAAATTCAGTGAAATCACTTAATATAAGAGTCGCCAACATTATAATTAAACACCCCAATGCTAATTCCGAGGAAATTGCAAGAATTATAGAATCTACGTCTGGCAGTGTTCGAACTACCCCTGCTTGGAAGAAAAGAAAACAGCTCAGAGAATCTTATGACCTCAAAAAAGGGTGGAAAGATTCAGAAGGTAATATGGATGCTTTCAGCAATCAAGAGATTACAGAAGAACACTGGGATATATATAATATGTTTCAGCAGTATAAATCGGAAAAAAATATTGAATACCCTTCAATTTCTTTGATAGCCCAAAAGCTCAATTTAACTGAGGCAAGAGCTTCAGATCTTTTAAAACAATCTCAGGCAATGCTTAATTTCTCAGCAGATCACATGAATTAAGATAACATACTGCGCATTCACCTGCGCGGAATCATTTTTATTATTTTTTTAAAACCTTTCATTACAACAGCTTACAGGTAACAGTATAGCTTTGCGTCTGCGCTAACTCCTGCGCTTAGAGCAACTTTCAAATGAATGTTGTTTTTAGCAAAGGAGTTAAAAATGTCAGAATTACAAACAGTTTCACAAATCGCCGAACAACTCGGCGAACCACCTCAACGGGTAGCTTATATCATCCGCAAATTTCATATCAAGCATCATAAACGCATAGGAATAATCCGTCTTTTCGAATATGAGCAGATTGATTCCATCAAACAAGGTTTGTATGGAATAAGAATACATCGAGACCGTGTCATCTCAACTAATTTTACCACCAACAGGAAGGAGTCTAGACAATGTTGAATGCTAATCAAATATTTATCAATAAATGTAAATGCAGGGCTAAAAAAGAGGCTATAGCTAAGGCAGCAGATTTAATTTTAGCACTTGTTGCTGAAAATGTTGCTGAAGATCAGATAACAGCCACAATTGAGGAGATCGAAAGGCTTTTAAAGTTATACGCTAAGGCACATAATCTTTCGTGCAAATCATTAAATAGGGCTTGCTGAATAATCTATATTCAACACTTTATTATTCTTAGCTGTGG
>CAZITB010000126.1:0-7262 GCA_964542055.1 uncultured Candidatus Kuenenia sp.
AGACATACGGAATGCTAAAGACTGACATTTCAGGAATAAAACTTTCCAGAGGGGAGGTAGAGGTTTTGGTCATGTCAATAATGCCCAGTTGGGTAAGCTCGATCATTTCCCGTTCAGAGCCCAGCTGTTCATTTGGGAATACATCTATCGTAATTTCCCCATTTGAGTAGAGTTCTAATCTGTCTCGCATATATAATATTGCCTTATGTACGGGATGTGAAACATCAAGAGAATGACCGAACTTAATGACAATTGATTGCTTTTCATCTTTACAGCCCGAGAACAAAACTGTGATAAATAAAATCAGAATAAGTTTTTTCATCTAAATACCTTTAGTATTATTGATAAAATTGAATTTGTTGGAGCTTTTTACATTTTGAAGTATTTTGAAACGGAATTGGCCTTTTAGAGGTTCGGCGTCGGTGATCTCAGCAGGATACAGAGTGCTCATTCCACCGGGTTTGTTACCTTTTCCGGCTGATCTTAAAATGTGAGAGAACCACATTTTGTCCTGGAATTTCTGCAGGGAAATGGTGGCGGAATCGAATATGAAGCCGACGCTATTTTGGTTTTTATTGCTAACTATTGCCAACTCTACGAATTCGCGGTTTCCTTTGTAGTAGCGATTTTTGGGATTATATTTTTCATGAGGTTTGATGTTCCAAACGCCAAATTCTGCGGCTTTCCGCTGGCCAGGATAGGAATTATATGGTCCGTTGCCCAGCCAGAAGAGTTCATTGAAATCTTCTTCCAGGCTGAAAGCAAGGCCAATTTCCAGTAAATCTTCTTTTATGTTGTGAACAGATATTTTATAATTCAAGTCCAAAAACTCATCAGAGGTGATCTTCAGGTTGCCCTCTAGAGTGACGTATTTCTGCAGAGAATCATCGATCATATATCTGAGCTTGAAATGGAATTCGGTGTTGTTATTCTGAATATTGGTTTCGATGATCTCCGGAGAAGTTAAGAACATTTTATCGTTGATGGCTCTTTGGGCTGGAGACATTCTTTTGAGTTCGGCGAGTTCGGGTTTTCTGCCAATGTCTATGAATGGGCCTTTTACGGAGATTTCCGGCTGTTGGAGATTATAGATAGTCCAAGGAGTAGTTTCGATGTCAAGTTTTATATTCAGATTTTCGCTCATAGTACCATTACCGGTATCAGAGAAAGTCAGGAAAGACTTTTTGCTTTCTAAAAAGTTGTTATCCTGAACCAGCCTAATCGATCTTTGGACTATCAGATTTTCTTTTGAATCAAGAAAGGTAAGTTCCAGCCAACTTATCCTGTCGCTGGTTTCGGGGAGTTTTGTGTCTATTTTAATGATACCTTTTTCATGCGGGGCAAGGTCTGTTTTTAACGAACCTTCATCACAGACTGTCCCTTCTGAAAGTAACTGCCAGTTGCATGTAACTTTATTGAGGTTGGTAAAGTCATAGCGGTTGTGGATGGGGATTTCTATCGTTGGTTCGGTTGTGTTAATTTTTACTTTATCAATAGGGATATGAACAGGGGAATAAACTTTTTTGGTTATCCAATAATCAACCTGTTTTACCCTGTCGCCATAAACTATGCCGTCTGAACCGGAGGCTCCGCAGCTGTCTATTACGGTGTCATCATCAAGCCACAAGTCAGGACTGATTACGGGGGGCTCTTTGAAATCGTCAGCGTCGAGGCGCTGTATATCATTATCGAGGACCCTGAGTTTTCCGGTAATTTTACGTTTTATACCCTGGTCCTGGAAATGCCAGATACAACCACCGGCAAGACGATCGTATTTTTCAATTACTTCCCATCTTTTTGCGAGGCCTTCGAAGGCATTGCCCAGGGAGTGGTTAAACTCTGTACAAATTATTGGCCTGTTGACCTTATCGGTATTTGCGGCTTCTAAGAGGTTCCACCTTCCGCGGCCTTCGGTTGGGTAGGCATAAGGATAATGAGGGGCTATGATGTCGATGGTATCAGGCAAAGGGATATCCCAGGTACCTCCGGATTCGCCGGCTCCCGGCAGTAAGAGAGGTCTTGTGCTGTCCAGGCTTTTCACATATTCAGCGGTTTTGATAACATTGGGTACGACCGGGTTTTCGTTTCCTACAGACCAGATGATCACAGATGGATTGTTTCTGTCACGCATGACAGTTGAATAAGCTCTCTGGTAAAGATTTTCGAGGTAATCATCTTCAAGGAGGTGGTGCTCGCCTTTTCCGAACGGCACTTCGCAGATCACATACAAGCCGAACTTGTCGCAGAGCTCAATGAACAGAGGCGAGGGAGGGTAATGCGAAGTTCTGACAGTATTTATATTCGCGCTTTTCATGAGCATTATATCCTGCAGGTAGTGCTTTTTGGTGAGCGCTCTGCCTACCTGGTAGTGGATGTCGTGATGATTGACACCCCTTAATTTTACGGGTGCATTGTTAAGAGTGAAAACAGCGTTTTTGATCCGGACCTGGCGAATTCCTACTTTCTTTTCGATTCTATGTACAGATCCATCGGAGTTTTTAAGGATTAACTTCAAAGTATAAAGGTTCGGAGTTTCAGCGTTCCAGAGGCGAGGATCATTAATTTCGAATTTGATCTTGTTTACTTTTTTTTGGTCGCTTTCGATTAATGATGTTTTTTTCAGCAGATCGTTTTCAGGATTATAAAGTTCTGCAGTTAAATTAAAAGATTCTTTATTGGGAAAAACATTACTCAGTTCCAGATTTATGTTTATTTGAGCTTTAGAACAATCATTATTCAAATCAGTAGAAATGGAGATATTCTTGAAATGATTTTTCGGTACCGAAAAGAGCAGCACATCTCTGAAAATTCCAGAAAGACCCCAACTGTCGTGGCTGTCAAAGTCCCAGCCCTTTCTTCTTCTGTCGATTTTAAGGGCAATTACATTTGCTGAATCAAATTCTACAAGATCAGTGATATCGAACTCACTGCGATTGAATGCACTGTTAAATTCACCGGCATACTTTCCGTTGATCCAAAATTCGAATCCGAAGGCGACTGCTTCGAACCTTATCAGTAAGTTTCGATCTTTCCAGTCTTGAGGAAGGTTGAAAGTTTTTCTGTATAACGCAGTTCCTTTTCGCGGTTTTGCGTATTTTGGTTCTTCAAAACCAGACAATTCCCAGTTCGATGGAGTTTCGATCATGGGCCAGTCAGAATCATCGTAATGTTTTTTTTCGAATCCGGCACGGTCTTTGTTAAACAGAAACCTCCATTTTCCGCTGATGGATTGTTTAAAATTTCTATCACTATCCACCGGCACAAAGGCAGAGCAATTCGCACAAATAACAGAAAACAGAATTGCTAAAAAAAGTTTTCCAATGCTATTTGTTCGATTCATCCTCATCTGGGACACTCCATTTGGTAAAAGTTTTCAATCTGGCAAGACCAAGTTTGTTATTTCCTCTGCCCAGATGCGATTGCCCTTCGGTTCTGCCTGCGTAAATCAGATACATGTATCCATCATAGATACGCCAATCGGCAAGAAATGAAGCATTAGCCTGCTCATCAGTGCTAAAGTCCTCAACAGGGATTTCAGGATACGAAAATACACTCCAGTTAAGCCAATCGCTATCATCATATCCATCGCCACACATCTTCATTATTCTTGGCTGATGCCCTTGAGCTGTGGAAACGTGATACCAGAATCCATCCATTTGAATAAACTGATAATTTTCGCACCAACCGTTTGGAAGCTGGCCGAGCCTTTTCCAGCCTGTTTTACCGATTTCATCAGCGACCGCCATCATAGGGGTTTGATTTTCCTTCCAGCAAAGATAAACTTTATCGTTGAAAAAGGTTACCGCTGCATCGATTGCTCTGACCTGGTTTCCGTTTTCATCTACGGTTATATCCCAGGCGAGAGGTTTACCACTTTGCCAATTTTCCAGGTCTTCAGACACAGCATAGAAAAGCTGATTTTTCATTCCGTTGCTGTGGTCATCACCCCATGAATTATAGGTTAGGTAATACTTGTTGCCGTGCTTGGTTATATTCGGTGAGCACATACCTGTCCAGCCATCAAAATAACCGCTCCAAGTGAATAAAGGATCGGAATAGTTTATGAAATCCTTTGTTTTGACACCGACAACGTGGCTTCGTTCCCTTCCTTTATCATGATAGAAAGCTGAGAAGAACAGGTAGAAATATCCATCTCTATAAACCATACATGCATCTTTAGTTGACCATCCGGCATGGGAATAAACCGGATTTTCGAGACTATCCCAGTCAATGAACGGTTCGTTGCTTCCGGGTTTGTACCAGTCAATAAGGTCTTTTGATCTTGCCAGAGCTATGCGGTTGTCTCCTCTGCGGGCATGAGTGTTGCCTTCAGTTCTTCCGGCAAAGACCATGTAGTACCAGCCGTCATATTGTGTCCAGTCAGCAATGAAGCCTGCATTAGAGTTGCTCTTGGTATTGAAATGCTCCTGGGGCATCAAAATTTTTCTACCCTTATTCCAATGCAGCCAATCGCTGTCATCCTGGCCGTCGCCAACCATTTCATACAGATAAAATGTAGTAGGCGAGGGTTTGTATGCAGTAGTCATCAGTTTCCATTTACCATTGATTTTTATAAATTCAAAGTTTTCATGAACAAGCCCGTTATAAGAACCGTCAGGCATGAGCAGTTGGGGAAATCCATCTTCAATATATTCAAAAGGACCTTCCATGCTTTCTGAAACTGCTATACGCGTTTTGTGAGGATAACCTTCCTTCCAGATGAGATAGTACTTGTCGTTGGTATATGTAATTGCTGCATCAATATCTCTTCTGGGTGTGAGATTTTTTGCCAAAGGCTTGTGCTTATCCCAAGTTTCAAGATCATCTGAAACGGCATAAAACAGATCATTCGGTTTTCCATCTTTGTCGCCCCATGAGTTATAAGTAAGATAGAATTTGTCTTTCACTTTGGTGATGTTAGGCGAGCACATTCCTATCCAGCCGTCATCGATACCATCCCACATGAAAAGAGGTTCTGAGTAGTTAACAAAGTCTTTTGTTTTGACGCCAGTTACGTGACTTCTTTCCCTGCCCTGGTCATGATAGAAAGCGGAAAAGAATATATAGAAATAATCATTATGATAAATCATGCATGTATCTTTGGTTGACCATCCATCGTGTGAATAAATCGGGTTGCGTAAATTGTCCCAGTTGATAAATTGTTTTTTCTCACCGGGTGCATCCCAGTTGACGAGGTCCTTTGACCTTGAAAGTGCAATTTTGTTATCGCCTCGGCCGTCATGGGTTACGCCTTCGGTATTGCCTGCGTAGATCAGATAGTAATAGCCGTCATGGTCCGACCAGTCCACTAGGAAGGCGGCATTTGCGCGGTGATGAGTATTGAATTCTTCCTTAGGGGCCTTGATCATATAGCCGTCTGTCCATTTTTTCCATGAAGCAGGGTCGCCGGGGTCGCCTGACATTTTATATAAATATGGATTGTGGGGTCTATAGTCTGTTGAAAGGATGTGCCAGGTGTCTTCTATTTTAACGAACTCATAGTTTTCATGAATTTTGCCGTTCTCATGTCCGTCTTTCATCAGCAATTCAAGATTACCATCTCCAATGAACTCAAAATCACCATCCAGACTATCGCCGACAGCGATATGATCTGTCTTTACGGTTACGTCGTTGTCTCGCCAGTTCTGCCATGTTACATAATATTTGCCATCGTGGTATGCCAGTGCAACATCGATGATGCTTTTACCTTTTGTGAGGTTTGCGGCGAGTTGGTTGTGCTTGTCCCAGTTTTCCAGATCGTCACTTACGGCGTATAGCATAATATTATTCATGCCGCTGGGATGACGATGCCCCCATGTATTGTATGTAAGGATATATTTGTCTTTTACCTTGGTGATATTAGGGGAACAAAGGCCTATCCATCCTTCTTCCATTCCATCCCATAGAAAAAGGGGTTTGGAGAAAGTTTTGAAGTCCTTGGTTTTAACAGCAGAGAGGTGGCTTCTTTCTCTGCCGTTATCGAAATAAAATGCTGAAAAGAAGACATAGAAGTATCCGTCTTTATAAACGGTACATGCATCTTTGGTTGACCAGCCTGGGTGAGAATATAAAGGATTCTTTAAATTGTTCCAGTCGATGAAATCAGTTTTTGTGTTTGCATTTGTAAAGGTCTGAAAAGAAACTAAAATTAATAACAATATTAACATTCTGTTCTTTTTGATACTCATAAAAAAACTCCTTTTTTTAAACACAAGCTAAAATTCCGCCATCAACATAAATAATCTGGCCATTAACAAAACTTGAGGCTTCGGAGGACAGGAAAATTGCAGCTCCGGCAAGTTCTTCAAGTTGTCCCCATCTTCCAGCCGGCGTTCGGTTGCATATCCAGCTATTGAATTGCTCATCCTGAACTAAATTTTTCGTCATTTCAGAAGAGAAGTAGCCGGGACCGATGCCGTTGACCTGAATATTGTATTTAGCCCAATCGGTAGCCATGGCTTTGGTAAGATTTTTTAGAGCTCCCTTTGATGTAGTGTATGGGGCTATGGTTGGTCTTGCAATTTCGCTCATAAGCGAACAAATATTTATTATCTTCCCTTTTTTCCTTGCGATCATTTGCGGAACAACTGCTTTGCTCATTAAAAACGCACTGGTTACATTGACGTCCATGATTTTTCGCCAGTTTTCATATTCAAATTCTTCGAGCGGTTTCCTTATCTGAATACCAGCGTTGTTTACAAGAACATCTATCGACTTATGTTCGTCAAGAATCTGGGATATTGAAGATTTTACTTGATTCTCATCAGATACATCGAATGAATAGGCATGAACTTCCATTCCTTCAGCAGATAGTTTTTTTGCTGCTTCATTGAGTTGGTCAGAGTTCCTGCCATTGATAAAAACTTTTGCTCCCAGTTTGCCAAATTCCTGGGCCAGTATATAACCAATGCCCCGTGAAGAACCAGAAATCAGAATATTCAATCCTTCTATGCTAAATAGTTTAGAACTCATGTTTTTCCTTTATTGTTTGAACTTATCTCTCATTTCAGCGATACCAGGTATTCCACTCATCAATGAATGATGTTTTTTCTCGAAGTTTTGTATCAACGAACGTTGTGTTTTTCCGACTAAAATTGTAAAAATGTATTCTTTATGGCCGGGCGAGGTAACTGTCGGGTGATAGCCGCCTTCTATGACTACAGTATCTCCATTTTGAGTCATATAGCAGTCCGTATTTCCTTTACCGTCATAAATTATTTGTGCGCCAAAACCGCTTTCGGGGGAGAATCTGTAGTAATATA
>CAZITB010000127.1:0-7203 GCA_964542055.1 uncultured Candidatus Kuenenia sp.
CATTCCTGGGTCTCTTTATTGCTGTTTCCGTCAAAGAAGTCTTTGAAGCTCAGACGTTTTCGAACTTTTTCCGTTTTCCGATGCTGTTTCTGTGCGGTTTGTTTTTCCCAATCGAGCAGATACCTATTTGGCTGCGGCCACTGTCTTATGTGCTGCCCCTGACCTATGGCGCAGATATTCTACATGCCTCGATTCACCAAGCCGGTCAGATGCCGCTATTGCTGGATTTTGCTCTTTTGGCGTTATTCTGTTCCGGACTCTTTGCCGTGAGCCTACGAAACATCCGACGGAAATGGATCATATAAATCCGGGCAGACGCAAAGGAATACAGGGCATAATGAAAATCGGAAATCCGGCTGGACTGCTGGTTATGATGGGTCTTAATATAGCCAAGGAAGCAGTTGGAAATTTTGCTTACAGAATTCTGACAGCGATAGACAAAAATCTTTGTTGTACTCAAAAACGATGTCTTTTGTTCTGGTTTTTATTTTCTCAGAAAATGGTTGTTTTATTTTGCCAGCTTTTTTATTATATTTCTGGGGATGGAGTTCCCCGTATAACCGCCATATTTCTGAATTGTCCGGCTGATGACTCCTACAATCTGATCAAAGATGAATAATTTGTTACATTAAGGAGTCATATGGCAATCAGTATTGCTGAAATCATCATTTTAAGTCTTATCGCTGACTGGGTTCTTCGTCGGTTTCACATCCCTGGTCTTATTGGAATGCTGCTGGTAGGCGTGGTTCTCGGCCCTTATGTGCTTGACTGGATAAACCCCGATTTGCTAAATATCGGCCCTGATTTACGGCTCATTGCTTTGATTGTTATCCTCCTTCGGGTCGGCTTTGAATTAAGCCGTGATACACTTCACAGGGTTGGCGGGCGCGTACTATTATTGGCATTCATTCCAGCCACACTGGAAGGAGCAACAATTACACTGATTGGCCCCTGGCTGTTAGGGCTGACATATTTCGAATCCGCTATTCTTGGCACGGTCCTGGCAGCGGTTTCTCCAGCAGTTGTCGTTCCATCGATGATCCGCTTTATCAAAGAACGCAAAGGAGCGGAAAAGGATATTCCCTCTATGGTGATGGCCGCCGCCTCCGTAGATGACATCTACGTGATCGTCGCGCATAGTGTAGTCATGGGCCTATATTTAGGCAGCCAAGTCAACGTTGCATGGCAGGCTGCCAGTGTGCCTGTCTCACTGATTCTGGGAATTAGCGTCGGTTTAGCGATTGGAATGTGCCTCTCTCACCTCTTTGAACGCTTTAACCCTCGTGCTACCAAACGAGTTCTGATTATTTTGGCGCTTTCCTTAATGCTGGTTCGCCTTGAGCATCTTCTGGCCGGAAACATTCCCTTTGCGGGGCTCGTATCCGCAATGGCTATCGGTTTTGTCATTCTTGAAAAACGCGAGTACATGGCACATGAGATTTCGGCTAAATTGGCCAAAATATGGGTCTTTGCTGAAATTATTTTATTTTCGATGGTTGGTGCCCAGGTGAATATTACCGTTGCATGGAAAGCAGGCCTCATTGGAGCGGCGGTAATCGGAATTGGGCTGCTGGCGCGCGGCAGCGGGGTCTGGTTGTGTTTGTTACGAAGCCCCCTTACTCTATGGGAGCGAATCTTTGTGCTTGTAGCCTATTCTCCAAAGGCTACTGTTCAGGCTGCAATCGGTTCCGCTCCTTTGATGGCCATGCATGCTGCTGGAATGGACACTGGCCCTGGAGAACTTATTCTTGCTATCGCTGTCTTGAGCATCATTCTTACAGCACCCGCAGGGGCATGGGCCATTTCTATTCTTGGCAACAGGATACTTAGTAAAACCATCGCCTCAACTGTTAAATGATTTTTTTCAACAATGCATACCGCCGTCCATGAGGATATTTTCGCCGGTAATGTAAGAACTAGCCTCAGATGCAAGGAAGACCACTACACCTTTAATATCATCATTGTTTGCCAATCTGCCAAGCGGTACTTTTTTTGTATAATTATCAACAAACCTTTGCGGTTGGCCGGAAAATATTCCGCCGGGACTGATAGCGTTGACACGAATGTTTTTGTCGCCTAAGATTTTTGCAAGATATCGAGTTAATGTCAACATTCCGCCTTTGTGAAAGAAGTAATCCGGAGGCTGATCCTTCCAGTTATCCGGCAGTCCTTCATAGTTTGAAAGGTCCGGCCCGAACATACCCATCATAGAGGCAATATTGACTATAGTGCCGCCACCAGCTTCTTCGATTAAATCAGCCATTTCACGGGTTATATCAAGCAGCCCTGTAGCATTAACATCCATTGACTGTTTCCACTGCTCAAGCGGTGCTTTATAACCTTTCATCGGCCTGGCTACTGCACAGTTGACTAAAACATTCAATCTGCCATATTTGGTCTTGATTTCACCTTTGAGCTTCATTACAGAATCGTGATTAGACTGGTCGACATAACTTGCTATGACATCCAAACCTTTATCTTGAAATTCCTTAGCAACCTTATGACCTTCTTCCAAAAATGGTGAAGCTGTAATTACTTTGCCGCCTGCTTGAGCAAGTGCTTCGGTTAAACATCTGCCATATTTACCTTCACCGCCAGTTATTAAAATGACTTTATCTTTTAAGCTGAATAAATCTTTAACGTGCATTATTATTTTCCTTTGTAAATATTCTCGTTATTAGCAGCTTTTGTTCCTTTGATACCTGCGATTATATCTTTAAAATACAAGCCAAGGCCAACGACGTCAGCGCCGACACTTATGAAATTGTAGCCCATTTCCGCCAACTCATCAAAATTTGAAACGCTGCCGGGTGTTCCTGCAAACTTACCGTGTTTGCGTGCAACCTGTGCCACTCGCTTTCTCGTCTCTGCTATTTTAGGGTTATCCCATTTCGCAGGTGTTCCTATGCCCTGACTAAAATCAGCTGCTCCGAAAAACAGCATATCAATACCTTCAAGGGCCGCTATCTCTTCCAACTCGTCCAGCGGTTCGGGATCCTCAATCTGGACAACAACAAATCGCTGTTCATTGGCCTGTTTGATATATTCCTCCGGCGAGAGCAAACAATATGCTCCATCGGTGTATCCGCCATCCAGAGGGCGTCTGCCGATTGGATGAAACTTTGTATAATACACAATCTTTTTGGCTTCTTCGAGACTCATAAGATGCGGAACCATTATGCCTGTGCCATCCATTTCAAGCGGATGTATCAAATCACTATAGCTACCTCGCTGAACACGTACCAAGGTGTCAACATCATGCATTTTGGCAGCTCTGATATGATTTTGCACTTGCTCAACGGTATGCGGCAAATGCTCACAATCGAGCCATACGCAATCGTATCCTGCAAAAGCAGCTATCTCAGTGGAAACTGGATCTGACATATTTATCTTTACACATGTGGCTACTTCGCCTGCACGCATTTTCTTTAAAACTTTACTTGGTCGCATATTCATAATTTACTCCAATTAGTATTTACCATGTTCTTCAACAAGGTCTCTCATTATTTTTATCCTATCCTCTTCTGCTCCCGGGGGAACCTGATCGCCTGCATTGGCAATAAAACGAGGACTTATCTTTTTCAGTTCCAGCCAATCCAAAGCTGCCTTTTTGAAAACCTCTATATCCACATCAGCAAGCCATAGGTCAGGTGATACCCCGCCTGAAAGTATAAAATCTTTGCCCGCTCTTTCCCTGCACTGTGCGGGGGTCAGATCGCCCATCGGTTTTGGCGTGATAGCATCGCCGCAATCGGCGCCTGAATCTCTAATCATTTCAATTGAACCTGAAAGCATACCATCAATATGGACAGCAACATATTTGCCTGCCCTGTGTAAAGTATCTATGGCCTTGTCATAATAATCTTTTGACCATTGCTTGTAGAATGATGGCGGCTGAACATCACTGGAAAAATTGTCACCCATTACAGCTATTTCAATTGGGGAATCACCTAATGCTTTAATGAGCTCAAGATTATTATTATTTATGCGGTCAACTACGTCTTTCATTACATCAGGCCAGTCCATTGTTGCATACATAGTTCCTTCAATGCCCATCCAATAGTTTAAAAGTTGGCCCATTGCACTATAGCCGGAACTCACATAGCAAACACCAAAATCTCCAATATAATCAATCCAGGCTTGATACTTTTCATTATTGAACTTGTAAGTCCTATTCTCATAGGCATAAGCAAGTACTTTTAAGTCTTGAGGCGTTTTTATACTCCAGCTTTTAATGGCCCATGCGTATGTTATATCTTCCCATATCCTCGTTCTTGATATTGTGCCGATTGGCGTCTCAATACTCCAGGTAATTTCTTTGCCATCATCAGATTTAATGGTTTTTATTTGGATATCTTTTGGGTAACGAACTTCGTAAAAAGAACCAAGATTGGGCATATAAAAACCTACATCCATCTTTTTATGATAATCTAACAGTTCATATTCGGGCAATTCATAAGACTTGCTTATATCCCAGGGAAGTTTGTTTTTATGATAAAACCAGTGGGATAAATCAAGCATAAACGGCACCTTATCAAGAGTTTCACCCTTGTAAACAGCTTCAATTCGTTCTTTGTGTGTCATTATGATCCCTTTACAAATATTGCCTGGCCTTGTTTTTCCAGGCTTTCTTTCGCAGCTATTAACGTTTTAATTATATTTTCTGTTTTTGAAAATTCCAACCTTGGCTTTCCATCTTTAACTGAGCGAATAAACTCAATAAGATTATCTCTGAACATTGCATACCAGTTGGAATACTCAATCAGCTTCCAACCATTTTGTCCGAAGATGGAAATCTGAAAAGTGGGAGTTATATCATAAAATAAATTAACTGTAGCTGTAAGGCCTGTTTCGAATTCAATATAAACAATATCCTTGCCGCTTTTTTTACTTATGTGCTGAACACAAACTACTTTCGGGTCATCAAGCAACGCAAAAAGCCCTTCGAGCATATGAACACCATATTTAATCCAGTCCTTTTTACCTGTGGCAGTAACCAACTCTATTTTACCCAAGGTATCAATACTTTGTTTCAACGCCCTGCTTTCAGAGGCATACCGCATAGACGAGCAGGACATTATAAACTTACCTTTAACTACCTGCTGTTTGAAATATTCAAGGTCTTGGTAATTATCTGCCAAAGGTTTATCAATGAAAATTGGAATATTGGCATCAATGAATGGTTTGGCCATCTCAACATGGTTTTCAGCATCATCACGAGCAAGCAATACAGCATCAACTCGTCCAATCAAATCTTCCATATTATCAACCGCATTATCTATTAAAGATGCCTTTGCGACTTTTTGGGATAAATCCTTATCCTGTGTCCAGATATGGGTAACTTTAGCACCATCTATGCCCAACGTGTCCTTGTTCGCAGCTAAATATTTAGGTATCCCTGCATAGCCGCAATCAGCCATCTCCGTTTCATTATAACCGCCATTAACAATAGATGCCCACGAATAAGGGTGCCCGTTACCTTTACTTAAACCGATTATGCCAAGTTTTATCATGTGATATTTATCTCCATTAAATTTATAACCAGCCTTTTCTATCCCACATCGGCAAATTTAAAAATTCTGGTTCCGGATAGGCAAGAGCTTTTGCTTTTTCTAAAATTTCAGCATTGAGGTATTTGCCGTCAACAACTGCCAGTGCCTGATTGAGATATTCAGGCTTATCAATACCAACCAATACCGAAGAGACCCCTTCATAAGACAAAACAAATTTGGTAGCAAATTCCGCTAAAGTTTTGGTGTTATCATCTAATAATGCTAAGTATTTTTGCCTGTGATCAGCAACTGGCCTCAATTCAGAATGAAGTTCTTCACCTCTGTCGGTTAATATACCTTTAAAAAGAACAGAACGAATGACAGTACCAACACCTTTTTCGGCAGCAAGTTTTATCGCTGGCAGCTGAGTTTGATCCATTAAATTGAACTGCAACTGAATAACATCCCATACGTCGCTGTTAATTGCTTTCAAGCTTTGCTCCAGGGTATAAACTGAAATTCCCGTTGCCCGAATGATTCCTTTTTGCTTTAACTGCTGAAAAAAAGCAATGACCGTCTCGTTTTCAATGACTTCTTCAGTGCCGTCGTGAGACATATAAACATCAATGTAATTCGTTTGCAATTGCTTGAGGCTTTTAGTAATTGAACTTTCAAGTTTCTCAGACAACTGAGCATCATTAGGCAGGATTTCACCTTTGAATTTATCATAAAAATGTGCCGGCTTGCTGCAGATGACCACTTCTCCACGTCTGTCCTTAAATGCCTTACCCAGGATTTGCTCACTTTTCCCGTAGCCTATCGCTGTGTCAAAGAAATTCATTCCCTTATCAACCGCTTCATTAAGCAATGCTATTGAGTCACTTTCAAGAGGCATATCAGCCTCTCCATGTACTCCAATGCCATAAGGTAAACCCAACGAAACAGTACCAAATGAGATTTCAGACACTTCAATTCCTGTCCTGCCAAATATCCTTTTTTGCATAAAATACAGTTCCTTGACTGGTTATTGCTTTTTATGACGTTGCATTTTATCTAAAAACGTATTATAATTCCTCAAATGACTTTTAGTATTGTAATATTTGATGGTTTTATTGATATTTCTGATTTTGACGTATGATCAAGTGCATAAAAAATAATTTTGGTACGATCGACCAAACAATTGAAATTGGCCCATCTATCTGGCCCCATTTCGATCTGATTTTTGTTCATAGTGGCCAAATTTTATTGAAGCTAATCAATGATAAATCAGTCGAATTATCAGCAAAAGAATGTATATTAATCTATCCCAAAACATACTTTCAAGGTTATACGATTACAAAAACTGCAAAAATTTCAGTTCATCATTTTAGTTTCAATAACCTCGATGATTTACCAGATATACCGCAAAATGTAACTAACACATATAGCGTTTTTCGAACTTACGAAACTATTTACTTGGAACAGGATATAGAAAGGCTGGTAAATTTAGCTCACACAAATCATTCTGCTATGAAAAATAAGATACGTCCAATTTTGATGACATTAGTACTTAGTCAGCTTAAACCAGATACCGTCCCTGAAAAAACAAACAAATCTCTCAGTCCGGAGTTTAAAAATTTGATCAGCTGGCTTAAAGAAAATATAGATAAAAATATTACATTAGATGATATGGCAGATTTTCTTAATTTTTCAACAAGCCATTTTAGAGCGG